>NZ_WWIR01000643.1 GCF_009863025.1 Streptomyces sp. SID4985 | reverse complement strand
CGGGACGATGTGGCCGGGGCGCGTGCTGCGTCCCCGGCACGGTCCCGTGTGGGTACGTGCGGCGCGGGCGGCCGGGAGCGCCCTGAACGACCGGGCGGCGCGCCGGTACAACCAGGGGCGTCCGGGGCCGCCGACGAGTTCGTGAGGGGGTTCCTCGCGGACGCCTACCTCGCGAGCGACGACCAGAACGCCGTCAGCGCCTCGATCACCGCCGCCGGACGCTGGACGTTGGGGGAGTGGCCCCCCTCGGGGATCTTCGTGAACGGCGCGCCGAGAGCCTGCGCCATGGCCTCCGCCTCCTGTTCCGACCAGGTGTCGTCCGGGGTGCCGAAGACGACCGAGAGCGGAACTCCCTTGCCCTTGAGGTCGGTTGTGCGGTCCGGCTCGGTCAGCAACTGCCGGGCGGCGAGCCGCAGCGCCTCGGGCTCGTTGCGTGCCCAGCGCTCGGAGAGGAACGCCAGCACGTCCGCGGGGATGCCGTCCTCGGCGGGGCGGAGATACGGCCACAGGGCGGGTACGGCCATGCTGCCGAGGGCGTCGAGGAGTAGCTCCAGCCGCTCCCGCGTGGGTGTCCCGACCTCCGCCGGGCCGAAGTTCATCAGTGTGAGGGAGGCCCAAGTGGTCTCGGGGGCAACGTGGTTGAGTACGGCGAGGCGCGACACCAGGCCGCCGTAGGAGTGCCCCACCAGATGCACGGGACCCGCGTCGAGCGCCTCGGCGAGCGACACCGCGTCCGCTGCGGCGGAGTCGCTGTCGTAGGCCGGGGCGACGGACGCCGGACCCGTCTCGTACTGCCCGCGCTGGTCCACGGCGTACACCGCGTACCCCGCCTCGCTCAGCCCCGGGAGCAGCGGCAGGAAGTCCTCCTTGCTGCCGTTGAACCCCGGTACGAGCAGCGCGGTACCGCGTCGCGCGGAGCCCGTGGGCACGGCGGCGAGCGCGGCGAAGACGCCCCGCCCGGTCTCCAGCCGGACTCCCCGGACGCCGGGCGGACGGGCGATGGTGAGGACTTGGCTCATGGGCCGATGCTACGGCCAGTCCAGGACCGTCAGCCCGGGCCACTGCTCCCGCCACCGCGCGGTCTTCGTCTCGTAGACCGACCGCGGGGCCAGCACCGGGTTCGGCCGCACGACCAGGCCGAACACGTCCGACAGCCCGTGCGGGGCGTACACGCGCCACCGCCCGTCGGGCTCCACCCGCACCCCGAGACAGCACGTCGTCGCGGCGAAGCTGTCGATGGCCGCCTCGGTGGAGTCGTGCGGCGGACAGGGCACGCCGAACTTCTCCTCGTACCAGAGGTGGACGCGCGCCTCGTTGCGGATCTCCACCTCCGCCGACAGTCCCGCGAAGACCTCGCGACCGGCCCGGATCACCGCGTCCTCGGCCGCCCAGGACAGGTCACCGGCGTCGAAGTAGAAGAGGTCGTAGTCCTTGATGCCCTCGGTCGGCGGCCGGTCCGTGGCGACGTTCCACACGGTCTGGAACAGACAGCCGGCCGTCACGTACCAGCCGGGCAGATCCAGCTTCGCGGCGCGGTCGAGTACTTCCGTCAGGATCTCGTTGCGCGACAACACCGCGCGCAGGCAGTCGAGTTGCTCGTCGAGCGGAAGGCGGATCGGCGACGTCGGTGCCCCGTTCAAGCGGACTCCGCCGCGAGTACTCCCGCCATGCCCAGCAGCACCCCGCCCGTCGCCCGGTCCAGGCGGCGGTGGGCGCGGCGGCTCAGGCGGATCGCTCCCATCGCCGTGCCCGCCGCCGCGAAGACGGCCGCGGCGGTCGCCTCGGCGGCGAGGTAGGCGGCGCCGAGGGTGGCCAGTTGGGCGGTGACGGAGCCGTGGGCGGGGGTGACGAACTGGGGGACGAAGGCGGTGAAGACCAGGATGGCCTTCGGGTTGGTGATGGCGACCCAGAACTCCTTGCGGGCCAGGGAGTTCAGCGGCGGCCGGTCGTCGGTGGGCGGATCGAGGGGGCCGCCGCCGCCCTGGCGGAAGCTCGTCCAGAGGATGGTGACGCCCAGGTAGAGGAGGTAGGCGACGCCCGCCCACTTGATGGCCGTCAGCGCCCACTCCGAGGCCGACAGCAGGGGGCCGAGACCGGCCACGACCGCGAGGACCAGGACGGCGAAGGCGACGAGACGGCCGCAGACGCCGGTCATCGAGGCGAGGAAACCGCGCGCCATGCCATGGCGCAGGGCCAGGAGATTGTTGGCCCCAGGAGTCAGCGCGACCAGCAGGGCGGCCGCCAGAAAACCCATGATCCACACAGTGGTCGCCTTTCCCGAGAGTCCCGGGGTCACCCAACACCACCGGCGGCCCGCTGAACAGAGCGGAAAGAGGTCATCGGGCGTGAACGCCCTCTTGACGCCGCGCCGGACCGCCCCGACACTCCCCCCAGGGAAGCCTAGTGAACAGGTAGGGAAACATGGTGCGCCTGGTGACGGTCTCCGGCCCGATGGGCCGCAGGGCGTCGTGCGTGCCCCTCCGGATCGTCAAGTCCCCCCTGCTCACCTCCCGTCGGCACATCGACCTCCTGCGCGTGTCCAGCGCGATCAGCCTGGTCTGACGCTTTTTCCCACCGGGGCGACGACGCCCCCACCGACGCCGTTTCCGCCGTCGCGCGCATCTCCGCGTGCCCGTCCACCCAGGGGAGACGTATGTCCATCACTCCGCTGTCCTCCGCTCCGCTGTCCTCCACCCCGCTCGCCGCTGCCCCGTCCGCGCACCGCACCGCCGTCGCGCCCTTCCGGGGCCGCATCGGCCGGGACGCGCGCAGCGGCCACTACGCCGCCCCGCACCGCTACCGGCTCCACCTCTCCACCGCCTGCGCCGACGGCCTCCGGCTCGCCATCGGTCACAGCCTCCTCGGCCTCGGCGACACCTGTCCGGTCACCCTGCTGTCCGCCGTCCCCGACTGTCCCGGAGGCGGACACGCGGCGCTGCGCCCGCTGTACGACGCCAGCGCCCACCGCTACACCGGCCCCGCCCACGACCCCGTGCTCAGCGACGACTGGTCCGGCCGCATCGTCAGCGCCCACGCCCCCGACATCCTGCGCGACCTCGACCGCCTCCCGCACCACGGTGATCCCCTCCACCCCGCGGGCTGGGAGTCCACCATCGGGGCCGTCGAACGCCTCTGCGCCGAGGAGATCGAGCAGAGCGCGCAGTACGCGGGGGCCGCCGACACCGCCCCCGCAGCCCGCGCCGCCGCGCTCGACGGCCTGCTGGACGCCCTGGGCCGCCTCGAACGCTGGCTGACCGGCGAGGAGTACTTGGTCGACGGGCGGATCACGGCCGCCGACATCCACCTCTGGGTCTGTCTGGTCCAGCTCGACACCGTCCACCGCTGCCACCTCGACGCCTCCGCCGTCCACCGCATCGCGGACCACCCGGCCCTCTGGTCGTACGCCCGCCGACTCGCCGCCCACCCCGCCTTCGGCACCCATCTCGACCTCGACGGCATCGCCCGCAGGCACCACGGCCACTGCCAGGGTCTCGAAGCGGCCGGTGCCGCTGTCCAGATCCTGGACTGGGCCGCCCACTCCGCCGACCTCCCGCGCACTCCACGCAGGTGAGAGCGGTCCGGCAGCATCCAACTGCCGGACGACCGTTGACATTCGAGCGGCCGAATGCCTTACTTGCCGCACAGAACGGTCATGAGCGTCAGCGCCAAGCCCTGGCTCGCTGACCGGCAACCCTCGCATCGCGGTGGGGTGCCCCAGGTGACGACCGGACCGACGACGACTTCGGTAAGCGCGAGGGGCCCCGCAGGGCCTGGACAGTGAACAGGTGACGCCATGAACGCGACCCCCAGGACGGCCCACGGCCGCTCCCACGGCCGTCGCGTCCCGGCGTGCGCCGGGCTCCTCGTCGCCGACCGCGCCGTCGATCTGCTCCGGGTCAGCAGCGCGCTGTGTACGGCGCCGGGCCGCTGCCAGGGCTGACAGCCCGCCTTTCCTTTCCGCGTTTCCGCGTGACGCACCCCGCTCACCGGTGTGCCGTCCGCCTCGCCGTGTGCCGTACGCCGTCGTCGTGACCGCCGTACGGCCCCGCGCATCCCCGGGACACCCGAATCCGCCGGAGCCGCCCTCCCATGAGCGAACCACCAGGCACTGTCGTCACCGCCGCGCCCCAATCTGGCATCACATCAAAAAAGCTTCAGGTTCAGCGAGTTCAGCCTCTGTTCAGGCCCGGACGCTGGATCGCCACCGTCGTCGTCCTCGTACTGGTCGCCCAGATCGGGCACGGCCTGGCCACCAATCCCTTCTACCAATGGGACCGTTTCCGCTACTGGTTCCTGCGGCCCGCCGTCCTCGACGGACTCCTGGTCACCCTCGAAGTGACCGGACTGGCCGCCGTACTCGGGCTGTTGGGCGGCGTCGTGCTCGCCCTCGGACGGCTCTCCGGGAGCCCGGTGCTGCGCGTGGTGAGCTGGACGTACGTCTGGCTGTTCCGCTCGGTGCCGCTGATCGTCGTCCTGATCTTTCTCTACATACCACGTAGATAGCGGTTCACCCCAGGTCAGAGGTATCGCGCACCCTCGGGCGTCAGCAAAAAGTCAGCATCGGACGCCCAGGAGTCAGCGCTACATGGCAGCACGCACACTTGCTCGCGGTATGGGCACCTTCTTCAAGGACTGCGAGCACCCTCAATCTCGTTGGTCGAAGTGCCCGCACGACTACAAGATCCGGTATCGCAACGCAGCGGGCAGGCAGACCGAGGAGGCCGGGTTCGCCACGCAGGACAAGGCGATCACGCGCTTGACCGATATCTACAACGAGAAGAAGGCCAGTCGGCAGTCCCAGACGAAGGCGGAGCGCATCCAGAAGTACGGCGCGATGCGCTTCGAGGAGTACGTCGAGGAGTGGAAGGCCGGTCAACGACATCTGGCCGTCGCCTCGGTGAGGCACCTTGAGTCGCTCCTGGAGCATCACCTCTATCCAGCGCTCGGCAGCCGGCGGATGAACTCGTTCGACCACAAGGTGGTGGACCACTTCATCCGCACCATGGAGCGCATGCAAACGGGGCTTCCGACTCAGGCCAACGCGTTCGACAAGCTCCGTGCGATCCTTCTGGACGCCCACCGGCTGGGGATCTTCCCCGACAACCCCCTGCTCGGTGTGAAACCGCCGCAGTACGATCCGGCGCGAGCCGTCATCCCGTCCCTCGAACAGCTCCGCGGGATACGCGCGGCAGGCGATGACGCCTTCATGCTGATCGTCGACCTGATGAGTGGCTGCGGTCTGCGTAACGGCGAGGCATCCGCAGTGAACATCAACAACATCGTGGCTGACGACGTGTACCGGGTCAGTGAGCAGGTCGTCGTATCCACCAGGCGCTACGGACCGCTTAAGCACCGGAAGGTCGGGGAGTACCGAGACGTACCTCTGCCTGCTCGCATCAGGGAGACGATCGAGTGGTATGCCGGGAAGTACGGTACGTATGACGGCTACCTCTTGCGGCAGCCAACCGATCCCCGCAAGCCGTACCCGTACTGGGCGATGGACAACCAGTGGAAGAAGGTCAAGGCGTCAGAGGAGGTGGACATCCCGGAAGGGATGGTCCTCTACGGCAACCGTCACTTCTTCGCATCGAACTGCCTGAGCAACGGCATCCCGATCACCGACGTCGCCGAGTGGATGGGCCACAAGAGCCTCGATGTGACGTTTAAGATCTACCGGCACCTGATGCCGGGGTCGATCGGTAAGGCAGCCCAGGTGCTGGACATGGCGCTCGCGGCCTGACAGGTAGAGGGGCCCTGACCGCAAGAGCGGCCAGGGCCCCCGTGGACAAGGTTCAGCCGAGCTTCTGCTGCTGAGCCCAGGCCCGCACGTCGGTGATCTTGAACTGCAGTTTGGCGCTGCGTCCGCGTCCGAACTTGTAAGGAGTAAGCCCGAGTTTCGGCGCATCCCGATAGACCCAGGTCATGGACATGTTCAGATATTCAGCCGTCTGCTTGGCGTTCATGAACTGTGCGGGCATACGCGGTCCTCGGGATGAGATAAGACGGAGGATCGAGTGTCCGCAACGGTCAGGTTTTGGAGCGGCAGGGATCAGGTGATAATGCCGCTCCGTGTATCGTGCCCCAGCCGACCCTGACCTGAGCCCTGTTCAAGCCCCTTCCGCCTGCGCCTCGACGTTCTCGATGCCAGTGGGACGGCCGGCCCGGTTCCGGCGGGCGTAGAGGTCCACGGCGATGAGGAGCGTGGCCGCGACCAGGTAGACCAGCACGGACCAGTAGGGGGTGTGGTGGCGGTCGGTCCGGGCGAGCACCAGAGGCGGCACACCGGGCTTGTCGGGGGTGCCGGACAGTGCCTTGAGCAGACCCGGGCCGGCCTGGAAGGAGGAGCTGGCGGCGGCGAGCAGCAGGAGCGAGCTGGTGAGCTGGAAGGCGCCGTACAGCCGGCCCGGTCCGGTCGCGGCGTGTGCGATGTCGGCGATCTGCGTGGAGTCGGCGCCCGGGATGCCGATGTGCAGCCGTACGGCGAGCGCGGTCAGCGTCAGCGTGAGGCCACCGACGATCACCACCAGCAGGGCCAGGGTTCACCAAGTACGGCCTGGTCGTCACCGCCGTTACTCTGACCGTCTCTTTGGCCTACGTGTGGCTGCGCTACTTCGCGCTGTCCTGACCCGTGCTCACCGACCGCCGCTGGGGCGGGTGGCGGACCCGCACGCGCGAGCGAGCCGTGGAGGAGGGAGGCTGCGGCTGGGCCATCTCCAGCGGAGTCCGGGACCAGGGGCGGAGATGGGCGATGGCCACCGTGCACCACAGTCCGCCCGCGCGCATGATCGCGCACCTCGCGGTCGCGTCGGCGCTGTCCACGGGCAGCTTCGCGATTCTCGCCTACGCCATCGCAGAGCCCGACCCCTCACGGCCAGGCGTGCGCGTACGGCTGGCCTGCCCGGGCGTCGCCATCGCCGCCCACGCGGTCGTCGCCCAGATGATGTACTGCGGCTTGTGGGCCGACATCCTGCCGTCATCCCCCAGGTGCGGGCAGGTGCCGAGACCATGTACTACGGCGGTGACATCGCCGAACTGCTTTTGGCCGCCGCCCTGGTCGCCACGTGACGCCCCCGACCATCGGCGGTCGGCCTCCCGCGGGCTCACCACTCGTACCGCCGGCGTCGGCACGTGATGCCGGGCTCGAAGTCCGGACAACAGTAACTCCCTCGAAAAACCTATCGGTTCAGGTGCCTTGGCGCATCCGGCCCGTTTCCGGCGAGAAGGAGTTCCGGCCGGAATCAGGAGGGCTGCGCGCCTTCGTGTCTGACCGGTCGAGAGTGGTGTGACCGGCGGGCCGCTTTCGATCAGGGCCTGGTCGCGATCACGGCCTCCGTGCGGATGGTCTCGTCGAACCGTCCGGAGGGGGCGAAGTCGAGCAGTGCCTTGCGCAGGTCTTCCTCGAAGGCATCCTTCTTGTTGCCGAGTTGGGCGGGGCTGGAGTACGAGAGGCTGAAGACCCAGCCGATGACCTCGTCGACGGTGCGGGTGAGGGTGTAGTCCCAGCGGTCGATCTCGATCTGGGAGAACGGGCTGCGGGCGAGGACGTCCTGGTGGCGTTCCTTGGGGTGGGAGTAGGTGCCCTTGCCGGCCCGGCGTTCGGGGCCGAGGTAGCGCGTACGTACCCGGTCGACCACCTCTCGCCACGGTGCGGGGGCGACGTCGCCGGGGGCGCCGCCGGAGGCGAGGACGATCGCGCCGGCGGGCTCGATGATGCGGTCCAGGTCGCGTGGGACCTGTTCGCGGTCCATCCAGTGGTACGCGGCGCCCATGACGGTCAGTAGTACGGGTCCGATGGACATGGCCGGGAGGGTGGTGGAGTCGCCCTCGCGCCAGTCGATGTTGGTGATGCCGCGCTCGGCGGCCAGGCGGCGGCCCTCTTCGAGCATTCCCTTCTCGGGGTCGACCGCGACGACCTGGCCGAGGAGGGGCGCGAGTTCCAGGGCGAGGATGCCGGGGCCGGAGCCGAGGTCGAGGGCGCGCTGGGTGCCGTCCAGGTGGAAGCGCTCGGTGAGGAGTTCGTAGAACTCCGGCGCGTAGCCGGGGCGGTAGCGGGCGTAGTACGGCGCGGTGGACGCGAACAGTTCTTCGGGCGTGTAGGGGGAGGAGGTCACGGTTCCAGTCTCTCGTGGTGGTGCGGTCGGGCGTCGGAGATCGGTCAGCGGGCCGGGGTGGTGTTCAGGTGCTGCCACCAGTCGGTCAGGGGGCGTCCGCCGGAGCCTTCGCGGGCGACGGAGCCGTCGGGGTTGCGGTCCCGCGCGCCGAGGAGTTGCCGTTCGACGGCCCCGAGGTTCGCGCGGTCCAGCAAGGTGGGGGAGGGGTCGTCTACGGCGTTGAGCCACCGGTAGCCGTACTGCATCATCACGGCCAGCCGGGTGCGGCCGGAGCGATTGAGGCCGCCAGCGTGCCAGGTGCGGTTCTCGAAGAGGACCACGTCGTACTGCCCGATGCCCGGGGTGAGGGCGCCGGGCGGGTCGATGTCGCCCGGGGGCACGGTGACAGGCCCGGTGCGGGTGTGGCTGCCGGGTACGAACATGGTGAAGCCGGCATCCGGGCCGGGGTCGGTGAGGAAGTACGCGACCTTGATCGCGAGGCGGGGGGTGCCTTCGATGCCGAGGTCGGCCAGGGTGGAGGACATGTCGCGGTGCCAGCCGTGCCGGGCGGGCACGCGGATGGTGCGCTCCTCGTCCGGCAGGGACGGCATGGCGATCAGGTTGCTCGACATCAGGTGGATGTTGGGGCTGAGCAGCGCCACGACCGTGGGCAGGACGCCCGGGTTGGTGACGAGCGGGAGGAAGGCGTCGTCCAGGGCGACGACCCCGCGGAAGCCGTCCTTGCCGTCGACTGAGCGGTCGCGGCCCACCGTCCGGTCACCGTTCAGGAGATGCGCGGCGGCGTCGGCGGCGTGGTGGCGGTCATCGGGGGTGAGAGCGTCCCGCAGGATGAGGAAGCCGTCGCGGTCGAACGCGGCCAGCTGCGCGGGATCGGGAACGGCCGGGGTGGTGGTCATCGTGGCTCCTTGAGCATCGAGGTCGCCTGGGCGGCGAGCTGTGCGGCGGACATGCCGCAGTGCTCCAGCAGGTCGGTCGGGGGCAGAGGGCGGCCGGGGTCGCGGTAGCCGACCACGCGGAACCGGGCGGTTTCACCGCGGGCGGCGAGCAGCGCCCGTACAGCTGGGGCCTGTGTGACGGTGGCCAGCAGCAGGGGGACGTTCTCGGGGAAGAGCTGCGAGAAGGCGCGGTCGGTCAGGGCGGCAGACCAGGTGTCCGGTGCGCCGAGGACGGTGAGGTCGTTGATGCTCACGTAGCGGATGCGTGGACCAGGGCGTTCAGCGGCGATTCGCTCGGCGGCCGCAGAGAGTTCGCGCGCTGCGACGTCCCCGGCGGAGGCGAGGACGATGTCCGGGTCTTCAGCGCCGAAGGTGCTCAGGTGGGGCCAGATCGCGGCCCCGTCGG
This sequence comes from Streptomyces sp. SID4985, assembly GCF_009863025.1. GTDB lineage: Bacteria > Actinomycetota > Actinomycetes > Streptomycetales > Streptomycetaceae > Streptomyces. The sequence continues at coordinate 55,012 of NZ_WWIR01000643.1, read as the reverse complement.
TCAGCTCGTCGCGCAGGGTGTCCGGCGGGAACGTGAGCGTGTGGTGCTTGTCGGCGACCAGGAAGTTCACCCGGTCGCGCTCGGTGAGCATGACGGCGAGGATCGCGGCCGCCCGGGTGGCGTCGGCGGGTGTGTAGACGTGGACGGCCGGGTTTTCCGTCTCCAGCATCGCGGAGACGAGCCCCGGATTCTGGTGCGTGTAGGTGTTGCGCCAGCCCAGTGAGGTGATCAGGTAGTTGACGCTCGGCAGCCCGACAGCGCTGGTGGCGGCCCGTGCGCTGCAGTGCTTGAGGTGCTGGACGAGCAGGCTGGTGTTGACTGCGGCGAACGCCTCGTAGGTGGCCAGCAGTGCGTCCCGGCCGGTCTCGGTGTAGCCCTGGAGCCAGGCGTGACAGATCTCCTCGTTGAGGATCTCGTTCGCCCATTGCGGTGTTCCACGGCCGTCGGTGGCCAGGTGCAGCCGGTTCGAGGCGGCCTCGTCGGGGCTGAACAACCGAAAGCCTCCCGCCGCCGCGCGCTCGCGGATCACGGCGCTGATCAGCGGCCATTCAGCGAAGCCCCGGACCGTGAGCGGTGCGACCGGCGGGGCCGGGCGGGATCGGGGTACCGGGTGGGGCAGGGCCTGACGGACGAGCCCGCAGGGCTGGCCGTCCTCGGTGAACAGTTCCGACGGCTTGTACGACGCAAGCCACGCCTTGAGGGCCTCGAACTCCTCCCGGTCGTGCCGGGGGTCCTTCAGCGGGGTTTTGTGAACCGCAGGAGTTCCGGCGATCCAGTGCCCGGCGATCTGCTCGGGCCCGGTTGCCCCCTTAGGCATGGTCAGGACGAGTACCGGCTGAGGACCGGCGAGCCCGAGTGGGCGCAACCGTGCGAGCGCCTCGGCGAGGACCCGCCGGAAGCCGCGCACATCGGAACCGTCGTGAAGGAACGGCTCGTACCCCAGGCCCGTGAAGTACGCACGCACCTCGTCCTCGTTGAGACCGGCCAGCACCGAGGGGGAGCCCATCCGCAGGCCGTTGGCGAGCACGACGGGCAGCACCGCGCCGTGGAGGCCCGATCCGATCAGCGCGCGCCGGGCCATCCACGCGGCTGACGCTGCGCCGGTCTCCAGCTCTCCGTCGCCGAGGAGCGGCACCACGAGCCGGTGTGGGGCATCGAGGACCATGCCTTGCGCGACAGCGAGTGCCGGCCCGAGCTGGCCACCGGTGTAGCGCACGCCGGGGATGAGCGGGGTGATCTCCCCGCCGTAGGTCCGGGTGTGCGGGAAGCCTGCGGCCAGCGCTTGCAGCTCCGCTGCCGACCAGCATGGGTCGTTGCCGGTCAGGGCGACGGTCTTGGTGAGGTAGGCGTGGGCGAGTACGGAAGGGCTGGCGTGCCCGGCACCGTGGACGGTCAGCACCTCGCTGCCGGGCGGCCGCCAGGCGGTGATCGGTCCGAGATGGGCAAGCATCCAGTTGACCGGAGGACACACACCCCAGTGTCCACTTGGGGACTCCTTCACGTCGTCCGCTCGGAGGGCGCGGACCGGCAGGACGTTGTCGCGCAGGTAGAGCTGTGCGGTACACAGGTAATTGAGTGCTCGCCAGGCGGAGTTGACGGCGTCATCCGGCACGCGGTCCGTCGCGTGCCGGACGGCGTGGCTCCAGCCGGGGAAGCCCTCGGGCCCTGCGACGGCGAGGCCGGGAGGCAGTACGGTGTCGGTCACTTCAGCGGCCCTTCCGCGCGGCGACCGTATCCACGGCAGCGGTGATCCGTCCGGCCCGGATCTCCAACGTTCCGGCCTCCTTGATCAGTTGGAGAATCTGTGCCTGTTCGTGGGCGGGGACCGCCGTCCAGTCCAGCCCTGCCCGCTCCAGCGCGGTCGCCAGGTCCAGGGGCACGCTGCGGGGCGTGCGGTCCCGTACCGCCTGCACCGTCAGCGGCACTCTTGTCACGCCGGTGGCGACGGCGGTGTACGGCACCGCGGCCTGGCCGCGCAGCGCGTAGGCGACGACGGTCTTGGACGTGCCGGTGGGGAAGGTGATGCGGAGCCGGGTACCGCGCTGGCCGATCGGCCCGCGGCAGGGCAGCAGCAGGAAGTCTCTGCCGCCGACTCGGGCCGGGCGGGCCATGACACGCATGATCTCGGTGCCGACCGGCATCGGGAGGAGCGGTGAGGGGCCGGTTCCCGTCTCCGCAGGTTCTCGATGCTGTGGCGGCCGGGTAACGGCGATGATGCCGCCGTCGTTGCCGCCTGCGCGGCGTGCCGCCTTGTGCGTGAACAACGTCCGGTCGACCGTCGCCAGCAGCACGTTGGTGAAGTGGTGATTCCAGCCGCGATCCCGCTCGGACGGCAGGTCGCTGCCGACGACGAACGCGAGGGCAAAGGAGACGGTCACCGGGAGCGCGGCACCGAGCCGGTCACGCAGCGTGCCTAGGGCCTGATGGAACTGGTCGGCGTCTTCCACAACCGCCGCGAGGATGACTTCGTCTCCGCCGAACGTCGCCGCGCACCCGGAGTTGAAGGGCTGCTCGTGGAACCATGCGCGGGTCGTGGCCCCCACGGTCGCCATGACCTCGTTGCCAGCCAGGTGCCCGTAGGAGGCGGGGTTGGTGGAGTTCGTCCGCTCCACGTGGTCCTTCAGCCCGTCGACGTCCCCGATCGCCAGGGCGACCAGGCGCCCGCTGTCGAGGGCCGCGGCCAGGCAGCGCGGGATGTGGCTGTGGAAGTCGGGGAACGCGACCAGACCGGTGACGGCGTCCTCGCGGCTGCCCTCGCACCAGGTGCGCAGCGGAAGCTGGCTCGCATCGAACAGCGGCACGGACGGCGTGAGTGGGGTGTGGACGGAAGGTGTTGCCGAACGGGGTGTACGGGACGGCTCCATCAGCCGGCCACCTCCGGTGCGATCGTGCTGCTGCCCGAATGGGTGGGCAGCAGCAGGGAGAGGGAATCGAGGGAGTGCAGGCGCGGCGTACTCGCGGCGGGCACCAGCCCTTCGGGTGCGCGGTGCCGGTCCAGCCAGGCCGTCAGCCACCCGGCCGACGAGGCTCCCCGCACGTCGGCGTCCACCGAGTCACCGACGTGCAGCAGCTCTTCCGGCCGGAGCCCGCTGGCGCGCTCGACAGCGGCGAACGCCTCACGCTCGGGCTTGATCGCGCCGGTGCGCGCCGAGTAGAAGACCCCGTCCAGCAGCGTGCGGAAGACTTCCGGCTCCTGCTCGGGCACCGATGAGCCGAGCGCGTTGGTCATGGCGAACAAGGCGAAGCCTCGCTCCCGCAAAGCGACCAGCGTGTCCGGCACCTCCGGGTAGAGCTGCGGGTCCTCGGCCCGGCACCGCGCCCGCTCCAACACCTCGGCGAGCGGGCCGGCCAACGCGCTGCGACCGAAGTGGTCCGCGAGTTCGTGCGCCAGGTCCCGCGGGCTGACCAGGCGCCGCTTGGCGCCCTTGCCCATCAGGGCGCGGGCCTCCTCCAGGGAGATGCCCAACACCTCCGCGACCTGGCCGGTCGTCGCCACCGGCTCGGGCCGCACCAGCGTGCCGCCCAGGTCGAAGCAGACCGCCCGCACCCCGGACCATGCCATCGGGCCGGTCATGACCCGACCGTCCACGCCGGAAGAGGCGACGTGGTGACCGGGGTCGGGGCGAGCCCGATCCCGGGCCCGGACGGCAGCATCCCCGCCTCGACAGCGGCCGGATCAGTGAACACCCGCTGCCGCAGCGGCTCCAGCGTCAGGTGCCACTCCACCGCAGGGACCTTGTCCCGGCAGCACGCGCCGGCCAGCGCGAGCGCCGCCCACAGCCGGTCGCCGTGTGGGAACGTCGGGATCCCCAGGTCGGCGGCGACCTCGACGGTGTGCAGGGAACGGGCCAGGCCGCCCGACCATCCCGGGTCGGTCTGCCACACGTCCACCGCACCGCCGGCCAGGAGCCGAGTCTGCTCGTGCTCATCAACCGCATGTTCGCCGGCCGCCATAGGCACCCCGGCTCCAGCCGCCCGCACCCGCGCCCAGGCGAAGCCGCCCGGCTCCAGCAGCTCCTCTGCGAAGGCGACGCGAAGGTCCGCGAGGATCGGCAGCAAAGCGAGTGCTTGGTCCAGCCGACAGCGTCTGAGCCCGTCGACCATGAACCGGCACTCGCCCGCTGCCTCCCGTAAGGTCCCGAGTACCCGCGCGACGGCCCCGGGACCCTGACGCAGCAACTCCTTGGTGAGCGGCCACTTCTGACCCCAGAACCCCTGCTCGGAGATCCACGCCGCCGCTTTCACCGCCTCGGGGTGGGCAGTGTCCAAACCGAGCGCGGACGCGTACACCGGCACGTGCGCCCGCACCGTGCCACCCAGCAGCTCCGGCACCGTACGTCCCGATACCCGGGAGGCAAGGTCCCAGCACGCCAGCTCGACGGCCGACACGGCCTGGCGCGCGTGCGCTCCCTGTTGGTGCCGGCTCGCTCGCGGCCGGTAGGCGAGCTTGCGTGGTGCCGCCGCGTCGTGCCCCACCACCCCGTCGGCGAGGGTGTCCACGACGAGCCGCGCCACGGCCTCACCCACGGGAGCGTGCCAGCCCGACGCCCCGTCGCCGACCACCTCGACCGCGAACCTGGTCCGGTGCTCCGGCCACGACGGCCCCGCCGGGGGCACCGCGACCGCGGCGATCGGATCAGGCAGCGAGTCAGGCAGCCCGGCGGTCTGTCCCGCCACCGGCCACACGCGCACCGCCCGCACGACCGAGCCGGTGCAGTTGATTGACCCGGCCATCAGATCCGTGCCCCGGTCAGCGGCTCCTGGCCGAAGGTGTAGGCCCACGGGGAGCGGTAGTTCTGCCACCACTGCGGGCGCAGGCCGGTGTCCAAGAACAGCTCCTCGACCGTGCGGCGCATCGAGAGGTTCCAGTCGATCGTGTCCGAGCCGGGCGTGCGGTAGACGTCCATGTACGGGTTGTGCGCCTGATACGTCTGGAACCGCGGGAACGTCGTGGTCACGGGTACCAGCCGCTTCAGGTTCTCCAGCGCCTCCTCGATCGGGTCCAGGCCGACGATGTAGGTGAAGTCCGTGGTGATGCCCCGCTCCTTCGCCGCCCCCAGCGTCTCGACCATCTGGTCGACGCTCAGCGCGGCCTTGGACTGCTTCAGGATGTTGGCCCTGTTGGTGAAGCACTCCACCGTCAGCGTCAGATGGAACGGTCCGACATCGGCGGCCCGGTCCAAGCCCTCGGCGGTGGTGAGGACCGACGACAGGAAGTGCAGCGTGCCCTCGCAGTCAGTGCTCCGCATGGCGGCGCGCACGCCCTCCAGGTGCTCCAGCGCCAGATGCTCGTAGAGGAAGCAGCCCGTGCACACCGTCACGGTCTCCACCCCTGACAGATCCGCCATCCCCGAGTTCGCCGCGAGCGTAGCGAAGTAGCCGGGCAGGTCGAGTTCGCGGATCGCCGGGTCCGAGGCCCCCTCCAGCGTGTTCGGGCAGAACGTGCAGCCGGTGCACTGGGAGCGCTGGTTCGAGTTCAGCGTGAGCATCTTCGTGCCGTTGCGCCAGTAGCCCAGCACGGCGTCATCGTCCTCGATGCCGCTGATCGAGCCGACCCGCTCACCGTGCAGTCGCAGCTCGTGCTCGTCGACCTCGAAGGGCGAGTCCTCGCGCCCCAGAGAGAGGATCAGGTACGACGGGTCGGCCGGCCGGGAGTCGAGTGCCAGTTGGAACCTCATGCGCGGCTTGTCCAACGGCGAGCGCGCTCCACAGCTGTTCAGCGCGATCAGCAGGACGTCCTCGGGGTTGATCGTCCACTCGCGGGCCACCTCTTCCAGGTGGCGGACGGACTTGAGCATTGAATATCTCCTAGGGAGGTGATGAATCTGCTACGGCGTCGAGGTGGTGCCCCTGCCGCCGAGGCCGAGGGAGGGATGGTCGCCCGGCGGCAGGGGGGAATGCCCGCGCGTGGCGGTGAGCTCAGCGCGGAGATCAGAGGTGGTGCTCAGCACCGCAATCAGGCTGTTTCAGGCGATGGTGTCGGCCTTCGAACGAGGGACGAACTCGTCGTTCAAGATCCGGTTGAAGCGACGGTCGAACCGGTCGAGGGCCTCGGCGTCGCGGAGCGCCCTGCACTCGTCCCAGTAGTCGCGGCCGATTGAACGGGACATCAGCCAGTGGGCCTGAACACGCAGCGTGGCCGCGTCCAGGAGGCCCACCTTGTAGCGGGCGGCGAGCGCGCAGACGAGCTGGTTGGCGCTCAGGACTCGGGCGTACTGGCCGAGGCCCATGGCGTCATCGCCTTCGGGGGCCCAGAGCTTCAGCAACTCGGGGTCGCTCTCCAGGTGGCGCCGCCACTCCTGATCCATCTGGGTCGTCGCCAGGATGTTCCGCTGCCGCTGGTGCCTCTCCGCCTGCACGAGGCGGAGAACGCCGACACCGGCGATGGCCAGACCGGCCAGCAGGATGGGCATCATGCTATTCACTATGAAATTACCTTTCGTTCAGGTTCGTTGATGGGTATCTCAGATGGGAAAGATGCAGCCTCCGGTAGCACCTCGGTCCGGACCCACCACCTGGCGGATGTACTCCCTGCGCCTCGCCAACGCGGTTGCGACTTCCTGGAGTTCGAGCACCGCGACGGCCAGGCATGCCGTCCGCCACACGCGCTCCTGGAAGTCATCCGGCAGCTCCACGAGGGCGGTGACGGCCGTGCGCCGCAGCAGCGTGTCCATGTCCTGGTACGCGGGCCGCGTCTCCAAGAGCGTGAAGAGGTGCGAGGCCGCGCCGACCAGCGTGCGGAAGGTGACCTCCAGCTGGTCGACAGGAGGCGTGATTCGGCACCGCCACCAGTTCCTCGCGCGCTGGCAGACGATCCGGACGTTCGAGGGACTGAGATCCAGGTCCCCGGCCACGAGGCCGCGTAACTTCTGCGCCAGATCTGCGATCTCCGGGGGCGGCGCAACATCGGTGGGCGGCCAGGGCTTTCTCAGCCTGCGCATGTTGGGGCGGTAGTTCAGGATCTTCTCGGTGGCGAGGATGCGCATCGCTGCTGTGACGTCTCTCGGCTGCGTGGCCAGAGCGCGCGCCAGCTGCACGCCCGTAGGAAGGTTGGAATATGGGGGATATACGCCCTCGGCTATGAGCACACGAAGCCAACCCGCGATCCGGGTCGGCTGGTCGGGTTCCTTGGCTTCTCCCACGACACGCGGCCGACTGGACGAGGGGTTGAAGGTGATGAGCCCCTCAGCCTCAAGGTCGCGGAGAGCAACGCGCGCACGCTCGACTGATACCGCCATGCACCCGGCCTCGGTGGCGATGCGACTGACATTCAGCCATGACCCAGCGGGGTACTCGCCATCCTTGATCAACTTCCGTACGCGGTCAGCGATGGCGACGACCTGCGGGCCGGGCCGCTCAGCATCCAGCAGGCAGCGCAGAAGGACACGCGCGCCGCTGAGGAAGGCCACGAAGTCCGACTCGGCCTCCGCCCCCTCGGCCTCCGCCCCCTCGGCCTCCGCCCCCTCGGCGTTCGGTTCCTCGGGGGGTGCCACGCCCTGGATGGCCTTGCGCCAGCGCGCCTGATCCGACGGCGATTCGGCGGCCTCGCGTAGACGGGTCTCGGCGAGCGGCAGCCACAAGTCCACCAGGTCCTGGGCCTGCTGCCTCTCATCCGTCGTGTCAGCAGGATCACTGGACTCGACTCCTAGTCGGGCGAGTTGAGAGAGACCGCGGCGGAGGTCCTTGTAGGTCGTGTCGATCTCGAATGTCATGACGCCTCCGACACGACGGAGGGCCTGCTGGAACTGGAGTTGACCGGACGCCCGCACAGGGTGGCGAGCGGGAGTACCCGAACCGGGTGCGCGCTCCACCGCCAACGGCCCATTCGAACCTTCACGGCGAACTCGTAGGGTCGTCCCCCCTGAAGGTGGACGATTCCGGCGTCCACGGCCCGGTGGTCTCCGAGCCACCCCCACGTCCGGTGGAACACGCGACGGTCAAAGGAGAGGAAGACGCCCCGGACGGACTCGCGGACCCAGTGGACTGCGTCCTCCGGCGTCTCCACGGTCTGGTCGTCGGGTAGCGTCTCCACGGAAGTGTCGGTGTGGCACCAGAACCGACATGGCAGCAGGCTCACCAGCCGTCCTCCTCATCGCTCAGCAGGTCGAGGAGATCGGAGGCCGCCATCGCCAATCGACGCAGATGCGCGAGATCGTCCTTGAACTCCCCTACGGGGCACAGCTGGGCGCTGCGCACGTCGTTCGCGCGCAGGATGACCAGACCGACGTCCAGACTCGGCGGCGTTCCCAGACGGCTCTTCGCGATGCCAACGAGTTGACCCAGCGTTCGATCCAGGCGGGTTACGGCGCACCCCAACTCGTGCACGGCTGCGTTGTCAGGCGGCGTCGGCATTTCGCCAGCTGCGCGGACGTGGCGGCGAAACAGGCTCTTGCGACGTGCGCGCTGACATCCGGCGCCAGCCACACCCATCGGGCCGGCGGTAGCGCCGAGGATCGCGTCGAGATCATTCTCCAGGTCCTCGTCGTGAAGGAACGAAGCACGTAACGACGCGAGTAACTGACCTGCCCCACGCGCGAACTCCTCGTCGGACGACTGGACCGGTGCCGAGTTCATGCGGCCCTGCCTTTCGGGGAGCGGCGGAACTCGCACCACGTCTCCTGCCCCCCGCTGCCCCATGCGTCGGCCAGAGCCTGAACAAGAAGGAGGCCGCGACCAGAGGTGTCGTCCGGCTCCGCCTGCCTCAGCACCGCCGGGGCCGGGTTCTTGTCGATCACCGAGACCAGGACAAGGTCCTCGGCGACGTGGATCGCCAGCTTGACGACACCCTGACCGTGCTCAATCGCGTTGGTCACGAGTTCCGACACCGCCAGGACCACGTTGCTGATGAGCCATCGCGGCAACCCAGCCCGCCGCAAGACGGCCGCCGTCGACAGCCGCATGTCCGCGACCATGGACAGGTGAGGCCGGAACACCGCTTGAAAAACGTGCTCTTCCAGCGGCACGTCCGCCTCTGCGCGTTGAGCGGCAGGACGGTGGCACACGGGCTCTGTGCGCTCCGGTTCCAGGGCGGCGGTGCTCTGGCTCATGGTGGTGGCCTCGGCTTCGTGGGGACGGCAAACCGGACCTCACCGTCTCCGGGACTCGCGGCCCGGAGACGGTGAGGGGAGATCAAGGTTTCCCCTGAGGAGCCGGTCCCGCCATGTCACGTGGGGTATCACCTGAACCGCGCCGGGTGGCGCAGGTATCACCGACATGTCATCTGGACCCCACTTGCCCCCAAGATCTCAACCCCTGGCCGAAGTTGGGCGATAGTTGGATGGCAGGGCTTATCCAGGCCGAACGGGCCTCCTTCGTTACCTCCAGCTGGAAGGAAGTCGTGGAGATGAGAGCGCGGGCGCGGACGCTGCTCCAACTGCTGGTCTGGGAACGCGGCTGGACGTACGACAGGTTCAAACGGGAGTACGAGAAGGCGGCACGGGAGCTAGCTGCCGCGGCCGGCGAACCTCCTTCCACGGCGACGGTGGAGGAACAGACATTCCGCCGGTGGACGGCAGGGCGCGTGAAGGGGTTACCCAACCACCCGGCACCGGCCGTCCTTGAGTACATGTTCGGATATACCGTCCGCGATCTGCTCAGCCCGCCGAACGAACTGCCGCCGGATGTCGCGGGGAAGTACGCACCTACGATCAATGAGAGTGATCTAGCAATGACTGCTCGGGACGCCGCCGCGCATGCTGGGGACGCCGCCTCCCTCAGCGTGCCGGACATGACCCTCGACCAGCTTGACGACGACGTCGTCGCCCTTGCGCGCGGATACAACCGAACGTCGCCCGTAGAGGTCTACCGCAGGTCGAAAGAGCTGTTGGACATCGCGCAGTCGATGCTCGAACGAACGCAGGTGCCCCGTCAGCGGGCACGGGCGTACCTGGCAGCCGGTCAGTCGGCTGCCATTCTGTCCGCCATCTCGTTTGACCTGGGGTCTCTTCCAGCGGCTGTCTCCCTGTCCCGTACCGCGGCGCTGTACGGTCAGGTGATCGAGCACGGGCCGCTCCAGGCGTACGCCCATGGTGCGCTCGCGTTCCTGGCCTTCTGGGGCGGTCGCCCGGCGGAGGCAGTCCGCCTCGTCCGGACAGCACAGCAGTTCGGTGGGCTCGGTGACACCGCCATGACGCGTCTGCTCGTGATCGAGGGGCGCGCCTACGGGCATCTGGGCAACCAGGTCGCCGCCGAGAGGGCGGTGCGGAGCGCGCTCGACCAGAGCACCGGTACGCGGGATGAGCTGCACGACGACATCGGTGGGGAGTTCGGCTTTCCGAGTGACCGCGTAGCCATGAGCAATGCCACCACCTACCTCTTGCTCGGTGATGCAGACGGCGCCGAGAAGGCCGCGGAGAGTGCCCTCCGGCTCCTCGGCGCCAAGCCCGAAGACCAGCGTCCGCTGCTCATCTCGACCCAGGCGCACGTGGACCTTGCCCGAGCGCGGCTCCTGCGGGGCGAGCTTGATGGGGTTCAAGCTGCCCTTGAGCCCGCCTTTTCCGTGCCGACCGAATGGCGTGGAGCTGGGACTCTTGAACGCATGGCCGCAATCCGAGGCAACTTGAGTCAAGCTGATTTCCGGGGTGCCCCTGAGGCCGTCCAACTCGGTGAACGCATCGAGGACTTCACCAGGGAAGCATCAGCGAACAGGCTCGGAGCAGCGGCCCCCCTGGCCATCGAAGGCTGACCTTCAGAGGCCCAAGTCGGCAAGGATCGCTGCCTCCTTCTCCGGAGAGATCCCGTGCTCGGCCCAACGCGGATGCTCGACGGGCACCCCGCCAGACTGCATCCATTCCCACGTATCGCGAACGGTCTCCGCAAGAGGTCGGCATCGGAGACCTGCCGCCTGCGCGCCAGAGGAATCGACGTTCCACACGCCCGCGTGGGTGCGCCAGAGCGGCAGCTCGGTCCATTGCTGCACGCCGTGCGCGACGAGAAGATCATCAGGCGCCCACACAAGTTCGCCGGCACCCCCCGTCGCATCGACGCAGGCGCCGAGAAAGCCGCCCATGGTGTCGTGGTCCAACGGTGCGGTCACATTGAACTCACTACCGCTTGACGAAGCAGCCTGGTCCAGCGCGAAGGCCGCCACGTCCCGCACGTCCACCGGTTGGATCGTCTTACTCGGGGCGCCAGGAGCAAGGATCGCTCCACCCTTCGAAGCCCGCTGCAGCCACCAAGGAAGGCGGCCCACGTATTCTCCGGGCCCCAGGATTACGCCAGGCCGCAGGATCGAGACACGGGGCGCTCCGAACGCCTCCTTCGCCGCGTGCTCGGCGCCAGCCTTCTGCCGACCGTAGTACCAGTCGGGCCCGTCCCAGTTCGCGGGTAGTCGCCCATAGTTCACGTCGGCATCAGCCGGTGCGTCGAGCAACTCCGAGGATTCCGTAAGCGGCTCGTTCGGCCAGCCGCGGTAGGCGTTCACGGTCGAGATATAGACATACTTCCGCGCCACGGGTTCCAACGCCCGTGCCCCCTCCAGCACGTCGCGCGGGGCAAGCTCGGAGGCCGAGGTATCGATCACGGCGTCCCAAGGTCCCTGTTGCCCCAATCGCACCAGGTCCTCGCGCACGGTGCGATCTCCGTGAATCTCGTGCGATCCGTCCGGCGCGGTGCCGGACCTTCCCCTGTTGAAGGCGTCTACAGACCACCCGCGATCGAGTGCGGCTTGGGCAACTGCCCGTCCGAGAAACCAGGTTCCGCCAAGCACCAGAATCTTCATGACGCTGATCCTGCCCTCCTGCCCACCCGCAGTGCCACCACCTCGCAAGTGACGATCGCGCGGTCGCTCGTTTCAGCTCGGCCTATCGCGCCCTACTCGACCAGCCGAAGGCGCGCCAGCATGGTGCCTTTACCGACAGCGACGGCTACGGACCGCCCGCTGATACGCCCTTCGAGTGTGGCCACAGTACCGTTCGGCCACCTTCCACGAGGCCGGGAACTACCGTGCGGAAGTCGCGTCTGCCGTCGCGTACGTCCCATTGCCCGAGGAGAGTGCTCCATGCGCTCTGCGATCACCGGCGTTGTCCTGTTGTGCACGGTCTCGTCCGTCGCGGTTGGTTCTGCTGTGCCGCCGCGGGACAGTTCGTATCGCGTGGTGCCGAAGCCTCCCGGCTGGGATTGCGACGGCTTCGATTGCCGGGCGGAAGACGGCCCTGGGGCGGCACGGGTCATCCTCTGGTTCAAAGGCGCGGGCTTTGGGGGCTCCCTGCTGCGAGAGGGGAACTCGAGGTTCGGCTACAAGCACATCTCCAAGGGCGGCAGCACCAACAACAAGACGAATCATCCTGTGGACGCTGCCGCGGTGAAGCTCTGGGAAAAAGCACACAACAATTTCAGCAAGGGCAGTAAGTCATTTCCGTATCGTGGTGGAATGGTAAGCACGTATAAATACACCTCGGGTGGCAAGAAGCGGACGATGTGCGTAGTCGAGGACGGCAATGACTTCGTCTACGGCGGCAAGAACAACGGCATCAAGGGCGTCATCACCGCGTATTGGGTGTCGGGGCACGTGGGCGCGGCCGGGTGTGCCAAGGACTGAGTCGCCCGGCGCGAACCGAGAGGTGGGCAGATGTCTCAGTGGTCCGTCGGAGACCGTGTCACGCCCGTCGGCGACAGCGACCACCCCGAAGATCCCATCGGGAAAGTGGTCATGATCACCGCGTATGGAGAGGTGATCGTCAACTTTCCCCAGGCGGGGCCCGAGGTCTACGCCCCCGACGAACTCGTACCGGCCCCACCCGAGGACGGCCCACACGAGGTTGAAAACTCCCCTGACTGACACTTGCTTGGGCTCATGCCCCGCATTGCCATCGGTAACGGCGCGCCGGACTCAGCCACACGCACTGAATCAACTCCCCGCCCTGTTCATCTTCGTTGTTACACGTGTCATCCGGGGCGGGGGCCTGCCGAACCTCCTCGATCTGCCGTTAGCTGGGACACGTCGATGCCCCGGGCACCTTCGACGCCTTCACCACGTCGTGCCGCAGGAGCGCGGTCGGTACCTGTGTCTGGCCCGGCGCGAACGGGGCCTTGGCGATCACGAAGCCGCAGGATCTGGCGTCCGCAGTGCGCGTCGGGGTCGTACGGCCCGTACGGGCCGGACTCCGCGACTCGGCCGACCGGGACGTCGGCCAGCACCCGGCCATACGAGTCGCAGCGGTCGCCGCAGACGTAGTGCGTGCCCTCGGTGAACAGGGAGAGGACGAGGGTGATGGTGTCGACGGAGTCGGTGCTGGGGGGGAAAGCCAACCACTCGCGGTTGGCGATGGTGTACTCGTACGTCGAGACGGGCTGGATGGACAGGCGCGTGTCCCCGTGGACGCTGCGGCCGGAATCCGCACACCGCCCACGGAGGCGATGTCGCCCACGAAGTTCAGGGGGCGTGGTCGCCCATAGCTGTGGCCCGGATTAGCGGGCGGAGGAGTCGCTGAACTCCAGTACCAGGCACCGGCGTCGCCCACGGCCAGCAGGCGCTCGGCGTCCACCAAGTCATCGTTTTCGGCGCCGAGCGCGACCAGCGCGGCTCGGCGAAGCGCCGCTCGTTCCCGCTCGGCTGCCTGCTCCTCCCGGCGGGCAGCCTGCAACTCCCGTAGGCCGCCGCCTGTTCTCGCCCCTCCACCTCTGACAGTGCGGCCTGCTCGGCCTCGCGCTGGGCGGCAACGAATTCCGTCAGCGCCTTCGGGGTTGTCGAACCTGAGCTGGCTCAACAGGCGCTTGATCGCGGCCCGTTCACCCTGCGCCTTTTCACGGGCGAGCATCTTGCCTAACGAGCTCGTGCATGGTTGGCGGTAGCGCGTCGAGACCTTGATCGTCGATCATGGCCTGTGTGGTGGGGAACCGGACGCGTGTAGCGATCATCCGCAGTCGGCAGATCACCGGGCTGGATCCTGAGGTGATCGCCGAACTCGTAGCGGAGATCGGTCCGTTGTGGCACGAACAGCACCAGGAAGCACTCCGCTCGCGGCCACGCTGGCGAGCAGTTGGCGCTGGCGCCAAGCACAAGCTCGTGTTCATCGACCGGCTCCTGGCCACGCTGGTCCATCTCCGTCACGGCGCCACCCACGACGTGCTGGCCTGCTGGTTCGCCGTCGACCGCTCCACGATCACGCGCGCAATCGGTGAACTACGGCCGCTACTGGCCCAGCGGGGCTGCACCGTCACGCCCGGCCTTCGACTCCATACGCTCGCCGACGTGGTCAACCACCTGGGAGAGAACGGGAAGTCGGGGATCATCGACGGTACCGAGATCCGTGTCCGTCGACCGGCGGCCGGACACAAGGACCGGGACAAGTTCATCTCGGGCAAGAACAAACAGAACGCCGTGAAGTCCATGGTCCTCACGGACGCTGATGGGCGCCTGCTCTACTGCAGTTCGGCCGAGCCCGCGAGCTGCGCGGACATCACCCACGCCCGCAAGTTGGGCCTGGTCAGACTACTGACCGATGGTCCTGCGGTAGAGATCCTCGCCGATGCCGGATACCAGGGCCTGGGCGCCCAGACCGGCGGACGTGTGGTCACCCCGCCGCACCGCAAGTTCAAGAAGAACGCCCCCGACTGGTACGAGGAGATCCACGAACAACGGCGTAAGGCCCACTCCTCACGCCGCATCCGTGTCGAGCACGGCATCGCCCACCTGAAGAACTGGAAAGCCCTCGCCCGTCACCACGGCCGCCGCGAGCACATGAGCGACACCATCCAAGCCGTCGCCGCACTGCTCTCCCACCAGCAAGCAGTCACCCACACGACCGATGTACGAGTGTGAACACCGGACCAGTTCACACCCCTCGACGCGCTACCGCCAACCATGCACGAGCTCGTAAGGGTTGTCCCGCAAACGCTGGACGGGTTGCACCCAGGTGAGACCCGGGATACCCGCGAGCCTCCAACAGGGCATCTGTGGCAGCCTGCCGACATGCCATGGGAACTCAAAGAGCACGCAGGTCGCCACTACGCCGTCCTGTTCCACTACGCCTTGCCCGACGACGCCTGGGCCGTGGAACTGAGCGAAGCTAAGCCGGCGTCGGCCGAGGGACCCGAGAACCCCGACGCCGCGGTGACCCACTTGCCTGGCGCTGCCTTCTTGGTGACACATGTCCCGGACGAGGACCCGAATCTGCAACCGACCCTCCGAGTCTGGAGCCCTGACGAGCGCGTCGTCCCCTACGAGATCATGCGCTGGTACATGGAGCAGGTGGCCGACCAGGTAGAACGCTGTCGCATTGCGTTCGAGCAGGGGGAACCTGAAGCAGTGGAATGATCACGCAGTGACTGGTGTGATCACGGCGTCGGAGCCTTCCTGGATAGCCCCGTTCTCCGGGCTGAGCCCGCGTGCCTTCGGGAAGCTGGTGACGGTGTTGCGGCGCGAGGGTGCGGACGCGGTTCGCAGGGGCCGGCCCTGGAGCCTTCCGCTGGAGGACAGGGCCCTGCTGGTCGCAGCCTACTGGCGCACGAAGCTGACCATGCGGCAGCTCACCCCGCTGTTCGGAGTCTCGAAGTCCGCGGCGGACCGGATCATCGACCACCTGGGGCCGATGCTCGCCCTTCAGCCCCGCAAGCGGTTCGCCAAGGACACCGTGCTCATCGTGGACGGCACCCTGGTCCCCACCCGTGACCACACCATCGCCGAGCGGTCGAAGAACTACCGGTACTCCACCAACCGCCAGATCGTCATCGACGCCGACACCCGCCGGGTCGTCGTGGTCGGCCGCCCGCTCGCCGGGAACCGCAACGACTGCAAGGCATGGGAGGAATCCGGCGCCAAGGCTGCCGTCGGCAACACCGTCACGATCGCCGACGGCGGCTACCGGGCACCGGACTCGTCATCCCGCACCGCCGCGGGCGCGGCCAGGCCGGACTCCCAGACTGGAAAGAGGAACACAACCAGTCCCACAAACGGGTCCGCGCCCGCGTCGAGCACGTCTTCGCCCGCATGAAGACGTGGAAGATCCTTCGCGACTGCGGCCTCAAAGGCGACGGCGTCCACCACGCCATGCTCGGCATCGCCCGGATGCACAACCTCGCCCTCGCTGGATAAGCAAGCGGGCCGCACGGCGGCCAACCATGCTTGAGACAACCGGAAGATCATTTACGGGACAGCCCCTAGCTGATCCTGAGCGAAGGTAACTTGCTGCTCCTGGCCGCCGTCCGGGCCGTCGTCGAGCTGGTCGTTCGTCTCGCCCTCCGAGGAGGCACCGAGAATGGGGTATATCGGCCGTCCGTCACGGCGAAAGCCAACATGACGGCGAGGCGGCAGGGACCGAAGCATGCATCTCCTCCAAGGCGCGCCCCCGACCGCTACGAACACCGCTTCGATCTCGGAGCAGACGAATGTGGACGCGCTCTCAAGAGCCTGATCGCTCGCGCGCCCGCTGACTGCCATCAGATGTCAGCCTGCGGCCGGGACAGATATCCCCGAGATGCGATGAACATCACACTCTGCAATATTGCACACAATTCCCCCTCTCAAAGTTGATCATGAAGCAATCTTGCGCAATTCTCTTTCGCTCACGCTCCGCTGTCGATCACGCTCGTGGTGTCAACTCCCCCACGAAGTCAACGGAGGACTAGTGGCCCTGCATCTGCTCTGCAAGGACCCGGAGAGCCCGAACAACGGGTCGCCCACCTTGTATTACGACGACGAGACGCACAGTTACCTGCTCCAGGGGTGGCGCGTGACGGACGCCGCCGCCAGGTTGGCAGGCATCACGATCCCGGACCACGAGACGATCGTCGAGTTCCCGCCGCGACTGCTTCGACTGTTCCCGGGCGCCGAAAGCGCCCCGCAAGCCGGCGCACCGAGCCCGGCGGACGAACACTAGGAAGCCAACTGAAACATCGTCAAAACTGCTGATCTCGCCGGTTGGTTCGCAGTAGAGGCGTGGCGGCACACTGTGCGTCATGCCTCAACCCGAAAGCGTCCAGCGTGCGCGCCGCGACCTCGGCAACAAGCTCCGCACCCTGCGGACGAACAAGGACTTCACCGGAAAGACCCTGGCCGCGATCTGCGGCTGGCACCCGTCCAAAGTCAGTCGCATTGAAAACGGGCAAATCTCCGCCAGTGCGGATGACATCAGGGCCTGGACCGCAGCCTGTGGCCAACCAGGAGAAGCCCCCGAGATGATCGTTGCCCTCGAAACCATCGCCACCATGCATGTGGAATGGCGTGAACTGGAGAAGAACGGCCTGGCCAAAGCGCAAGAAGTCGTAATCCCCTTGTGGGAAGAAACGAAGCGGTATAAGGCGTACGCCCTCAGTTACATCCCCGGACCATTTCAGACAGAGGACTACACCCGCGCCGTCCTTAGCGGTATCCGTACGCGTCGCGGACTCAGCGACGAAGACTTCGAAACTGCTGTTGCGATTCGAGCAGCGAAGCAGAAGTACCTTCGCAGCGGTCAGTTCCGCATCCTCCTTGAGGAAGACGTTCTCTATACCAGATACGCCGAACGCTCCGTGATGCTCAACCAGCTCACTCGCCTCATTCAAGTGGCCGACTATTCCAGCGTCAGCCTCGGCATCATCCCGCGTGACGCCGCCAGAGGAGCCGCACACAAAGCTCACGACTTCTGGATCTTCGACGACAAAACCGTCCAGGTGGAAATTGTCTCCGCCTTCCTTACCCTCAAACAGCAGCACGAGGTGAAGCGGTACCTGGACGACTTCCAGCACCTAAGCGAACTCGCCGCAACGTACGGCTCGGCAGTTCCACTACTGGCGAAAGCTATTACCGCTTACGGCTGACCGCTTCGTCTCCGACGAGAGGCCGGCGTCAGCCGTCCCTCATCGAAATGGAGACCTCCGTGAGAGAGTCGCGTCACCAACGGCCTACTCGGTGGAACTACCCGGAAACCTACACGTACACCCCCTCCACCTCCGATGACCGGCGCTACTCCCAACTCCCTCAGTCACCCATCGCTGTGGTTGCTGCCCTCGTAGCCGCCTGCATTGGCGTCTTCTTCCTTACCAAGGCCGCGGACATCCACCCCGCCACCCAGGCAAGTGACAGGGATGTCGCGGAGGCTGTTCACAAGGAGCTTCAGAAAATGTTCCTTGCCGACCTGCCATCTAAGAGCCAGACGATTCGCTCCGGGCTTACTTCTACTGGAACCCCTGAGCGTATCAATTACCCGCAAGATGTCCTGGCCTTACGCTGCTATGGAACTGGGTCACTCACTGTCACCAAAATCTTGGTGGACGGTGCGAAGAAAACACATGTAGACATCCCGTGCGGCGGAACCGCGTTGACACTCATCACCAACGATGCCGACGTGCGCGCAGTCCTCATCACGCCGAAAGGAGCCAATGCCTGGGCCTCATGGGCGCTAACGCGCCCATCATCAGTGGCATCTGACGTCTAGATTAAAATCGTGCGGCACGGCGAACGAAGACGCCTCCCATCCGCTCGCTAAACCTCGACTCGGTGCTCTCTCACGCAATCCCGTTGGCCCGACTTTTGGTACCGTCCGGCCGACCTTCCAAAATGACGGTGGGCAAACGCGGAGGCGCCACCGCATGACGGCGACTACCACCCCTTACGCGGCCGTCGGGCTGATTCCGGAGATCATCGAGATCCAGCAATGCGACGGCATCGCCACCCGCGCACTGGCGAGCTGCCGACCACCGTGCAGTTCATAGTGCAGATCCTTGCCGCCGTCGGCGAACTCCGGCGCGAGCTGACCTACGACGGGCTGCGGGCAGCCGAGGCAAAGGGCAGCAAAGACGGGCGCCGCCCGGCTATCCCGGCCGCGGCGGCCGACACCGTCCGTACCTCCTCCTGGAGGGCCGTTCGATCGCCGTCCTTGCTCGCGACCACGGCGTCAGCCGCGGCGCGATCTGCTCGGCCGTCGCCGACATCCTGCCCGACCACGTCACCAGCGAGGGGGGCGCCCCCGCCCCAGAGCTGCCGGTCGCCCTCGACAAGGTCGCCGACTTCCTCCGCACCACCGAACTGGACCCCGCTCAGCAGGCCGCGCTCGACCAGGGGATGACCGTATGGTGCGGCCAGAGCTACACCCTGTGCGCCGTCCCCGCCATGCGCTGCCAGCCTCACCGCTGCCAGTCGCTCGACGGCGCCCAGGGTGTCTCGCGGTTCCGGTCCGGCGCAAGGCCCGCCGCGCGTACGAGAACCGGGTCAGCACACTCGCACCGCCCAGACCGTGATCGTTCCCATCGACAAACCGCTGTACCGATGTTCCCCGAGGCCCTTATCCGACCGCCGCTTCGAGGTACGACATCAAGTCCTCGGCCATGGCGAGCAGGGTCCGGTCCGCGTGCGCCGGTCCCACGAGCTGTACGCCCATGGGGAGGCCGTCAGCGTTTCGGCCAACAGGTACGACGAGGCTGGGCAAGCCGATGTGGCTGGTGAGGTTGGCCCAGCCGGTCTGATCGAAGAAGCTTCGTTCGACGCCGTGGACCGTGAGAGAGCGGGTGTCGGCCGGGATCGCCGCGGTGGGAGCGGCGGGGGTGATGAGGACGTCGTACTGGGCGTTGGTGAAGAACCGGTGCCACGTCTCCCGAAGCCGCAGGCGCTCCTCGTTGGCGCGGAGCCACGCACGATGTGTCTGCGTGCGGTGGCGGAGGAAGACGGCCCGTGGGCTCGCGTCGTCCTCGTGCAGGGCACGTGCTGCGGCGAGTTCGGCCGCGCCGGCATCGTCGGCGGTGGTCGCTGTCGCGGTGGCGTGGAGGAGTTGCTCGAAGAGGCGGAGAGAGTCGGCGAAGCCGACCGGTCCGGCGGTGCGGTGGACGCCCGTGCCGGCGGAGGCCAGCGCGTGCTCGACGGCGGCGAGAGCTTTGGCGGTGTCACGATCGACTGGGCAGCTCGCGTCATCAGCCCATACCGCCACGCGGAGCTGGCCGGCTGGGCGGCGTGCCGTGGGCAGTGCGATGCTCCAGGGGTTGTTCTCGGCGGGCGCCGGTGTCGTCAGCGCGTCGAGGAGCAGGCCGAGGTCGCGGGGGTGGCGGGCCAAAGGGCCTGGGGTGACCATGTCGCTGCTGGTGATCCATCCAGGCGGGCGCGGGATGTGGCCGCGCGCTGGGATGAGTCCGTGGGTGGGCCGCAGGCCGTAGACGCCGCAGTAGTGAGCGGGTAGCCGGAGGGAGCCGGCGAGGTCACTGCCGAGGTCGGCAGGGGTCAGGTACGCGGCGACGGCTGCGGCGGGGCCGCCGGAGGAGCCGCCGACGGTGCGCTTGGGGTCGTGGGGGTTGAGTGTGCGGCCGAACAGGCTGTTCTCGGTGTGCAGGTCCTGGCAGTAAGCCGGGACGTTCGTCTTGCCCATGATGACAGCGCCTTGGTGGCGAAGCCGGGCGACTGCGTCGGCATCGCGTGCGGGTACGTAGTTCGCCAGGTCTTCCGAGCCGCTGGTGGTGCGGAGTCCGTCGGTTTCGAAGCTGTCCTTGATGGTGAGGGGAAGGCCGTCGAGGATGCCGGTGCTCGCGTTCCGGGCGCGGCGTTCGTCGGCCGCGCTCGCGGCGGCTCGGGCCGCATTGTCGTCGCGGGTGACGACCGCGTTGATATCGCCCGCGTCGATCTCGGCCAGGTGGAGGTCGAGCAGCTCGCGGCTGGAGATCTCGCGGCGGTGCAAGGCTTGGAGCTGGACGTGCGCGGGCTGGTGGGTGAGGTCGGCCGTCATGCGAAGACTCGCTCAAGGTAGGGGGCTCGTGCGGGCCGGTAGGCCAGGTGACGAGCGACGTCGAGAAGAGCGTCGATGTCGTCCATGGGTCGGCTGGGCTGACGTTCGGAGTCGGCGAATTCGGCGAGCCTGACAGGCTTCGGGCGAGTGCCTTTAGCCCGAGCAGCTATGCCGGCAAGGATCTGGTCGGCCGTCACGGCGGCCAACAGCTCTTGGCCCCGTAGCCCTCGGGCCCGGTGGTGGGCTTCGCTGGCGTCGCGGACGGCGACGTCGAGGTACTGACGGATCATGAACCGGCCATCCCGGACTTCGATGACCCGCCGATAAAGACGGATCGAGATGCGGCGGAAGCGACGCCTCTGGGCCCGGTCGACGCGGTGGATCGGCAGCTCGATCTCGGGTGCTTCGCTGTAGAACGCCTGCCATAGCGGGCGCAGGCCGTGGTAGCTGCGGTACTGCTTGATCCGGTACTGGACGCTCTGAGCCTGGTCGCTGATGGTTGGTACGAGCCAGCCGATGAGTGTGAGCATGGCGCCAATGTCGCCACAGGCCCAGGCGAACGCCTCCCAGTCGGTAAGGGAGGTGCCGAGTGCGGTGGCGATCACGTCGCCGATGCGCACCATGCTATATCCGAGAGTGACGGTCGCGCCCAGGGCTACGATACGCAGTCCGACGCGGACAGACCTGCGCGCGCTACGGCGAGCCAGACGCCAGCAGGAGCCGGCGAGGAACAGTTCTCCGATGGTGTAAGCCGTGACATACAGGGTGAGGTACGTGGCGTACCAAGCGTCGTGCGCGTAGTAGAGCGTGAAGTCGATCGGGTGCGGCGCGCTGGGCGTCAACAGGGCGAACAGCACCAGCAATCCGGCGATCACCGCGAAGCAGGCCCAGAGCCACGAATGGCTCCGGCGGCGGGCGACCTCGGGCGGTGAACCCCAATAGGTGAGGACCACCTGCTGGCAGGCCAGGAGCGCGACCACGCAGCCCTGCGCGAGGGGCACGGAGATGTTGACGGTGCCGAGCACGTGGTCGAGGTAGTTCCACATCGACGTGATGGAGAACAGGAAGGACAGCCCCGACAGCAGGAAGACGGCGGCCAGCGCGGTGGAGGCGGCATCGCGGCGCCGGGTCGGTACGTCACGCAGCAGGCAGAGGAAGCCGAGCGTCGCGACGACGAGGCTGATCGGATGGAGTAGGTCCTTCACGTCCGGGCCTCCCGTCGACGCAGAAGGGTGTGTGCGACCCGGTCCTGCACTTCGTCTCCGGACGACTCGTCGCTGCGCAACCACCGGTCGATGATCTTGCGCTGGAGCAGCGAGGCAAGGAGTTCGGTGTCCCGCTCCTCGTCCTCTTCGTACTTGGTGCGGCCCAGCATCATCTGCACAGTGGCCAAGTCGATGTTGGTGAAGATCGTTGAGGAGAGTGCGGACGTCGGGCGCCTCTCGTGATGGCCGAGCAGCAAGTGGCTGAACTCGTGGGCGATGATGTGGTCCTGGTGCAGAGAGCTGGTCCGCGGGTCGTAGAACACATGGACGGCACTCTCCGTGACGGCGCATGCCCCGCACACGGAGGGCGCCTGTTCCCGAGGCTCGAGGACCACCGTTCTTCCCG
This sequence comes from Streptomyces sp. SID4985, assembly GCF_009863025.1. Taxonomy (GTDB): domain Bacteria; phylum Actinomycetota; class Actinomycetes; order Streptomycetales; family Streptomycetaceae; genus Streptomyces. Next base: position 32,774 of record NZ_WWIR01000643.1, on the reverse strand, counting down.
TGCGGCGTGAGACCTCGTCGCTGAGATCGCGAATATTGGTGACGTGTGGGAGCCTCAGCTCGGCCAATAGGTCAGGCCGGCGCAGCCTACGTGCAGACCACATTACGTTTCCTTGATCACTTACTGAACTACGACTGATTCACGCGTCAGTTGAGGGCGGCAACCCCTCGGACTTTCGAACGCTCTCAACGATCCCCAACACGGCGTCCCTGCCGTCCGCGGAGACATCGGATAGGCGAAGTAGAACGTTCTTGATCTTTGCGTCACGAAGCAGTGCGAGCAACTCAAGTTCTTGAACTGTCTTTTCGGCGACGGCGTCGTCGAACCAATAAGAGGGGTCTACTCCGAAAAACCCTGCGAGCGCTTCGAGGTGACGCTTCGTCGGATTATCGCGCTGCCCGGTCCGCAAGAGCCATAGATACTGTGCGGACAGCTTGCCCAGCCCGCGCTGCTCCATGAGTTCGGCTACTTCAGCATTGCTGTAGGGCCCGCGGTCGGGCGGGTGCACCGTATCGAACAGGCGGTTTAGGCGGTCCATGAGCCCCTTGGGGTTCACATGGCCTTCGGTCGACTTTTTCATGATCCTTTCCTGGGTGGACTCCGTCGCCACTGTAGCCACCCTAACTCGCGATAAACACCAGTTTGACGTGTCGATCACGCGTATGGAAGGTTTTTCCTCGTCGGTGCGCTTCCGTATGACGCGTACGTCACCTGTTTCGGGTCGGGCCCATCCTGCCTCTACTGGTGTGAGGGTGTGCCGTGTCATGTGGTGCAAGCCACATTCTCTCAAGGGGGCATGTCATATCTATGCGCAGTATTCGATCTTCGGCCGGAAAGTAGGCGAACCTGAAAACGCCTGGTCCGTGTCGCACATCCGCTGCGCTGAATGCCGGACAGCCGCTACCAATTCAGACATTTGGGCGCGCTCTCGACGTTCGAGGAAACCGCGGTACTTGTGCGCCCTGACGCGAGATTGAACGCGCGCCCCGCCCTAATGGGTCTACGGCACAGGATCGCCCGGTAACTGTCTGCAGTCAGTCCACGGTTTGGGAATCACGTCTGGATCTTGAAGCGGTTCGTGCGTATGTTCGTCGTCCCCGGGGGGCGCCCGGTAAGGGATAGAAGGAGCACCAGAGAAGAGGTGGGGCGAATGTGAGCGCGCAGCCCGTGACATGGCTCGACAACTGAAACCGGCGCCCGGGAGATACCAACTCCCAAGCGCCGGCTGGCACCTCAAGAGGTGCCAATTCACATCACGCGGGTGGCAGGGCTTCTAGCACGAGACCGCCACACCGCGCTCCTACGAACAACGGAGTATCGCATGCTCGCCATGCCGAGCGGAACCCCGGCCTGCCCGGACACCGGCCGCCAGCGCCGCCTCGCCACTCAGCTCGCCGACATGATCCCTGGCGCGGCCACCATCCGGGTCAGCCTCACCGACCCGAAGCAGGCGTGGCCCCACCTGTACGTCGTCGTGAAGGACGAGGCCGGGAAGACCATGGAGGTGAGCCGCACCACCGCCAGGGTCGCGGCCCGCTGGATCCTGCGCGTCTGGCCGGAGGTTGACTGGACGCGACCGCACACCTTCCGCCTCACCGATGCCGCCCTCACTCGCAGCGACCTGGTCGCCGTCGGCCAGGGCCGCTGACATGGCGAGGATACGAACGATCAAGCCGGAAGCTTTCACCAGCGAGTCGCTCGCCGCAGTGACGGTAGCGGCCGAGAGGACCTTCTTCGGCCTGCTCACCCAGGCCGACGACCACGGTCGCCACCGTGACAACGCGGCGATCATTGCGGGGGTTCTCTGGCCCCTGCGCGCCGAGCACACCTCGGTCCACGTCGAAGACGACCTCCACCAGCTGGCGAACGCCGGCCTGATCTGCCGGTACACGGGCTGCGACGGCCGCCGGTACCTCCACATCGTGACCTGGTCCGCGCACCAGAAGATCGACAAGCCGAGCCAGTCGCGCCTGCCCTCCTGCCCGCAGCACCAGGCCACCGACCGGTGCGCCCCGTGCAAGGGCGCCTGCACCAAGCAGACCGAGGGCACCTGTCCGGGAGGGCTCGCCGAGACCTCGCCGAACGTTCCCCGAGGGCTCGACCTGCCCGCCAAGACCGCCTCGACGCCTCCCCGGCACGGGGGTGGGGCTTCTGCCGACCGGCAGAGGACGGCCGACAAGGCGGGCGGTACTTCTAGTCCGGATGGAACGGAAAGCGCAGGTCAGGACGCATCCTCCGAGGGCTCGCCGAATGTTCCCCGAAGCCTCGGCGAGGGCTCGGCGCCTGGATCTAGGATCTTGGATCCTGGATCTTCTTTCCCTACGGGGCGCACGGCGCCCGCAGCCGGCGTCTCCACTGACCAGCTCGTCGGGGAGTACGTCGCCGTCTGCGCGGAGCGCCCACCCAACGAGGTGCTGGGGCACCTCGGGCGGATCATCAAGAAGCTCCTGGGGGAGGGCATCGCCCCGGAGTACATCCGGGCCGGGCTGGCGAACTTCGCGGTCAACCCCAAGCACCCGAGTGTGCTGGCCAGCATGGTCAACGAGGCCATGAACGGACGCCCCGGCGGTTTGGCGCGGCCGGGAAGTCGGCCTGGCGTGCCCGCTCACCGGGCGTGGACGAACCCGGTCGACGCTGCTGCGGCCTACGCCGAGGAGCTGTGATGCGCGCCCGTAACCGCGAACCGCAGACTCTTGGCAGCGCGGGCACCCTGGACCGGATGGACCGGATCCTGGCCGCTCGCAACATCGACCCGGCCGCCGTCGCGGCACTGCCTGACGAGCCGGAGCCGGTCTCCCCGCTGGAGGCCCTGTCGGCCGGTATGCCCCCGCGTTACCAGGCGGCCGTCGCCGACCACCCCAAGGTCCTGGACTGGGTCCGGGATGTCGCCGAGGCAGCCGTCGCTCCGGGCCGGGGAGCCCGGCGCCAGGTCACGACCGGGCCCAGCCTGCTGATGGCCGGGGTGGTCGGCGCGGGCAAGACCCACCAGGCGTACGGCGCGGTCCGACTGCTGGTGCAGAACGGGGTCGGTGTGCGCTGGAAGGCGACCACCGCCGCCGACCTCTATGCCGAGCTTCGGCCGGGCTCCGACACGGACAGCGAGCGCATGTTGGCCGCCTACAGCCGGGTGCCGCTGCTGATCCTGGACGATCTCGGCGCGGCCAAGGCGTCGGAGTGGGTCGAGGAAGTGACGTACCGGCTGATCAACCGCCGATACAACTACGAACTCCCCACCTTGATCACCACCAACCTGGCAATCAGGGACCTGCGGTCCTACCTCGGCGACCGCGTCACCAGCAGGCTCTCCCAGATGACCCGCCGCGTCGAGTTCGAGCCGGTCGACCGCAGACGCTATAGCGCCGCCGCCTGACCCACCGCCGGCCGCCGCGCCGGGCCGCGCGCACAGCGCGCCGCCCATGCACTTCCCCGACCCAGCGCACCCCTCCGCCGACGCCCCTGCGCGCGGAGAGCGATCGGAGCAATACCGCATGACCACCACGAAGATCAGCCCTGCCCGCCACCGGTCGCTCGGCGACCAGACCTGGCAGGACCAGGCCGTCTGCCAGAGCACCAAATACAACGACGTGGACCCCGACATTTTCTTCCCGAACCCCGACGAGACCGGGAAGATCGCCGCCGCGACGGCGCTGTGCGGCCAGTGCCCGGTCCGCCGCACCTGCCTCGACGCCGCCCTCGAAACCGGCGACTCCCACGGGATCCGTGGCGGCATGACAGAGGAAGAACGGCAGCCGCTGCAGGAGAAACTCGCCAACCGCCTCGACTACAGCCGCGTCAACGACACGCTCGCCGGGCGCGACATCCACCTCACCAAGACCGAACGCCGCGCGGTCGTCTACGCCGCCTACCGGCACGGACTGTCCGCAGAGCGCCTGGCCTGGCTGTTGAAGATCACCGAGGAACACGCCCAGAAGCTGCTCCGCAAAGCCGGCCGTGCCTTGCGCAACCGGGGCCTGGCCCAGACCCGGAAGGACGTCCCGCTCCACGCCCACGGAGAGAACCTGGGCCGCGACGACTTCGGGACGGCGGCATGACCACCGCGACTGCACCGAAGACGGCGCACATATCCGGCTGGGACCGCGTGGTCATCATCGCCCTGGGCAGCGCGGGATGCGCGCTGTCGTACGACGCCCTCCAGCAGATGGCCATCGCCATCCACATCCGCGGGTTCCTGACCTACACCTTCCCGCTGGTGATCGACGGGTTCATCGCCTACGGCGTACGAGCGCTCCTGGTCCTGCGCGACGCACCGCTGCGCGCCCGGCTCTACGTCTGGACGCTCTTCGGCACGGCCACCGCCGCCAGCATCTGGGCCAACGCGCTGCACGCGGTACGGCTCAACGAGGAGGCGGTCACCGGCACCGGCCTCCGGCTCGGCGACACGGTGGTCGCGGTGCTGTCCACCATCGCTCCGCTGGCCCTGGCCGGAGCGGTGCACCTCTACATCCTCATCGCCCGGGGGCCGGTCAAGGGCAGTGACCGCGAGGACGCCGGTCAGGCCGGTCACCCCGGTCAGACCGAGGGAGGCCACGTCGTCGAGGTCACCCGGACTGACCGGGTCGGCCAGCAGCAGTCGGCGGCCGGTCAGGTCAAGGCCGGTCACCCGGTCACTGCCCTGACCGACCGGCCGCCGCTGTCCCTGGACAAGAAGCTCTCCGCCCCCCGGTCACTGACCGGGGACACGAGCCCGGCGGACAACAGCCACCCGGTCACCGGTGACCGCGTTCGGGCGCACGAGGGCGCTGACCTGCCCGGACAGCCGGACAGCGTGCGGCCGGTCAGTGACCGCCCCGAGGACACCGCCCCGGTAACCGGCGGCCAGAGCAGCCCGACGGCGGTCACCGTCCCACCGGTCACTGACCAAGCCACCCGGACGCCCGGTGGCCGGCGGCCTGACCCGGACACCGAGGAGCTGCTGAACATCGCCCGGTCGGCGGTCAGGGCCGAGGACAAGCTGACCCGCAAGGTGGTCGCCCAGGCGATCCGCGGTCAGCAGATCCCGCTGTCCAGCGACACCCTGACCGCCCTGATGGCCCAGCTCCGCGAGCAGCACCGTCAGCCGGTCACCTCCGCCCGGAACTGACCGGACGCCACGGAGCGGGTGACCGAGCCGGACATCCCGGCCGGTCACCCGCCCCGGGCATACGCCCGCCAACCTCCCGAAGCCACCCGGAGAACCCCCACCATGCGTACGCGCCCGGCCACGCCCACCGAGGTCGACTCCTGGCTGACCGTCCTTCACCAGCGCGGTCACCTTCACCGCGCACAGTCCGGTCCCGACACCACCTGGACCGTGCAGCGAACCCCCAACAGCCGCCCCTGGACGCTCCACCATCCCGTCCTGGCCATGGACTGGATCGAGGAACTCGTCCGCGAAATCCAGGCGCAGGACCCGGAGACGAGCCGTTGACCACCGACGACCCGGCGGTGACCACCGCCGGACAGCAGCGTGACCCCGCGACGGCTCCTGGCGGAGCAAGCTATCGCGTACGACGGTCCTACGGCCCGTCGTACGCACTTGCCCCCGCCCCAGGGGGCGGGGGAGGCCCGGTTGGTCCCCGAGCGAGGGCGCTCGGGGACCAACCGGGCAACCGGCACCAGGGGGCGCCGGTCACCGGGGGAGAAGCCGACCGCGACGACCACCGCGAGCAGCCGAGCCCGAGCACGCCCGCGTTCCCCGACCGCAAGCCGCGCCGCCGCAGCCGTAACCCGAGCGAGCGCACCCGCAAGACGACCACCCGCCTGTCCGACGACGAGCACTCCGAGATCGCCGTCGCCGCCGCGCTGCGCGGCGTCACCGTCGCCCGCTTCCTTGCCGCCGCTGGCCTCGCCGTCGCCCGCGGTTCGACCGCCCTGCACACCAACGAACGACTCGACACGGCCATCGACGAGCTGGCCGCGCTGCGCACCGCCCTGGCCCGGATCGGCAACAACATCAACCAGATCGCCTACGTCCTCAACTCCGGCGGACAGCCTCGCTCCGGCGAACTCGGTCACGCTCTTGGCCTGTTGACCCGGCTCCTTGGTCGCGTGGACGACGCAGCCAACGACCTGGTGACCGGGCGGCTGTGATGGTTCCCGACATCGGACGCGGTTCGCGCACTCACGGTCTCCTCGTCTACCTCTACGGCCCCGGCCGGCGCGAGGAGCACACCGACGCGCACCTCGTCGGCTCCTGGGACGGCTTCGCCCCCGACCCCGGTCGCGACACCGACCCGAAGGTAGCCCTCGCCCGTCTCACCGCCGCGCTTGACCTTCGGGTCAAGCAGGCTGGCGACCGCGCGCCCGCCAAGCACGTGTGGCACTGCTCGGTGCGGACCGCTCCCGGCGACCGGCGGTTCTCCGACGAGGAATGGAACGCCATCGCCCAGCGCATCGTCCACGCCACCGGCATCGCCCCGGACGGCGACCCCGACGGCTGCCGGTGGATCGCGGTCCGTCACGCAGAGGACCACATCCACATCGTCGCCACCCTGGTCCGAGGCGACCTCCGAAACCCTCGCCTGAACTACGACTTCAACAAGGCCCAGGCCGAATGCCGCCGCATCGAGAAGGAGATGGGCCTGCGCCGCCTCAACGCCGGCGACGGCACCGCAGCGAAGAACCCCACGAGCGCAGAGAGGTTCAAGGCCGAACGCACCGGCCGCCCCGACACCGCCCGCGAGACGCTTCGCGAAGCCGTCCGCCAGGCAGTCGCGGGAGCGCGCGACGAGAAGGAGTTCTTCGCCCGGCTCCGCGCGGCGGGTCTGCGCGTGAAGATGCGCGACGCTCCGTCCCGCGACGCGCTCGGCTACACCGTCGCCCTGCCTGGTGACCGCAACCGCAGCGGTGAACCGGTCTGGTATTCCGGCTCCAAGCTGGCCCCCGACCTGTCCCTCCCGAAGATCCGCCGCCGGTTGGCCGACGGCACCGTCGAGCGAACGACGCCTTCGGCTGTCGGCGGGCAGGCGAGCTGGTCGCCGCCCGCCAGGGAGCGACGCAGCGCTACCGGCATCGCCGAGCACGCCGCATCCCTTCTCGACGGCGATGACGACGAAGCCGCCGCCCAGCTCGTCGGTGTCGGAGAGCTCCTGGATGCCCTCGCCCAGACCTCCCCGGCCGCCACCCGCGCCGAGCTGGCCGCCGCCGCCCGGGCCTTCGAGCGCGCGACCCGCAGCCACGTCCGAGCAGAACGTGCCGACACCCGGGCCCTCCGCTCGGCCGCTCGAGGGATCGTCCGGGCCGACCGTGCTCTCGGCTGGGGCGAGGACGGCGGCACCACCGCCATGCTCCTCTCCACGCTGGTCCTGGTCACCCTCGCCGCCGCACGCTGGCACTCCGCCCGCAGTCACGCCCAGCAGGCCCACGCCTCCCGACAGGCCGCCGAGCACCTGCGCGCCGCCTATCGCCAGGCCGCCACCACGCCGATGCGAGTGCTGAGCGAGCAAGGCCGTGCCCTCCCCGAGGCCGACCGCCGAACCCACGAGACCACCATCCGGGCAGCTCTGCCGGAGCGGGAGCTGGGAGCAGACAGCACGTCCACCAAGGACGACGCCCTGATCGCTACCCTTGCGCAGGCCGAGCAGGCGGGGTACGACCCCGAGAACCTCCTGCGGCAGGCCATCGACATGCGCGAACTCGACACCGCCGCGGACGTGAACGACGTCCTGGTCTGGCGCCTGCGCCGGATCGCCCGGCTCCCCGCCCACCCCGGCGAAGCCCCCCGTCGCCCGCAGGCGGCCACCCGCCCGACCAACACCTCGACCAACCGCATCAGCGAACGGAACGCACCCACAGCGGCGGTCCGGCCTGCCGTCCCGGAACCGCGCGGCTGCCCAACACGCCGCTGAGCAGGGTCCAGGAGACCGACCAGCCGTCCACTGGCCCCAACGAAATACCTGGACAGCCCCCTCCTCGGGCTGTTACGGATGAAATCAGAAGGCCCACGATCGGGAGATGACGCCCGTGCTCAGAACCACCGACCCGACCACCGAGCCGCCCGTCCTCCCCGACGGCACCGACCCTCTGCTGCGACTCGAATACGAGATGCAGCCGGCCACCGGTCCTGGCGCGACCCGCTGCCTCAGCCACCCACACGAGCTGGCCTTCGGCGGCATCCCCGCGACGTGCACGGCCTGCCGCGCCCGACGCGACTGGATGCTCATCAACCGCGGCCGCAACGTCTGGATCCGCTGCCGGTGCAGCAACCAGTGGCTCGAACCCGAAATCAGCCGCGCCGACTTCGACGCACTGATCGACAGCCCGGACGTCACGAACTACCCCAGCGTCGAGCGCTGCCTCGCCGCGCACGGCTTCGACGGGGCCCTGGCCGGTACCTACCTGGAGTAGGAGAGCGGAGCGCCAAACGCCGGAGGTTCGGCAGACCGGAACCTCCCCGGCGTTGCCCGCCGGATGCATGTGCTTCTTGTACGAGATCATGGCGGTCGCCGGACGCCACTCGGCCTCAGGCAGCTACAACCCCCCAGCGCCGGCGCCCTCACCGAACGCGAGGACGTCGGCGGGTGTCATGTCCTCGCGGAGCCGGGCGAACCGGACGGCGTGTCGCCACACGCCGCCGGACTGCGCGGTGTCCACGACGATCTCGGCCACGAGGTCGGGTTCGACGAGGGTGACGTCCAGCGGCGTGTGAGACTGCCACGAGGTCGTGAACCGCACCCCCTCCCAGGCGTGTCCGGGCCACGCGGCCGTGAGCCGGGCGCCGATGTGCCGGGCCTGGTCGGGATGCAGTTGCGTGCTGCGGGCGACGGTGCGCAGCACGCCCACTTGGTCGCGGCGACCGAGGACGAGGGCCTGGGGGCGTGCCAGTGTGCCGGTGATGGCGCCGATGATGGCTCGGTGGTGTTCCTGCAGCGGATCTTGTACCAGCCGCGAGCGCCGGGGAGATAGCGCTGCTTGCGGGCGCGGATGACGATGCCTTCGACGCCGGGCACGTCGGTCCAGGAGGTAAGCCAGTCCTGCGCGACGCGGATATCGTCCGTCTCCGGGCAGAGCGTCCACGGTGGTCCGACGGCGTGCGCGGCGAACAGCTCCTCCAGCAGGGCGCGCCGCCGGGCGTACGGCTCCGCGAGCAGCTCCTGGTCATCCGCCTGGAGAACGTCGAAGGCGATGAAGTGCGCAGGAAACTGCATGGCGAGCTGCGCGGCGTTCCGGGCGCCGGCGGCCGTGCGGCGCTGCACCGCCTCGAACGACAGGTTGCCCTCGACCCAGACGACCAGCTCGCCGTCGAGCACCAGGCCGTCGGGCAGGGCAGCGGCCGCGCGGACGAGGTCGGGGAAGCGGTTCTGGATCAGCGCGCCGCGCCGGGACTGGAGCAGCACCGACTCGACCGCGGCGCTCGGGGTGAACAGCAGGGTGCGGTAGCCGTCGAACTTCGGCTGGAAGCAGAGATCCCCCAGCGCGCCGCGCGGCGGCAACTGGTCGCGCGCCTACGCGAGCATCGGCTCCACCGGGGGTCGCAGCACCATGAGTCCGGTCTACGGTGACCGGGGCGCTTTCGCGACCGGGATGGTCCGCTCAAGAAGGCGGCGGCCTCGCCAGCAGCGTCACCGGCGGGGTACTCACGACGGCGCGCCGGTACTGGCGTCCGGACCAGGGAGCGTGACGCCGGCCGGGCACCAGTAGCAAGGGATGCCCGCGCCGTCGAGTTCCCGGTGCAGCCGTCCTCCAGCGGCTTTGAGCAGCAGCAGCGCCGACGTGGTCCACCAGGCGACGACGGCCACCAGTAGCGGTACACCCCGGCCCAGCGCCGCCCAGACGCCGAGCACGGCCATCGGGGCGGCGGGCAGAGCGGCATGATGCGCCAGCTACACCAGCGCGACGCGCACCCGCCAGGAGCCGATCACTACCAGGAACATCACGGACGTTCGCCTCCCACGAGGTCGACGGGTCACCGCGAGTGTGAGCGGGGGGCCGCCGGGGCGACCAGCGAATTGCGCGAAATTGCACCACCCGACGACTGGCGCGCTGCGTCATCGCACTTTGGAAGTCCCTGCCGCGGGCCATCCTCCAGTGCCAAGAACGGGTAGCCCGGCCATGACCCAAAAGAACTACGGAAGTCGACACGTGGGCGAGAGGGCAGCGCCTGGGTGCGCGAAAGAACGGCCAAAGATTGTATTTGACCAGCCGCGCCGTCAGGGCTGGTTTTCAGAATCCAGCTCTGCCCACAGATCATCTCAGGTCATTCTCCCTCAGCCCTGCATAGGAACATATTCCGATCATACTTAGGCTTTCAATGCTTGCGAGAACACCCTTTCGAGGGACAGCGATACCTGCCGATCTGGGTCTAGCATTCCATCCATTCTCACCGACCCGTGAAATTTTCACGGGCGAGTGAAAACGGGGCGCCCGGTTTGGGGTCCGGCGCGTGAGGCCAGGCGGTTTGTGCTGGTCAGGAACAGAAAGAGAGAACGAGAATGCAGCGTATCTACAGCGGGATGCCCGCCGGCGAGCTGGCCGGGGCGCAGTGGGTGAAGGCGTCCGCGAGTGACGGTAGGGACGATTGCGTGGAACTTGCCGACCTTGGTGAGAACATCGCCATGCGGCAGTCCCTTGACCCCCAGGGTCCTGCACTGATCTTCACGCGGTCCGAGTTGGCCGCGTTCGTCGACGGGACCAAGAAGGGCGAGTTCGATCCCATGACTGTCTGAAATACCACGGACACGGGTTGCGGACGGGGCTTCGCGCCCTCCATCTTCTGATTACATGGGCGGCACAAAGCGCCGCGCACGGTAAGGGAGTTGGACTTGTCCCGTCGTCATCTCGCGTCAGTGCCCAACCCTGATGGGAAAAGGCCGCAGCGGTCCGCTCATCCTCTTGAGCGGGCCGTCGCTGACATGCTCCTGAAGTACCGCGGCAACCGGTCTCAGACCGATGTCATCGCCGCGGTTCCGGAGGTCGGCTCCGTGGCGACGCTCAGCCGCCTTGAGAACGCCAACGTCGAGATGAAGCCCGAGAAGGTCCTGGCGCTGCTTCGCTATTACGAAGCACCCCAGGGGGACATCGACGAGGCGCTGGAGAACCTGGAGCGGGCCAAGGAGACGCCGGGGTGGGCGCCGCCCCGCGGTTCCTCCGAGGCGTTCCGGTCGCTGTCGGCGATCGAAACAAACGCCAAGCTCATCAGGGGCTACCACGAGACCAACGTTCCTGGGATGCTCCAGACCCGCGCCTACGCCCAGGCGCTGATGTGGGACTTCGCGCGCAAGCAGCCCGACGAGGGCCGGCGGCGGCAACTGGAGAAGGAAGTCCACGAGCGCCTTGAGTTCCGGATGCGACGCCAGAACCTCCTCGACGGGGACCGCGCCCCGCTGTACGAGGCGGTGATGGCCGAATCGTGCCTGCGCATCCAGCGGGGCGGTCGGGTCGCCATGCGGGAGCAGCTCCGGCACTTGTACAACGTGGCGGAGAATAAGCCCCGAGTACGGCTACGCGTTCTGCTGGATTCCGCCCCCAGCGCGGGTTCGGCCCTCCACAACGCGATGACCCTGCTCAAGCCGTTCGACGGGGAGAGGGGTCGGTTGGTCTATCTGGAGAACCGAAACCGCGGCGGCGAGCTGATCACTGATGAGGCAGAGATCGAAGCCTACATGGCCTCATTGGACGATCTGTGGGTCGACGCCTGCGGTAAGGAGGAGACCATGGATGTGCTCAAGCACTACATCGAGAAGCTCACCGACTGAGATCGCCATCTCGGGCTTTCTTGACGAGCGCAACTCCTCCGTACTCGATCCACTCTTTGCTCTTCTGGCGAGGCGCCAAGTCACTGTCGGGGTGCCAGAGGGAGACCTCCACCGGTTTGTTGTCCAGGGTCTCCAGTAGTTCGAAGCCCTCGAAGAAGCGGTTGACCTCTTCCAGAGAGCGGACCTCGCCCCAGTTACCGCCCGTGGCCGCGTCCATGAAGCTGGTGATCGACGCGCGGAGGTCTGGATTGTCACTGGCGAGCTGTGAGATGACCATGTAGCTGCCGTCAGGTAGCCGGTCGGCGACGCGGCGGACCAGATCCCACGGGTCGTCGGTGTCTGGGATGCAGTGAAGTACCGACACGAAGAGTGCCGCGACGGGTTGTTCTCCCCGCAAGAGGCGTTCCACCTGGGGCGATGCGAAGATTCTGTCCGTCTCCCGCATGTCCATTTCCAGGACGGCGGTGGTGGAAGGATCCTCGGCCAGGGACATGTTCCCGTGCGCGGCCACGACAGGATCATTGTCTATGTAGACGACTTCGCACGACCGGTCCACCGCCTGGGCGACCTCGTGGACATTCGGGCTGGTGGGCAACCCTGATCCGTGGTCGAGAAATCGGCGGACCCCGCGTTCCCGGGCGAGGTAGCGGACGGCACGGACAAGAAATGCCCTATTGATGAGAGCGATGTCGCGGGTGCTCGGGGCAAGTCTCAGTAATTCTTCGCAGGCTTCCCGATCTACCTGATAGTTATCGGTCCCGCCAAGAAGGTAGTCATACATGCGTGCAACGCTGGGTTTGCTGAGGTCAAGGATGGGCTACTCCCCACGCTCCCGGCCGCATGACTCGCCACAAGTTCAGCGGCTCTCCGAAGGTAGAGATCACATATTAAGAGGTCAGTCCGCTCCAGGGCTACCCATAAGCCCCAACGAGCGAAACGCGTTCGGGAGCAAAACTTGCATCACCGTGGCAGATGTGCTCCGGCGCACACCCGCAGGTCAGGCGGCATCCGACACGGGCATATGCCCCCTGTTGATGACATTTGAAAGGACCTGGTGTCGCAGCAGCTCGCAGGTAGCGGGCGGCATTCCCAGGACGCGGTCGGCCGGAGTCGCTGAGAATTCAGTCCGGTGCCGCAGCAGCGGGGCGTTCGCCTCTGCGACAGGAAGGGGCCGGTACACCACCCGAACACGCTCGAACGCTGTCTGTTCGATGCAAGGCGAAGGTCGCGGGAACCGCGCAGGGCAGAGGGCAGGCCTTTGGGCGGCCAGGTCGCCCGGAACCGTATATGCCACGCGACTTCCGGCCGATCCGCTGTTGGCGGCGACGACCGCGAACTACGAGCAGAACGCGCAGCGTTCGGGACGGATGGCCGAGGAGGCGGCTTCGGCCAGCGGCGCATGGGGCGTTCAACACCTCAACCTGCATGACCAACGATCGCGCCCGTTGTCCGTTCGCGGCAGCGGACGGCGGAAGCCCTGCTTGATCGTCCACCGGAGAGCTTCGGCACTTTCACCACGCGTCCCAGGCAACGCGCTTGCGGGGGCACGGGATTGACCGTGCCCCCGCGCGGGACCTCACCGTCGGCCACCGCGCGAACCTGCGCGATGGCCGGCGGCAGACGCCAGTCAGCGGTAGCGGCTGACCTTGTAGAACGTCAGACCGCTGCGGTCGGCGCACAGGGTGACCGAGACGGTGAGCAGAACCTTCACGGGCACCGACTCCGGCCGGACCAGGGACGCGACAGTCAATCCGACCGTGAGTGCGGCCGCGAGCCGAATCCGCAGGATAAATACACTCTTCACGGCGGTTTGCAGGGCGTGCGAAACCGGAATGGTAATGTCTGGCACCGCCGGAAGGGTGTTGGTCAACTTTCGGCGGACGTGCTGGATCATTGACTTCTCCTCAGGTCGAATGGCACTGGTCCGGCGCGGAGGAAGGGGGCTCCGAGGCGGGCACCAACCAATCTCGGAGTCCTTTTCCGTGCCTGTCTGGACAGTAGTGGCAGCAGGCGGCCTGCCGACTGGGGTGATAGCCGTGAAAGCGGAGCAGAACTCTCCTCGGGCCTAGCCCGCGTGGCGAAATCATTCACACATTCCCGCTCAGGATTTGAAGCAACTGGGCGCGCGTGAACAGAACCTGTCACCGGCAGTGCGAAAATCCGCACACCGCACTGAAAGCCACCCCAGGCACCCTCCGCCCGGTTCACTCTTTCGAGTGAACAAGTATGAGTAATCCGGCGCTCGCCCTGGCCGGGCGAGCGCCGAGTCGGCAACCCGCTCATGGCACATGGCGCCAGCGTGGTCACCCAACGGGGCCTGCGCGGCGGCGACTTCGTAAGAGGCCACCTCATGCGGCTGGGCACGCCGTCGGTTGCGGCGGGGAGCGTTGACCGGCTGACGCCGGACGCCAGCTCGACGGCGCCACGCTCGCCAGGCCGGACGCCGGAACCAGCGCGCCGCCGCGGGCACCTGCCCGAGTGCTGTGTGCAGCTCGCCGATCCCCTCGACCAGTAAGAGGGTCGTCGACGCCATCGGCGCGACGGAGACCGGCCGCAACGCCCGTCCCCGTGGAGGACGCGATCACCGAGAAGGCCGTCATCGAGACCCACTGGCTGACGCGGCGGCCCACCGCCCTCGCGCTGCGCGACGCCGCGCAGCGCTATCGCCGAGCCCTGTGACGGCCGGGTTCAGGGAGCACGTTAAATCGAACACATGCTCTAATGCGAAGTATGAGCAACCTTCCCACCGATCGCTCCGCTGTGCACGAGGAGTGGCACGACGTCTACCGCCAGCTCAGCATCCGGCCGAGCACGGCGCTGCGACGACGGCTGCTCGCCCTGTCCGCGAAGGCGCTGGTCCACGAGCACTGGCTGGGTCGCAGCACCGGAGCCTGGGCGGCGCTGCAGGGTGCTCGTCATGGCCGAGCTGCCTGAGGATGTTCCCCGTCGCCGGATGATCCTCGCGCACGTCGAGCGGCAGATCGCCGAGAACGAGACGATCAACACCTACCTGTCCCTACAGCTCGCCGAGGTGCGGCAGGCCCTCGCACGGGCGGAGCAGCGCGATCGACCGTAGCACCCGACGCGCAGAGCCAAGGGAGCTGTTGGCCCGCTCCCTGCTCCTTTTGCGCGGTCGGCTCGGGCGGGCGAGTACGTGGTCCAGCAGGCACACAGCGCAGATGATCCCGGCTTCGCGATTGTCCATCGGGCCGCCTGCAAGAGAATCGCTGAACCGTCGCGCCGAGTGCGAGCCGATGAGGCGCGAGCCGCACTCACTGACCCGGCCTTCGAGCCCTGTCTCAAATGCCGACCTGAGACCGAGCTGGGCACCGACCTGGCGTGAGCGGATGTTCGAAGTCGGCGCCGTGATCGCGTTCGGGGACGTTGACGTCGACGTCAACGTGCACCCCGTTACCCCTGACGGGGGTCAGGAGCGGTTGCTGTTCTTCGGCAGTCCACCCCGGAAGTCGCACCCAGGGCACGCGTCCTCACCCTCAACATGGCCCTCGTACCAGCCGTGGACGGCCGTGTGCAGGATCGCCTCCTCCACCGAGGCTTGGCCGCTGCGGATCGAGTCGATGGCGTTGCCGACGATCACCCGGAGCACAGCGTTGGTGGGCGAAGGAAACGGCGGGGCCGGCATCGGCGAGTCGGATGTCATGGCGGCAGCGTATGAGCGGGTGCGCGTGCTGGTCAGGCGGATGGGGTGATCTCGTGCGGGGGCGGGCCGTGCAGGTCGCTACGGAATCCTCGACCGACCGGCTTCCAGCCCCGGAGCGTGGCGGGCTTCCAGCGGGGTCGGTCCGGCACGCTGTCGTCGTCGGGCGCGGGCAGGGTGCCCCGGCTCTTGCGGCTGCGGGCGGCGCCGACGCTGATGCCCAGGTGAGCGGCGACCTCCGTGTAGCCCCAGAGCTGCTGGTCGTCGACCATCGTGTCCTCCTCGTTCATCGGGATGAGCGTACGCAACGCACGCAAGGCCGCCCCTGCCTGATCGGCGCGGGGCGGCCTTCTGCGGTGGTCGGTCAGACCTCGGCGAGGTGATTCGAGAGGTCGAGGGCGTCGGTCGCGAACGCGAGGGCGGCGCACAGGCCGATGACCTCGTGGATGGTCGGGCGGATCAGTCGCGGCCAGTCGTCCGGGGCGGCGGGCCAGGAGGCGAGGTGCACCTCGCTGGTGGCCAGGCCCAGGTGGGCGGTGACGTCCCAGCCCCCACGGGCGGCAGGTGTCCAGTGGAGGCGGATGCGGCCGAGGGGGAGTCTGGGGGTTCCGTCGGTGACCCACGTGACGTCGAGAGGACCGTCGGGCCGGGCCGAGACGCGCCGGACCAGCGCGCCGTGCACGCCGTCCGGCATGGGGTGCACGGCGAGGCCGTGCAGCGGGAGGACGGACGAAGGGCGGGATCGCGACGAGATAGGAGCCTCCTCGGCGTTGGTGTGACTGGTCAGGACCAGTCGAGGGCGTCACGTACCCCCGCCGGGAGGTAGTCCTCCTGGCCGTCGTCGGCGATGAACGCCATGCCGTTCTGGACGACGACGTTGGCCCCCACGTAGTGGGCGAAGGGGAAGTCGGGGTTGATGGCGAGGCGGACCGGCAGGCCGGGGTCAAGGTCCTGAAGCTGGCGGAGCAGGTGGCCGACGGTCAGGTACTTGGGCAAGAGGATCTCCGGGAGCGGTACGGGAGTTCGGGACCGGACTGGTGGCAGCGCGTCAGACAGCGTCGAGGCGGAGAAGGTCGACCCTCGGCCCTTCGGCGTGAGTGGCGAGATGCCGTCTGCGGCACTCGTTGACGTAGCCCTTGCCGCGTTGCTTCATCTCCCAGTTGCCGCACGAGCAGACGGCCTGCGTGTATGCGCGGCCGGGGCAGTGGGCGTGGAGCGGCTTGCCGGAGCTGGTGTGCTTGTGGTTGGCCGGGCAGAGCGTGCCATCGGCGTGGTGGTCGGTGAGCGGGGCACGGAAGGACATGGAGAGCGGCTCCTCATGGGTGGGGACAAGAAACGTCTGGACCGGCGGGTGCTCGGAGGAGGTGTCGGGGCGCACGAGCTGTCGCGGGCCGTAAGAGTGCGCGTCAGGGCAGCTGGACGGGGCCACGTATCCCGTGCGGGAGATCCGAGATGATGTCCTGCCGCCACTCGCGGGCCTCACGGGCGCGTTCACGCCCATGGTGGTAGGAATCCGGGTTGTGCCCCGAGCAGCAGTCGAAGCGCCGCTTCCCGCGCCGAGTCATCATTTTGTCCCGAGTCATGTTCTGTCGATCCTTTCCTTCAAGGTGGCAGGCGCACCTTCCGGTGCTTGAACGCCTTCTAGGGATCCGTTGGCGAGGTCGCGCTGCCACCGGCGTCGTTCGGCGTGACGGGTGGCGCGGCGGCGGAGGGTCTTGGCCCGGCGGCCGTATCGACCGGGCAGGTAGTAGCAGGTGCAGCGTCGGGCGTAGGCGCACTTTCGGCGGTAGCCGGGCCGGGAGGCCAGGAGCATGCGCATGGGTCGGAACTCCCTGGACGGGGAAGCGAGCGAGTCCCCGGAGCCGGTGGCTCCAGGGAGGCAGAGTCAGCGGGTCAGGCTGTAAGAGCGGGTGGGAGGGGTGGCGCCGCTCTCCCGTACGACCAGGCCGTCGGCGACCAGGCGCTGCAGCGAGCTGGCGACCGTTTCCTCGCTCAGCTTGGTGGCGGCGCTGATCTTGGTGAGAGGAGTGCCTGGGTTCTCGGAGAGGTAGGCGACGACCCGGGTGTCCCTGCGGCGAAGGTAGTCCTGGCCGCGACCGACGGTGTACACCACCGACACCCCGCAGGCGAGCAGGTTGAGACCGGAGGTGATGCCGGAGCCCGCGATGGAATCGTAAGCCGCGAACGCGACGGTGCTGAAGCCAACGAACTGGTGCGTGAACCTGGTGAGGTCGTCAGGGTAGATGGTCATTTGATGCCCTTCATGCAAGAGCAGGGGGATTGGTTGGTCCGCCGGGGGTGCGGATCGGCACGAGCGCCGGTGAACGGGGCGGGCCGCCACGGCCCGCCCCGGCGGTTCAGCGGTCAGCGCGGGGAGTGGGCGACGAGGGCGGCGAGGAATCCGGCGACCGCCTCGGCCGGGGTGTGGTGACCGAACTCCTGGACCCACGCCTGGCCTTCGGCGGGCTGTACGCGGACCTGCCAGACGATGCCGCGCTTCCAGGCGGTGGCGTCCTCGGGGAGCCAGCCGACGTAGACGTGGCCGTCCGGGCTGGTCGCGTGGACGTTGGCCTCCGGGGTGTCGACGACCGACCAGCCGAGGCCGCCGAGGAGGTCGAGCACCGGGGCCGCGCAGTGGTCGGTCGAGAGCCAGTGGCGGTCTTCCACGGCGGGGCGGACGACGGCGGGCAGGAGGGCGGCAGAGGCGTTCACGGTTGGACGATCCCTTCGTTGACCTGCGGGTTTTTCCCGACATCCGTACGTTGACATGCCGTATGCCGAAGTACGTAGTCGTTTCCCCGCAGATGGCGTCTGCCGTGGGCGAACTCGCCACCGTCCGCACGGTGCGACGGCCGGGGAATGGATCGGCGAACGCGGTTGTCGTACCTGGGTTGCGGCGACGGCCACACGGCATCGAAGGGGGAGCAGGGGTGGCAGAGGCGAGCAGACACTGGGACGGCGCCGGGCTGGAGCGCAAGATCCGGGCCGCCGGGCGGCCGTGGACCGTGGGCGACATTGCCATGGTCGCCGACGGCCAGTGGGGCGTCGGCGCGCAGCCGGACAGGTGGCCCGACGAGGAGACGGTCGTGGAGCGCCGGGCAGCGGAAGGCCGGCGCGTCGAGTTGACGGTGGAGGAGCTGGCCCGCGCGGTGGGCGCGCGTACCAAGGACGCCCGCCGCGACGAGGACCTCGCCTGACCCGTTCAGCGACGCGGCCCCGCAGCGGGCGCCGACGGCCCGACCGCCGCCGAAGGAGCTGGCGGGCCGGGCGCGTGGCCAGGGTGGTGCGGCGTGTGCCCGGAGCGGGCGACAGCGGCCTGGGCCAGGCGAGCCGCCGGGGCCGGGGCGGCGGGCACGGCGGCTTCGCGGGCTTCCACCACGCGCCTGATCGACTGCAGGTACGTCTGGCTCTCCGCATGGGCGACGCGAAGATCGGCCGCCGAGCTGGTGATCCGTTCCAGTTCGAAGAAGGCCGGTACGTAGCCGGGTCGGGTAAGGGCATGCAGACGGGTTTGGTGCGCGCTCACCGCGTTGTCGGTGATGGCCAGAGCCGCGCGGACATGCATGGCCGAGCGCAGGACGGGATCGTCGCTTGGGCGACGGACCGCGAGGACTTCCAGGATCTCGATGGGCTGACCCCACGTCTTCTCGATCATGGCGGTGGCCTGGTCGAGCGCGGTGGCGGTGGGCATGACGGAACTCCCGTGGGACAGGGGGCGCGGGCCGCAGGGCTGGGCCCAAGGCAGGTTCGGTGATCAGCGGTTGCGCCGCGGAGCGGCCGCGCCGGCCAGCGGCCCGGCTGCGGCGGCGGGCGTGAAGTTGCCCGGCCGGTACTGCGCCGCACCCGCGGTACGGCTCTGCGCGGCCATGACCCGGAGGTCGGCTGCGGTACGCGGGACGCGCTGGGCACGCTGGACGGCCTGGACAACAGCGGTGCGGCGCACGTCGAGTGGAGTCGGAGCGCGCGGGACGGGCGGGGGGCCGGTGACCTGGCCGACCGGAGTCAGGGTGACAAGGTGCTCCATCTCGCGGTGGATCTGGTGCCGTTCACGGATCACCGGGGCCGAATCCGCCATGACGGCTGCCGTCGCGGCGATCAGATGAGACGGGGTGCCGCGCGTGAATACCGCTTCCGCGCGCGTGCCCCACCCGGGAGGTCCGGCCCACAGCTCGACAGTTTCGGCGTCCGCACCACGGCGACGGTTGTCGATCAGAACGCCCGCTTGTCCATCGGGAGCGATGATCTCGACGGTGCCCAGCTCGGCCGCGCCGTCGCGGGTCCAGCCGGCATCGGTCAGCGGCTGGACGGCGTCGCGCCAATACAACGAGGGGCGCGCCAGGAAGCGCCCGTTGCCGTCGTAGGCGTCGGACTCGGCGTAGTCGCGGGCCAGAGCGGCGGTGAGCCCGGCGACGATCTCGGGTGGGGTGACGTGGTTGAAGGTGGCCGTCCAGCGCGGCGCGGCAATGGCCTCCTCGGCTGCGGTGATCTTCCACGGCTCGAAGTCGTCGCCGAACCAGCCGATCCGAATCCGGTGATCGGGCGATGTGACGACGAGCTGGCACGGGCCCTCGTCGAGGCGGTGGTGCGGCCAGTGGGCCACCGGGGCGAAGCTGGCGTCGGCGGTCCCGTCCATGCCGGCCAGGTACATGGGGCTGACCAGCACCTCTTGGTAGCGGTACGGGGCATCAGGGTCGTGCATGTCGAAGCTCCGGATGTGTAGGAGGGGAACGCGTCCGCGTGCGCGGCGGAACGTACGGCCGGAGCGCGCGCGGACGCAGTGGCGGTGGCGAGACGGCTCTGGCTCTGAGCCCCACTCGCCTCACCGACCCCGTCCCGGGGCCGATCGGGCGGTGACGGCCGCCGGCACCCGCGGTTGCGGTTGCGGCGCATGGCTGAACAGAGCGCTCGGCGCAGCACTGCGACGCAGGGCCGCCGCGGTCCGGGCACCTTCCGCCGCCAGCGGGACGCTGATGTTGGTCCGCGTGGCCGCCGTGACACGGGCCTTCGCCGACGACGTCCTCCGCACGGCGATCGGCTCGCTCCAGTGCTCCACGCTCGCGTAGACCGACCCCAGTGCCTGACCGGCGTCGGTCAGCACGTAGGGGTCGCCGTGGCGTGGACCCGTGCGCGTGACCAGACCGTCGGCCTGAAGCCGGAGCAGTCGGTGCCCAATGAAGCCCTGGTCCAAGTCGACCTCTTCGGCGATATGGAGGAACCGCATCGGGCCGCCCGCGTCGAGGACCTGGATCACGGCGGTGGAATGCCGAAGGTGCAGGCGGCGCAGGGCATCCTCGACCCGCTCGGCTTCGGCCATCGGGCCGAGCGACAGGTGAGCCTGGGACCAGTCCGACAAGGCGTGGTGCACGGGAGACAGCGACTCGCCGAGCGTGCTGAGCTGGTACGGGGCCCTAAAGCTGTCGTCGGTCCGGACAACCAGCCCATCCGAGTGCATCGTCGCCAACCGCTTGCCGACGAACTGCTCGCTGACAAAGGGGAGTCGGGTGGAAACGTCGCGCACTCGCATCGGGCGGCCCGCCTGGGCCAACGTCATCGCCGACCAGGTGGTCCACTTCGGCGCCATCAGGGACAACGCGTCCTCCACACGCTGGGCATCGACCGAGCCGATAGAAAAGGAGGCAGGCTGTACGGGGGCGGACATGGAGTGTTCTCTTTCAGGAAGGGGTCAGAGGGAACGGCCGTGCTTGGCCCCGGACGGCGAGGGCGGCGGGTTCGTCGGTGAACACGGTGATGCCTTTGTTGACGCACCACGACGCAGAGCTGCGGCAACGCGGAGATCTGTGGCGCATCCGGCGCGGAAAACCGCCTCGCCGAGCGCCGTGAGCGCAAGCCGCTGCCCGAGGCGCAGAGTGGTGTTGGTGTCGCGCTCGCCCCATCTCGCGTCATACATCGTCATTACCGTGGCAAGGTCGATACGCCGCGATCCCGCGTCGGTGGCGACACGAAGGCCAGCGCGCACTACGCGCTCTTTCAGCCACGCCCGACTGCGCTTTATCACTTCGAGAGCCTGTAGCTGTTCAGGGGAAGGAGTCGGCTCGGCCAGAGATGTGCCCTGCACGTCCGGAGTTGGCGCCGGCCTGCCCAGGACAACTGCTTCCGAGCGCTTAGCCGCACCCGCACCGGGCAAAAGGCGCTGGTATGCGAAAACGGACTCGACGAGCTGATCGTGGGCCCGGTCCTGCTGGGCAAGAAGGTCTCCGAGCTCTGGGACCGCAGTCTGCAGCATCGCGTACGAGACGCGTGCACCGTCGAGTTCGCCGCGCGCGAGGGGTTCGAGCAGCCTGCGAGCGTACCGGGCCGCGTGCGTCACCCGGCCGTGTCGCTCGTCAAGATTGTGCGCGGCTTGCATCACCCGTATCGCAGCCCCATACAAAGGCTCCCCACGGCGATGCGCGAGGTTGAGCGTGCCGACGTCTGAGACGCCCAGCGTCTCGGCCACGAGGTGTGGACCGGGGTGGGTGTTCGCGTCGTAGGGGTTCACACTGCCACCTCCATCCGGGCGAGCAGGGAGCGGACCAGGGTGGGCAGGCTGCCGGGGCCTTCGCCGATCCAGACGTGGTCGGTTGCCTCGTCGCGGACGTATGCGGCGTCTTCGAGCAGGCCGTTGGAGATCTCCACGCAGGCGTCGGTGATCCGGGAGGCGGCGAGCAGCGACTCGGAGAGGACCTCGACGTAGTCGTCCGGCGCGAGGTCGGCGGCCTCGGCCGCGGTACGGATCGCCGCCAGCTCCAGCGCGCTGAACGCGAAGCCGGACTCGCCGTCCCGTTCGGCGCCGTCGGGCGGGGCGACGACCGGGCCGTGCGGCTCGGTGGGGATGCCCACGCGGGTGTAGATCTGCTCGACCGAGGCGGTCAGCTCGGCGAAGGACTCGGTGAGCCACCCCAGCGCGGAGGCGTAGGAGGCCAGGGTGAACAGGCCCGCCGGCGTGGAGGGACGCGGCTCGGCCGCCACGAACTCTTCGACGCGGTCGCTCAGCTCGCCGACCACACGGGGCCCGGTGGACAGCGCGCCCAGCACGGGGTGCAGGTAGGAACGGCTGACGGCCGTCGGGTACTCGGCGGTGAGGATGCCCGAGACACTCTGCGCGGCGTCGGTGAGAAGGTCCGCCAGTTCGGTACGGGTGAGGGGAGCGCGGTGGGTGGTCATCGTTGGGGAACCTTTCGGGGCCCGGCGGCCGGGACTGGGGCTGCCGGCGGAGTTGCCGGACCTGCTGTCGGCTGGTCGACGGCGAGCGACGACCGGGACTGGGCGGCCCGTACGCGGGCGTCCGCGGTGGAGTCAGTCTCGATGTGCTGGGGCCTGGTGCGCAGGTGGGCCAAGCGGTAGACCGCGTAGTCCTTCCGGCTTCCGGCGGCGACGAGATAGATCTCGCGCGTATGCGCCGAGGTGGGCGGAGCGGGGCGGAACTGGACGACCATCCGGTAGGCGACGTCCGGGTCGACGTAGACCTTGTGGAAGCCGGCGAGGCGGCCCTTCAACGGCAGGCAGTCGTCACTTCCGTGGACCAGGTTCTGCAGCTCCAGCAGCGCCAAGTCACGGATTTCAGAGGGAAGTTCTCGCAGGTCTGCGATGGCGTCAGGGTGCGCGGCGAAGGCGAAGCGAGCGCGGCTCACAGCGGCCTCCCCTGCACTGGACGCGGGGCCGGGCCCGCCGGCGGTGCGTTAGGGGTGTCGCGGATGGCTTTCTGTATCGCGGCGGCATCGGCCGACCGGGCGAGCGCGATACGGGCGATGCGGGCCCGGACGACGGCACCGTTGTGATCGCTGTACTCCGGCGGTTCCGGCAGCGGACCGTCGCGGTCGTCCAGCCAGGAGCGGGCGGCACCGGCATCGGCGAAGGCGCCCTCGCGCATCGTGTACGTGCCGGCCTCGTGGTCCCACTCTTCGTGGAAGACGCGAACCGGCGCCTGGGCGGCACTGGAGTCACGGGTCAGCGTCCACGTCTCGCCCGGATCAAAGTCCGAGGTGTAGGTGTCGAGGACCTCGTAGCGTGTGCCCGACTCCCGGATCTGCTGTTCGACCTGGACCGTGAGGTCGTCGGCGGGCTTCACGAATTCGTCGCCGACCAGGGCGATCCGCTCGGGCGGACAGCCGCGTTCGACCAGCCAGTTCTGGGCGAAGGACGCCGCGGCGTGGTAGCTCGTCTCCAGAGTGAACGTGGACCGGCTGAGGTCCCGCGCGACCGCGATCGCAACCACCTGCGGTCCGCCGGGGATCCCCCACGTGACCGACCGGTCGTGGGCGAGGACGAAGCTGTGGGAACCGTGGGGAGCGGTGTGGTGCTGGGACAGCACCGTCAGGTCACCGGCCCAAAGCGTCTCCATCGCCTCTTCCGAGGCAGCGTCGGCGGGCGCGAGATCGCCGAGGTCGAAGTCGAGGTCGTCGTTCACGCCGCCGCCCCCGCCTGCTCGGGTGCGGGGGTGGCCAGCACGCGGTGGTTGGGGCGGTTCGCGCTCGTCGTGCACGCCGCGAAGGGCCCGTCGGGGGCACGCAGGTGCGCCAGCGTCTGATCCAGGTGGTCGCGGTGCCAGGCGGAGGGACCGGACAGGCCGGCCTCCACGTCGGTGAACTGCTGCCACGCGAGCCAGAGCGCGTGGAGCCGGGCGACGGCCTCGGGGTGCTCGTGCCACTGCGCGCACCATGGACGAGTGGTGCTGATCTCGCGGCCGTAGACCGGGAGGAAGAGGTAGTTCACCCAGTCGGTGAGGGCGGCGAGTTCGACGGCGTACGCCTCGCTGCCCAGGGCGAGGATGAATACCGAGGTGGGGCCGTCGCCCTGCTCGGCACCGGCCGCCTCGGCTCCGGTAACGCCGTCGGCCTGCTGGTCGGCAGCAGGTGCGGGATCGGGCTCGGAGCCGAGGCGGTCGAGGATGACGCCGTGCTGCCTGACCTCGGCCATGGTCTTGGCGAGGGTGCTGGCGAGGTCGTCGAGGTCCCCGTCGGGGACGCGGAACGGCTCAGGGCCGGGGGTGGTCGGGCTGGTGTCGGACATCGGGGCGTGCTCCATCTGTGAGACGGCGACATGCCCGAGAGGATCCGGAGAAACCACGGTTTGGCCCGGCCGGGAAAACCCGGTAGGGGAGCGCTACCCGCCCGCGCAGCGAGGGCAGCGCGGGAAGGGCGGAGCCAGCAACTGCAGAGCCCGTGCCGCTTGTTGGGGGACGACTCCGTTGCCGAGCGCGGTGAGCTGCGCCGGACGCCCGAGCCCGGGGGTGGCGGTGACCCAGCCGGCGTCGAGGCCCTGCATCCACTCCACGAAGTCCGGGCGGAGCCGGCCGCCAGCGTCGGTGGGCTCGGGCGCGGGACGGGTCAGCGTCTCCCATCGGGTGATGGCGGCTGCGTACGGCCCCCATCGCCGTTCCGCTCCCCGGCCTGCGGCGACTCCTCCGTCCAGAGCGGCAGGACCACCGCCGACAAGGGAGGACGGCGCCTGGGAGCACCGGTGTCGCCGGCCCTCGGGGTGGGCAGCAGCGACGCCGCCGCACTGGGCAGCGTCAAGTCCCCGTTGCCGTGCCGCTGGTTCGGCGAGCCCTTGATCCCGTCCGATGCTTTCGGCGTCGGCAGCAGCCACTCGACCTCGTCGGCCAGGTTCGGGCCGTGCCCCCCGCTCTTCCTCTTGTCCGGGTGCTGGGAGCCGCCGTTCTTGCCGATGTTGCTCGTCGGCGTCTTGAGCAGGGTGCCCGGCGGGCCAGGCGACGAGGAAAGCGCGCTCGCGACGGTGCGGGGCTCCGACGTCGGAGGCGCGAAGCACGCGCCAGCGCGTGTCGTACCCGAGGTCGGCCAGGGAGCCGAGTACGGCACCAAGTGCCCGCAGAGGAGGCTGACCTGGGGTGTCTCCCAGACACCACGGGCAGGGTTCCACGTCGCCAGGGGAACCGGCGGGGGAGGTGAGGAGGCCGCGGACATTCTCGATCACAACCAGGCAAGGGCGGAGGACCTCGACCGCACGGGCGACGTGCAGCCAAAGCCCGGAACGGGTATGGGCGTTGAGTCCGGCCCGGCGGCCGGCGACCGAGACGTCTTTGACAGGGGAAGCCCGCCGTCAGGACGCACACCCGGGCCACGGTGGACCAGTCGACGGTGGTGATGTCGCCCAGGTTGGGGACGCCCGGCCAGTGGCGGGCCAGGATGCGCGAGGCGTTCGGATCGACCTCCGCGTGCCAGGCCAGCGTGCCGCCGAGAGCGGACTGCACGCCCAGGTCGAGGCCGCCGTACCCCGAGCAGAGCGACCCGATCAGCGGAGGGTGCGGGTGCGTGGTGCGCACGTCAGCGACCCCGCGCGAGCCGGCCCGGCGGAGCTGCCGGTGAGACGGCAGGGGGCGACGGAGTGGGAGAGGGCGCCGCGGTCGTGGACCGGCTGCGAGCGGCTTCGGCGCGGGCGGTCGAGGGCGAGATCGCCGCCGCTGCGGTGCGAAGGTCCTCGGAGGTCTCGCGCAGAGCTTCGTCCGCGATACCGAGGGCGTTGCTCATCACCAGCCGGTCGTACTCCTCGGGCGCGGGCTCGTCGCCGAGGTGCTTGGCATGGTCGCGGGCGGCGAGCCGGCGCGCCGCCGCTGCGAGCGCGGAGGCTGCCTGGCACGCGGGCTTGACGGCGGCGGCGAAGCCCATGAGGGCCGGGCCGGTGTGCCCGTCCCGCCTCTGGTGGGTGGCACGGAAGAGGACCTCGTCGGCCAGCTCGGCGAGCAGCGTGCCGACGGCGGAGAGCTGGCGCCCAACGGTGACGTTGTCGAGCGGGCGGTCGGGATCCCCGGCAGTCGGAAGTTCGCCGCGCACGGCATCGAAGCTTGATGCGGTGGCGCGCAGATCCGCGGCATCGGAAAATGAGGTGTCCTTCAAGGTGAACTCCAAGCGAGGGAAGGGGACATGGCGCGAGACTGAGAGGGTTAAGAGTGGCCGCGCGCAGGCGACCGGGCCCTGATTGGCGCGGGCCCAGGGCCGGGGCTGGTCCGGGCCGGGGGCGCTGGGGCCGGGTGCGGAATGCTGCGGGCGCGGGCGGCCTGCACTCGGCCCGGAGGCGGGCCACCTGGCGCCAGGGCGGTCGGCGGCTTCGGAGCCGGACTGCCGTTCGCGGCCTGCCAGCGGGCGTGGACCTCGTCGAGCGGACCGAGCACGTGCAGGGCGTGGTTGATCAGCCGACCGGGGTCCAGGGCTTCGTCCTCGGCCAGAGCCCGGACAGCGCACGCCGAGGCGGCTGCGGTCCGGGTCAGGGAGGAGCGCATCACCCGCTCCGCAAACCATCCGGCGCTGCCCGGGACCATGCCGTCGCAGATGGCAGTGAGCTGCTCGCCGGACAGCGTGCCGTCGGCCAGAAGCCCACGCCGCTGTGCCTCCCAGAGCAGGGTGATCCGGTCGACGGGTTCGCCCCGATGACGCAGCGCGCCGAGGCACTTGTAGACCTGCCCGTGGGCCGGATCGGCGAAGTCCCCCGGCCGCAGCCAGGCCACGACCTCGTCCAGGGCCCTCCGCTGCTCGGCGAGGACGGCCAGGAGGAAGCGCTCGTCCTCGGCGACCAGGTCGGCCCGAACCGGTGGCACGGTGAGGGCGGCGGTCAGTGCAGCGGGAGGCGCGACCGGGCGGGGGTCGGTTCCCCAGCGCCGCGCAAGATCGGTGAGGACGCCGGTCAGGATGTCCGCCGACCGCAGCGAGCCTTCGACCTCTCCCTGCAGGGTGTCGGCACGGGCCACCTGGTGCAGGCGGATCGCGTGCTGGGCCACGGTGCGGTGGATCGCCCCCTCCAGCACCATGCGGCCGTACACGGGGGCGTGCTCGGGGCGGGGGCAGGCCGAGATCAGGGTGTGGGCGTACGCCGCGGTCAGCCCGCGGACATGGCGGCCGGCCTCGTCGACCGCGTCCGTCACCCACTGGCGCAGGGCCGGTGGGTTGTCGCCGAAGGCGGCGTCGTCAGGCCAGGCGCCGCACGCGGGGGACATCGGCACCGGCTTTTCGGCACCGACCGCCGGGTGGCCGTCGCTATGGAGCTTGCGAAGCGCGGCGAACAGCGCCTGGTGGATGGGCCGGTAGAAGTGATCCGGCGCGAGCCAGTCCAGGTTCGAGAGCTGGGCGGGGTCGAGGAGCACGGAGCCGAGGACCGCCTGCTCGGCACGCAGCAGCGGGGTCATCGTCCCTCTCCCGTGCCGGAGGCGCACGACCCGTTCTGCCGGGCACGAAGTCCGGCGACCGCCCGGTCGGCAGCGGCCATCGCCTGGGCGAAGTCGTCCAGCACAGCGATGAACGCGGGATCGGAAGCGGGAATCGAGCCGGTCCTGCCGACGAGCCACCACCGGCCGTCGCGCAGAACGACCGGCGAGCACGGCAGCCGCCCGGGACGCGGTGTGGGCGCGCTCACGCCGACAGCCCGAAGTCGTCGCGCCCGATGCTCTTCGCCAGGGCTCGCTCGGTGATCGCCTGCGTGGCGCGCGCGGAGGCCGGGCCGACCACCTTGGCGGAGGATTCCTTGTACCAGGGTTTGAGGTTGAGCATGGCGACACGGATGCCGGTGGCCAGCAGCAGCACCTTCCCCTTGGGGAGGGCGCGGATCGCGTCGGGCGGCAGGATCCGCTCGGTGCGCATGCTCACCGAGGTGGACTTGCCGCTCTCGCTGGTGGACACCGAGGTGGTCTGGACGTCGTGGTCACCGACCTGCCTGCTGAGCCGGTCGGCGAAGTCCGCGTCGTCGATCCCGCTTCCGATGATCTTGATGGTGGCGGCGGAGTACAGGGCGTCCATGCCGGCCTCGCCCCAGCAGCGCTGGCCCTGCCGGTAGGACTGCAGGATCGTCATGGGAATGACGCCCCGGCTGCCCAAGTGGCTGTAGAGGTCGGGCAGATCCGAGATGCGGCACACGTTGGCGGCCTCGTCGAGGACGCACAGGGCGGGCGGGTCGAGCCGTCCGCCGGAGCGCTCGGCGACGATGACGGCCGCACGCATCACGGCGTCGGCCGCCGCCGCGATGATCGCGCTCGCGCTGCCGCCGCCGTCCTTGCTCAGGAGGTAGAGCGTGTCGCGGGAGGTGGCGAAGGCGAACGGCGTGAACTCGGGAAGGTCTGCGTTCGGTGTGACCCAGGCGGCGACATCCGGGTCCAGCAAGCAGCTCGCGTACTGCCGAGCCGTCTCGTAGATGCCGTCGCGGGTCTCGGTCGCACCGGACACGGTGCCCTGAAGCTGGGCGGCGACCGCGTCGTGGCCGGCGTCGGTGAGCAGGTCCACCGGGGTCCGGTCGGCGGGAGTGGCGAGCCAGGCCAGGACATCGGTGATCGGCCGCCGGTGGCTCGCGGCGGCCAGGAACAGCGCGCCCAACGTGTTCGAGGCGGCGGTGGACCAGAAGTCGGAGCCGCTCGACTCGTCCACGCTCGCGGCGACGAAGTGCCCGGCCAAGCGTTTTGCCCCGGCCAGGTCGCGGGCGTCGGCCAGGATGTCCCACCACATCTCGCGCGGATGGTGTGCGATCTGCTGGGGGTCCAGCGTCCAGATCGTGCCGACCTCGGCGCGGGCGTCCACCGTGGCGGTGAAGGCATCGTTCGCGGCCTTGTTACTGGTGAGCAGGACCGGGCCGGGCGCCGAGAGAATCGCCGGGATCGCCAGTCCGCTCGTCTTGCCGGAACGCGGGGCCATGATCGCGACGATCACGTCCTCCCACGAAGCGCGGACCTCGGCCCGACCGGGGACGAGTGTGCCGAGCAGGATGCCGCGATCAGCGGGACTGACCTCTTTTACCCTCCCGGCCGCCCAGGGACGGGCGCAGGCTCTTCGCCTTGGCGGTGATCTCCTTGTCCAGCAGCGGCACCAGATCGGCCTTCCGCGCGAGACCCGACTGGGCGCCGGAGCGCCAGCGCATCCACAGCACCAGACCGGTAGTGATCAGGCCCAGGGTGAGTAGGCCGGGAACGACGCGGGCCCCGGCCAGCAACGCGGTGGCGCTCAGGGACGGCCACAGCACCCCGGGATGCAGCAGGGCGTCGCTGGCACGGAACGCGGCCCACGATCCGCTGCCGACAAGGACGTTGGTGAGGTTACCGGTCAGCCAGGCGAGAGAGCCGAAGACCATCGCGGCGCCGAGGACGCCGAACAGGAGATAGAGGAGCGCGTCCGACCCGGTGGTGGTCGACGGCGCGCTGGTACGCGGAGAAGGCACGGCGGTTCCTTGGGTGAGCGGGCGGGAGCGGGGCGCGCTCGGCTCTCGTACAGCTCACGGGCTCACTCCTCGTGGATCGAGCGGAACGTTTCAGCGGGGACGGCCG
Source organism: Streptomyces sp. SID4985 (assembly GCF_009863025.1). GTDB lineage: Bacteria > Actinomycetota > Actinomycetes > Streptomycetales > Streptomycetaceae > Streptomyces. Next base: position 3,169 of record NZ_WWIR01000643.1, on the reverse strand, counting down.
GCGGGACGTGCCGCAGGCGGGGGTGGCGCGTCGGGCACCAGGGCGCTGGTGGCGGTGCCCGCCTTGGCCGCGACTGGCGAGACTTGGCGAGCGGCGGCCAGACGCCGGGGCTCGGGTTCGACGACCTCGCCAACGGAGCCGACGGCCCGCCGGCGTGGATCGTCGGCGTCCGGATCCCGGGCGGGAGGTGCTGCAGCAACCGGGCCCGCACCGAAGACGTCGTCGAGCAGCTCATGGGTCCGCAGGATGTGGACCTTGTCGTGGTGCCGGGGGTCTGAACGCTGGGCCGGGCACGCGGCGACCCCGTCCTCGGCGACCTCCAACTGCTCCTGAACGTCCCCGAGCATCGCGTGGGCGGCGGCCAGTCGAGTCCAGGTCTCCCAGGTGGGGGTGTGGTACGGCTCGTCGAACGTCAGACGGACACGAGTCCAGTCGGCGGCAGCGGCGACCAGTTCGGTCAGCTGCGGAAGAGCACCGACGAGCGCACCGTTGACTTCCTCGAGGATCCCCGCCACCTCGTCGGGCGTCGCTTCCTCGGTGAGGCGGGCGATCATCCCGCGGACGGAGTACGGGTCGGCGGCAGCGCTGGGCAGGTGACGGACCTGCAGCGGCTCGTCGGGGCCGTGGGCTAGCCGGATGTTGTGCTGCATCGCGGCACCGACGGCGTCACCGATGCTCGGATAGAACTCGGGCACGAGTGCTCCTGGTGGGCTGTCTGGGTGGTCAGGCCGGATGAGCACCCGGATTACCGCCGAGGACCCGGAGCGCTCGGCGGGCGCACGGCCGCGCTCGAACGGGCCGCTTCGCCGCCGAGGACCGGGGTGACCTTGGCCTTCGCCGCAGCCGGCGACGTGGCCAAAGCAGCGCCCCGATGCTCGGTCAGCTTCGGGGAGCGCGTCCCGGGCCGGCCCTGCTGCGCGTCACCAACACGGCGCAGCTCGGCCTCGGCGCCGATGAGTTCCGACTGTGCCGAGCTGACGAACTCCGAGGCGAAGCCGAACCGGTCGGCGAGCGCGTACAACTCGTCGTCGAGGTCGTTGATCTGCTCGCCCGCTGCCTCCAGCGCTTCCCGTACACGCTCAAGAGCACCGTGCTCAGGGTGAAGGAGGTGGTCGACCGCTCGCTGGAGGTCGGAGCCGTTCTCGGCAGCCCTGATCCGGTCCGTGATCTGTAGGAGTTCCGCTCCAGCGGTGTAGGGCCCAAGGGGGTGTGCCGGAGGGCTCATCCGGGCCGTGTCCAGCGCGGGGGAAAGGTCGACGCTGTAGCGGGCGGCGCGAAGCATCTCGGCCGCGTGGCTGGCGATGGCGACCTTGTCGGCGACGGGGGTGGTGGTGGGCAGGCGATGGCGTCGGCCGTACCAGTCGTCGATCTGCTGGAACCCGGCGTGCTTCAGGAGCGAGGCGGAGAGATCGTCGGTGGCTCCCTTGGCCACGACGCTGCCGCTGAACTCGGCAGTGATGGTGATCGGAGGAACAGGCACGTGGGCCTCCCAAACGCAGCGGATCGGATCGTCAGGGAGAGAGGGTTCACCGCATCCACGATTTGGCCCGGCCGGAAAACGCTGGTACGTGCTCCGTTTCACCAGGGTTGTGAGGAGTTCGAGCGGGATTGCCACGAGGCCGAGCTACCGGGGCTGGGATGACGGGGATCAGCGGGTACGGCCCGCACCCCTCGGGGGCGCTGTGGTGGGAGGTGCTGGGGGTGGAGGATTTGACGGTGCGGCTGCGGGGAGTTGCGGCGAGGCGGCCCTTGCCGCGCGGGCCCGAGTGCGCTCCTCGGGCGTGCTGTCAGGCTGTGCGGCGCGCGTCGGCGCAGCGGCCGAGGGCTGGATGGGGTCGAGGACCGTGTGCATGGAGACAGCCGGGGCGACGTCCACCATCCAACCGGAGTGCTTCAGTTCCCAGGTGAGGGCTGCCACCATGCGAACGGCCTTGCTGTGCGGGACTTCGCTGGGGACCACGGAGAGGTCAAGGGATGCGTCGTATTTGAAGCCGTACTCGTCCAGCACCGCCAGCAGGTACTGGTTGTCGTCCGCGACAGCGGCGATGACGCCGAGGTCGGGGTGGAGGCCGAAGGCCACGTCGGGTTCGTGCTGCAGCACGGGGAAGTCCTACCTCTCGGGCGGGGTTATCGGGTGCGGGCGGACCGGGGGAACGCTGACGGAGGCTGGGGGGCTACTTCGGTGGCCGGTATCAGCGGTTGTGGTCCGGGCACGGGCCGGGTAGATCGTGGTGGCCGCCCGGAGGACCCTTCCGCTGAGCCACCGTTGCTGCCGGTCGGCGCTGACAGCGCCCGGCCATTCCGCAGATACGGATAGCCCGGCTTACCAACAACGGCCATACGAAAGCCTCCTTACTGATCTTTTCGTAAGTTCGGTGGGTGTGGTGGCCGTGTGGGTGGAAGGCTGTCGGGGTGGCTTATGAACCTTCTCCCTGTGCGGTCGGTTCCTCTCTTCCTCCGTTGTCGCGGCCGCAGTTGGCGGAAGCGCGGCGAGTTCGGGCGGTCGAGTTGTTCGGGGACGGCGTCTCGAATGCGGAGATCGCGCGGGCGGTGGGTGTGTGTGCCGAGAGCGTGCGACGGTGGCGGCGGGTATGGGAAGAAGGCGGTGCTGATGCACTGCGACGCCGTGCGGCAACCGGTCGCCCGCCCAAGCTGGATGACGCCCAGGCCGAGACGGTCCGGGTCGCGTTGGAACGGGGAGCCCAGGTTCATGGTTTCGAAGCCGACCTGTGGACCCTGGAGCGGGTCGGCATCGTCGTGGAGCGGGTGACGGGCGTGTCGTTGTCGAGGGCGTCGGTGTGGCGGCTGCTGACCGGCCGGCTCGGATGGAGTCTGCAGCGACCTGAGCGGCGGGCCGTCGAGAGGGACGAATCCGAGATCGCCCGTTGGATCGCCCACGAGTGGCCGCGCATCAAAAAGGGGCGGTGAACACACGTGCCTGGATCGTGTTCCTCGACGAATCAGGCGTCTCCCTGCTGCCCCAGATCCGCCGCACCTACGCACCCCGAGGTCGAACCCCGCTCCTGCGACACCGGCTGAACTGGAAACGGGCCTCGATGGCCGGGGCCCTGGGATACCACTCCACCGACCCCGAACGCGGGGCCCGCCTATGCTTCCATCTCAAGCCCGGCAGCTATGACACCGCCGCCCTCATCGAGGTCCTGGAACA
>NZ_WWIR01000642.1 GCF_009863025.1 Streptomyces sp. SID4985 | reverse complement strand
GGACCCAGTTCTGGTAGCCGCCGTTGTTGCAGGTGGCCAGCTGGAGCTTGGTACCGGCCGCGCTCACGCCACCGGCTATGTCCAGGCACTTGCCCAGCGTGCGCAGGGTCTGGCCGGTCCAGGTCCACTTCTGGTCGAGGGAGGTGGCCTGCTGGCAGTCCCAGAGCTGGACGGCGGTGCCGTCGCCGCCGGTGTCGTCACCGG
>NZ_WWIR01000641.1 GCF_009863025.1 Streptomyces sp. SID4985 | reverse complement strand
AAGTCGTACGTCACCGGCGACATCGTCCGCTACACGGACGGCAAGACGTACATCGCCGAGCACGACAACCCGGGCTACGACCCGGTCATCAGCACCTGGTACTGGGAGCCGTACGGCTGCGACGGCAGCGGCGGCGGTTCGTCCAACTCGTGTGCGAGCTACCCGAACTGGGTCGCGGGTAAGTCGTACGTCACCGGCGACATCGTCCGCTACACGGACGGCAAGACGTACATCGCCGAGCACGACAACCC
>NZ_WWIR01000640.1 GCF_009863025.1 Streptomyces sp. SID4985 | reverse complement strand
GGCGGAGTGGCGCGGGTCCGGGTGGACCCGGGCGGCGGTGGCTGCGGCGCCGGGTGCGGCTCGGACACGCCGGATGTCGCCGAGGTGGTCCGCGCGGCGGTGCTGGCCGCGGCACCGGAGCTGACGAGGGTGGAGGCGGTCACCGCCGAGCGGACCTCCCCGCCCGCGTTCGTCCCGCTGGCCACGCTCACCCGCCGGGGCGCGGCGCAGGGAGCGCGGTGAGCGGGGCGCTGGCCCGGGTCGTCCGCTCCGGCGC
>NZ_WWIR01000639.1 GCF_009863025.1 Streptomyces sp. SID4985 | reverse complement strand
GCGTCCTTGGTGTGCATGTCGAGGCAGAAGGCGCAGTGGTTGAGCTGGGAGGCGCGGATCTTGACCAGTTCGAGGAGGCGCGGGTCGAGGCCCTGCCGGGCGGCGATGTCGAGGCGGACCATCGCCTTGTAGACCTCGGGCGCGTGCTCGGTCCAGGCCAGGCGGGCGGGGTGCTCGGGGGCGTACGCGGTGGTGTCCTGTGCGGTGTCCATGCGTCGAGCCTAGGCGGGGAGCGGCCCAGGAGTATGGTCCATTCCCATGGCGGAATCGTGGGCCAATCCGGGCATCGACCTCCACCTGGAACCGGCCGGGAGCAGCGGCCTGCGCCAGGGGCTGACCGACGCGCTGCGCGACGCGGTGCGCGAAGGACGGCTCGCGCCCGGCACCCGGCTGCCCTCCTCCCGCGCGCTCGCCGCCGACCTCGGGATCGCCCGGAACACCGTCGCCGAGGCGTACGCGGGCCTGGTCGCCGAGGGCTGGCTCAC
>NZ_WWIR01000638.1 GCF_009863025.1 Streptomyces sp. SID4985 | reverse complement strand
CGCTCCGGCTGGCCGCCGACGAGGCGACCGCGCTGCTGGTGGCCGCCCGCGCCGTGGCCACGCTGCCCGGCCTGCGCGAGAGCGACCGGCAGGCGCTGCTGCGCGCCACCGCCAAGGTGGAGACCGCGGCGGGCGAGGCGGCCGGGGCCAGCTCACGGCTCTCGGTGACCTTCGAGTCCGAGGGCGGCGTCTTCGCCGACGTGGACCGGGCCATCTCCGAGCGCCGACGGCTGTGGATCCGCTACTACTCCCCGGCCCGCGACGAGCTGACCGAGCGGGAGATCGACCCGATCCGGCTGGTCAGCGTCGGCCACACCTACGTCGAGGCGTGGTGCCGCCGCTCGGAGGCGCGCCGCACCTTCCGCCTGGACCGGGTGGCCGAGATCCGCATCCTGGACGAGCCGTCCGCGCCGCCCGAGATAGCACCCCGCGACCTCTCCGAGGCGCTGGTGCAGCCGGCCGCCGAGGACCCCGAGGTCGTGATCGAGGTCGGCCCCGGCGGCCGCTGGGTCGCCGAGTACTACCCGCACGACAGCGCCGACGAGCTGCCCGACGGCGGGCTGCGCATCACCCTGCGCACCCCCGACCCGGCCTCCCTGCGGCGCCTCGCGCTGCGGCTCGGCCGCGACGGCCGGATCGTCTCGCCGCCCGAACTGGCCGACAGCGCCCGCCGGGCGGCCCGCGAGGCACTGGCGGCGTACGAGTCGTATGACGCCCACGACAGCGCCCACGACAGCGCCGACGACGGGCCGGAGGGGGTGTCCGGCGGCGCGGACGGGACGTACGACCGGGGGGAGCGCGGGCTGTGAGCGAGGTTTCGGTGTCCGAGGCCCGGACGGCGGGCGGTGGCCGGGGGACGGGGGTCCGGGGGATGACGGTCGCCGCCGCCTTCGCCGGGATGCGGCGCGTGGTGCCCGTGGTGTTCAAGGCGGGCTGCCCGGACTGCCGGGGCCGCTTCGAACTCGCCGCGAGCGCCCTGCGCCTGGCCGTCGGAGCCTCCAGCCGCACCACCTTCTACGCCTTCACCTGCCCCGGCTGCGGGGCGGCCGTCCGCAAACCGGCCGGGGAGCGGATCGTGGAGCTGCTGACCGGCGGCGGCGTGAGCACGCTGCGGCTGCACTCCACCGCGTGACCTGCCCACCGTCCGGAACCGTCTAGGCTCAACGGCATGTTCTGGCCGATGTTCGCCGTAGCCATGGGTTTCCTGGGTCTTCTCGTCCTGGGGGTGCTCGCCGTCCGGGTGTTCCTGGCGGCGCGCGGCCTCGGGGAGCAGGTCGCGCGGTCGGCCGAGCGCATCGGCCGGGCGGCGGAGGACCTGGAGCGGGCCGCGGTCAGCGCGGCACGGGCCGCCGACACGCTGTGACGTCCGCCATCCCCGCCCTTGAAGCCCCGGCCGCATCAAGGGCGGGGCGCCCCTCCTCCTGTCGGACGACCGGGGCGGGCAGGTACGCTGCTTCTCGCGGTGCGCGGAACGAGGCTCGCATCGCGGACCGGGACGATGCGCGGGGATCGCTTCGCGTTCACCTCTGAGCGTTACGATCGCCACGACCACGATCGCTCGGACGCCTGCCCGACTGTTCGGACGGCACCCCATCCAGCCGCCTCGGTGAGAAGGTAAAGACTTATGTTCGGAAGGCTCGGAGCCCCCGAGATCATTCTCCTCCTCGTCGTCATCATCCTGCTGTTCGGCGCGAAGAAGCTTCCGGACATGGCCCGCTCGCTCGGCAAGTCCGCGCGCATCCTCAAGAGCGAGGCCAAGGCCATGAAGGAAGAGGGCGGCAGCACCCAGGCCGGTGCGCCGGCCA
>NZ_WWIR01000637.1 GCF_009863025.1 Streptomyces sp. SID4985 | reverse complement strand
AGGGTCGGGGCCGGGGTGAGGGCGGGGTGGGTGCCGGGTGAGGTGAGGGCGGTGGAGTGGGTGTCGGCGGGGGCGGGGGTGCCCGGGGTGGTGGCGACGGGGGTCCGGGGGTTCGCGGTGCTGGGGGTGGTCTCCCGCGCGGCTCCGGTCTCGGCGGTACCGGGGCCGACGGTGCCGGTGGGCATCCCTGTCGGGGCTGTAGACGCCGTAGGCACTGTCGGTGCGGTAGGCGACTCGTCCTCACCGCTCTCCTCCCGACCGCTCTCCTCCTCCCCGCGCCCCTCCTCCGTGACCCCGAACCGATAGGCGTTGGACTCCCCCACCCAGTCCCCGTCGTCGCCCTTCCGCTGGACGACGGCGGCGTTGGCGGTGACCTGTTCGGGGGTGGCGTCCGGGGCCAGGGCGAGGCGCACCTTGACGCTCACCGTCTTGCCGGGGGCCACCGTGAACCCGCCGAACCCGTCGCCCTCCAGCACCCCGATCAGCTCCTGCTCGTCGGTGGTCACGAACCGTACGGGCCATGCCCGGGAGCCGTCGTAGAAATCCATCCTGGGCTGTACGGGCTTCAGCACGCGCCGCTCGTCGGTGAGGACGACGACCGGGTGGACGCCGGTGCAGGTGTCCTGGGTGGTGTTGGTGAGGTCGATGTACCAGACGCCGTAATCGCCGCCCGCCGCATAGGAGTTGGGACCGCCATGGATACGGGTCTCCAGCGGGAAGGACCGCCCGTCACCGGAGGGCGCGCACCCGGCCGTGGCGGCGGCGTGCGCGGCGGAGGGGTTCAGCGGGAGCAGCACGACGGCCGAGGCAAGACAGAAAACGGAAGGCAAGGAGGCCAGAGGAGGCAAGGAGGCAGACGATCGCATGACCATATGAACTTCCCGCCCCAACGCACCCGCCCGCCCCCACCCCCCGAGCGACACGACAACTCCGCCCGATCAGTGGAGCCAACTCCCCCAACCGGAGGCCA
>NZ_WWIR01000636.1 GCF_009863025.1 Streptomyces sp. SID4985 | reverse complement strand
GCGCGTCCCGCCCGCCCGCCTTCCCCGCCGCGTCGCACACGCCCGCGCCCGTCACCCCGGCCCGCACTCCGGATCGCACCCCGGACCGCGTGGACGCGCCTCCCGCCCACGCCGACGGCCCCGTCGCCGTCATCTCCCCCCTCGTCCGCCGCATCGCCCGTGACAACGGCGTCGATCTGCGCACCCTGCACGGTTCGGGCCCGGACGGGCTGATCCTGCGCGCGGACGTGGAGGACGTGCTGCGGGCCGAGGCGGCGGTGCGGGAGCGCCCGGCGGCGCCCCCGGCCGCACTGGACACCCCGGTCACTCCGGCCGCGAGCCCCGCGGGGCACCGTATTCCGCTCAAGGGTGTACGCGGTGCCGTCGCGGACAAGCTCGCGCGCAGCCGCCGGGAGATCCCCGACGCGACCTGCTGGGTGGACGCCGACGCGACGGAACTGATGCGGGCACGGGCCGCCATGAACGCGGCCGGGGGACCGAAGATCTCCCTGCTCGCGCTGCTCGCCCGTATCTGCACGGCCGCGCTCGCCCGTCACCCCGAGCTGAACTCGTACGTGGACACCGAGACGCGCGAGATCGTCCAGCTCGACCAGGTGCACCTCGGGTTCGCCGCGCAGACCCCGCGCGGACTGGTCGTGCCGGTCGTCCGGGACGCCCACGCGCGGGACGCCGAGGGGCTGACCGGCGAGTTCGCCCGGCTCACCGAACTGGCCCGCGAGGGGAGGCTCACCCCGGCCGACCTCACCGGCGGCACCTTCACGCTGAACAACTACGGCGTCTTCGGGGTCGACGGCTCCACACCGATCATCAACCACCCCGAGGCGGCCATGCTCGGCGTCGGCCGGATCGTCCCCAAGCCGTGGGTGCACGAGGGCGAGCTGGCCGTGCGTCAGGTCGTCCAGCTCTCGCTCACCTTCGACCACCGGGTGTGCGACGGCGGCACGGCGGGCGGCTTCCTGCGGTACGTCGCGGACTGCGTCGAACAACCGGCGGTGCTCCTGCGCACCCTCTGAGCCCGGCGGGACCGCGCGCACCCTCTGGTCCCGGAGGGACCGCGCACCCTCTGTGCCGGACGGGACATACTCGGAGGGTGACCGACAACGCCCCCGCCGACCCGAGTCCCGCCACGTCCCCGGCCCCGTCCGCCCCCGGGACCGACACCCCGTACGACGCCGTCGTGCTGGCCGGGGGCGCCGCGCGGCGGCTCGGCGGTGCCGACAAGCCGGGCGTCCGGGTCGGCGGCCGTCCGCTGCTCGACCGGGTGCT
>NZ_WWIR01000635.1 GCF_009863025.1 Streptomyces sp. SID4985 | reverse complement strand
AGGCGCAGCGCCGCCCGGCCGTGCCCCGCGTCGGCGGCGCGTTCCCACCACACCGCCGCCTCCGGCTCGCTGCCCTCGCGGGCCAGCAGCAGTCCGAGGTTGAAGGCACCGTTGCGCGAGCCCGCCTCGGCCGCCTCCCGGTACCAGCGCGCGGCCTCGACCACGTCGCCTCGCGCCGCCGCCAGCATGCCCACCCGCACCTGTGCGCGCCGGTGGCCCAGACAGGCGGCCCGCTCGTACCACTCCTCGCACTCGGTCTTGTCGTGCGCGGGCTCCCCCAGCTCATGCGCCGGCTCCGGCGGACGGCGCGCGTCGAGCACGGCGGCCAGCCGGTAGGCGGCCTCGGCGCTGCCGCCCCCCGCGGCACAGCGCAGATACCGTTCTGCGGCCTGTTCGTCGCCCTCGCGCAGCCGGGCGATGCCGACCTGGAGCGCGGCCTCGTGGTGCCCCGCGGCGGCCGCGCGCTCGTACCAGCGCAGGGCGCTCGCGGCGTCCTCCTCGGTACTGCGCCCGGAGTGCAGGATGCCGAGGTTGAAGGCGGCGTCCACGCTCCCTGCCTCGGCCGCCTTGGAGAACCAGGGCTCGGCGCCGCGCGTATCGCCGACCTGGAGCAGCAGGATGGCCAGCGCGTTGGCGGCCTCCCGGTGCCCGGCGTAGGCGGCACGCCGGTACCACTGCTCGGCCTGGGCGGTGCGGCCCTGCTCGGCGCAGAGCAGACCGAGGTTGTAGGCGCCGTTGTCGTCACCGGCGTCCAGGGCCGCCCGGTACCAGCGCTCGGCGGTCTGGGTCTCGCCGCGCTCGGCGTGCAGCGCGCCGAGCGCGTTGGCCGCGTTGCCGTCGCCGCCCTGGGCCGCACGCAGCCACCAGGTGGCGGCGCCCTCGGTGTCGCCCGCGTCGCGCAGCAAGAAGGCGAGTGCGCAGGCGGCACGGTGCTCGCCCTCCTTGGCGGCGGTCAGATACCAGCGGCCGGCCTCCTTCAGCTCGCCGCGCCGCTCCAAGATGCCGCCGAGGTGCAGCGCGGCGAGGCCGTGACCGCGCGCGGCGGCCTGCCGGTACCACTGCTCGGCCTCCGCGAGGGCGTCACGGTTCGCGCCACCGCGCCCCACGCCCAGCTCGGCCTTGAGGTCGAGGGCGCGCGCGAGGCGGTAGGCGGCCTCCCGGTGGCCACGCTCGGCGGCGGCCCGCAGCCAACGCCGGGCGTCGGCGTCCCCGCGGTGGTCCAGCAGATCGGCGAGCGCGTAGGCGCCGAGCACATGGCCCTGTTCGGCGGACTGGCGCAGCCAGTACTCGGCGGCGGGCTCGTCGCCGCGCTCGCGGTGATGGCGGCCGAGCGCGTGCGCGGCGGCGGCCGATCCGGCCACGGCGGCGATACGCCACCAGTCGGCGGCCTCGTCGGGATAGCCGCGCTGGTGCAGCAGGACGCCGAGATTGTTGGCGGCGGCCCGGTCACCGGCCGCGCTCGCGGCTCTCAACTGCGGTTCGGCGCCGTCCAGATCGCCCCGGCGCAGCAGAATGGCCCCGAGGAGGCTGGCCGCCTCGGCGTCACCGGTGCGCGCCGCCATGCGCAGGCGCACCTCCTCGGCGGCTTCCCCCGTCTCGTCGATGGACGGCTCCTCGCCCGAAGGCTGTGCAAATCGCCCCGTTCCGAACAGAGTTGCCTTGTCCCCCATAACGTCCATCGTCGCACCACCTGCAACCTGGGTACACCCGGTGTACCGCAGTCCGTGAGGTCACTTCAGCGTTTTGTCGACATGCCCACAGAGAGACAAGTCAAACACAGTTCACTCAACTCCCCGTGGCGGCAGGGCCGGTTCCGTCCCCAGTACATGAGTTCGCACACCACGAAGGCCCGGATCTCGTGTGAGATCCGGGCCTTCGTGTTCAGTAGCGGGGACAGGATTTGAACCTGCGACCTCTGGGTTATGAGCCCAGCGAGCTACCGAGCTGCTCCACCCCGCGTCG
>NZ_WWIR01000634.1 GCF_009863025.1 Streptomyces sp. SID4985 | reverse complement strand
GGCACGGCGACGGGCGCGCTGACGGGCACCGTCACGCACACCGGGTCCGCGCCCTCGGCCACGTCCGGCGCCGTCCCCGTGTCCTCACTGCTGCTGTCCATGACCACAGACCATAAGGCCCCCCACCGACAGCGACCCACTTCCGCCGGGCGTCACCGGCGCCCGGCCGGGGCAAACACAAGGGGTGCCGAGGGGTACGGCGCCACCCCGGCCGCATACCATCGACCCGAGACCCTTGTGCCCACAGGCGCGAGGACGCTTCGAACGAGGGGACACCGTGGACGTGAGCGGCGGAAACGGGCAGCCGCGGTCCGGCAGCGACGAGCCGGCCGGCCACCCCGAAGTCCCTGCGCCCCCCAGCCCCGGCCCCGGCAGTCCGGACCCCGGCCGCGAGCCGGAGCACGACGCCCACGGCACCGGCGACACGCCCCCCGAGCAGCCCCCGCAGGCACCCCGGCCGGTCCCCGAGGACCACCGCGACGGCCAGCCCCCCGGCGGCGACCCCGCCCACGACCACCGCTCCCTCGCCCACTCCGGAACCGGCGCAGGCACCAGCAAGGGCGCGCCACCCCAGCCCCCCGCCGAACCCGGCGGCGGCATCCTCATGGGCCGCCCGTTCGGCGTACCCGTCTACGTCGCACCCAGCTGGTTCCTCGTCGCCGCCCTCATCACCTGGGTCTTCGGCGGCCAGCTCGACCAGGTCCTGCCCGAACTCGGCGCCGCCCGCTACCTCGTCTCCCTCTTCTTCGCCGTCGCCTTCTACGCCTCGGTCCTCGTCCACGAACTCGCCCACACCGTCGCCGCCCTCCGCTTCAAGCTCCCGGTGCGCCGCATCCAGCTCCAGTTCTTCGGCGGCGTCTCCGAGATCGAGAAGGAGGCCGAGACCCCCGGACGCGAATTCGTCCTCGCCTTCGTCGGACCCCTGCTCTCCCTGATCCTCGCCGGGCTCTTCTGGCTCGCCATGAAACCCGTCCAGCCCGGCACCGTCCCCGGCGTCCTGCTGGCCGGGCTGATGATCTCCAACCTCATCGTCGCCATCTTCAACCTGCTTCCCGGCCTGCCCCTCGACGGCGGCCGGATGCTGCGCGCCGTCGTCTGGAAGATCACCGGCAAGCCCATGACCGGCACCGTCGCCGCCGCCTGGGTCGGCCGCGCGCTCGCCCTCAGCGTCCTCATCGGCCTGCCCCTGCTCAACCACTCCCGCTTCTTCGGCGGCGACGCGGACCTCGGCAGCATGGACACCATCACCGACGCCCTGCTCGCCGCCATCCTGGCCGCCATCATCTGGACCGGCGCCGGAAACAGCCTCCGCATGGCCCGGCTGCGCGAACACCTCCCCGAGCTGAGCGCCCGCACCCTCACCCGCCGCGCCGTCCCCGTCGAGACCGACACCCCCCTCTCCGAGGCCCTGCGCCGCGCCAACGCCGCCGGAGCCCGCGCCCTCGTCGTCGTCGACCCCGACGGCACCCCCCTCTCCCTCGTCCGCGAATCCGCCATCGTCGGCGTCCCCGAACACCGCCGCCCCTGGGTCGCCGTCAGCGGCCTCGCCCAGGACATCACCGACGGCATGCGCGTCTCCGCCGAACTCTCCGGCGAAGAACTCCTCGACACCCTCCGCGCCGCCCCCGCCACCGAATACCTGGTCGTCGAGGAGACCGGCGAGATCTACGGCGTGCTGTCCGCGGCGGACGTGGAGAAGGCCTTCGTGAAGGCCATGGCCCGCCCCAGCTGACCCCACCAGTGGTCGGCACCCTGCCCGGCTGCCGGTACGCTGGTCACATGTCCGAACCGACCGGTGCCGCCCGCAGGCGCGGGCCCTTCAAGGTCGGGGACCAGGTTCAGCTGACCGACCCCAAGGGCCGTCACTACACGTTCACGCTCGAAGCCGGGAAGAACTTCCACACCCACAAGGGCTCCTTCCCGCACGACGAACTGATCGGCGCTCCCGAGGGCAGCGTTGTCCGCACCACCGGCAACGTCGCCTACCTCGCGCTGCGCCCCCTGCTCCCCGACTACGTCCTGTCCATGCCCCGAGGGGCAGCCGTCGTCTACCCGAAGGACGCGGGGCAGATCCTCGCCTTCGCCGACATCTTCCCCGGCGCCCGCGTCGTCGAGGCCGGCGTCGGCTCCGGCTCGCTCAGCAGCTTCCTGCTGCGCGCCATCGGCGACCAGGGCATGCTGCACTCCTACGAGCGCCGCGAGGACTTCGCAGAGATCGCCAAGCAGAACGTCGAGCGCTACTTCGGCGGCGAACACCCCGCCTGGCAGCTCACCGTCGGCGACCTCCAGGACAACCTGTCCGACACCGACGTCGACCGCGTCATCCTCGACATGCTCGCCCCCTGGGAGTGCCTGGAGGCCGTCTCCAAGGCCCTCGTCCCCGGCGGCATCCTCTGCTGCTACGTGGCCACCACCACCCAGCTCGCCCGGACCGTCGAGTCCATCCGCGAGATCGGCTGCTTCAACGAGCCGACCGCCTGGGAGTCGATGATCCGCAACTGGCACATCGAGGGCCTCGCCGTCCGCCCGGACCACCGCATGATCGGCCACACCGGCTTCCTGCTCACCGCCCGCCGTCTCGCCGACGGCGTCGAGCCGCCCATGCGCCGCCGCCGCCCCGCCAAGGGCGCCTACGGCGAGGACTACGCAGGACCCAACGCCGACGGAGGCTCCGGCCGCTGACCGGCCCCCACCCCGCACAACACGAAGGCGCCGCAGCCGAGTTGCCGGACCCCGTCCGGAACTCGGCCACGGCGCCTTCCGCTTGACCCCGCACCAGAAACCCCGCCCCCGC
>NZ_WWIR01000633.1 GCF_009863025.1 Streptomyces sp. SID4985 | reverse complement strand
GTGAGCGCGGCTGCCGTGGCCCGCACCCACCGGCTCGGCGGCCACGCCCTGCGCCGCTCGGTGTTCGACCCGCTCCCCGGCGAGGGCGGCTGGGGCACGGTCCTGCTCATGGACGGCAACATCGGCATCGGCGGTGACGTGCCCGCCCTGCTGCACCGGGTCCGTGAACTACTGCGTCCCGGCGGCCTGTTGATCGCCGAGACCAGCGCGGCCGAGGTCGACGAGCGCGCCCTGGTGCGGGTGGTGGACCTGGCCGAGGGACGGGGACCGGTGGGCGAGCCGTTCCCGTGGGCGCGGATCGGCGCCCCGGCGCTGCTACGGCTCGCGCGGGGCGCCGGGTGGCGGGTGGAGGCTCAGTGGACGGCGGGCGAGCGGTGTTTCGTCGCCCTGCGCAGCCGCAGGACGCACAGCAACGCCGAGCCTCCGAAGAGGGCGGCGGTGATCAGCAGCCAGCGGGTGAGGAAGCCGTCCGGGTCGAGCCCGGTGGCCGACCGGTAGCCGTCGGCGGACAGGCCGAGGATCAGCGGCGCCCACACCAGCAGCAGCAAGCCCGACAACAGGGCGGGCACCCGGACGTACAGCACCCGGGAGCGCTGCCCGGCGGCGCCGGACCCGGCCACCAGCGCCCGGTCCAGTGCCGAGTACAGCGGCAGCAGCACCAGGTCGTGCAGCAGGGCCGCGCCCACGATCCACAGGACCACGCCGAGCCAGTCACCGGCGAGCAGCCGGACACCCGCGTAGGCGGCGAGCGCGAACGAGCACACGAGCAGCAGCAGTTGCAGCGGGCTGCCGACCGGGAAGCGGAACCGGGACATCAACCGGGGCATCACAGGTCTCCGAAGGTCAGCCGGGCCACCCACTTGGTGTTGTGCACGCCGGGCAGCGCGGGCACGATGATCCGCGCCGGGAAGCCGTGGTCGGGGGACAGCGGCTCGCCGTTGACGTACAGGGCGAGCAGGGAGCGCGGGTCGGACACCTGGTTGGCGCGCAGCGCCGCGCGGCGGAAGGCGCCGTGCCGTTGCAGCGACTCCACCAGCAGATCCGGTACCGCCGTGTCGTACCCGGCGAGCGCGGCGAGGTCGCGCAGCCGCACCCCGCGCCACCACTGGTCGGCCGTGGACCAGCCCTCCACGCAGGCGATGGGCAGCGAGGAACTGTGCTGGGGCAGCCGGAGCAGATCGGCGCGGCTGAGCCGTACGGTCCCGGCCGGTCCGGTGACGACGAGCCGCCAGGCGTCCGCGCTCGTCTCGGCCTCGGTGATCCCGGCGTAGGCGGCCGTCTTGTTGATCTGGAAGCCGTTCGGACCGCCGCCCGGGTCGGCCCCGCCGTGCGGCGCGAGCAGTGCGGTACGGCGGAGGGGTCCGCCCAGGCTCTGCCCGACCGTGGTGAGGAACAGCAGCAGCGAGGACGCGCCGACCAGGCGCAGCGCGCCCCGGCGCGAAATGGTGGGCTCGGCCGGACGCGTGGAGGCCAGGCCCGCCTCGTCGACCGGAGGCACGGAGGCCGGGCGCCCCTCGTCAGCCACAGGCCCCTCGCCGCCATCGCCCGTCGACCGCTCCCGCACCGCCCGCACCGCCCGCACCGCCGCCGGTGTCTTCAGCGCCGCGTGGACGACGAAGGCGGACATGAACACCCAGGCGCCGTAGAAGTGCAGCGGGTAGAAGGAGCCCGGGAAGACGTACTCCAGCTGGATGTTGAGCACGCCGGTGGTGAACTCGAAGAGCCCGCCGCCGACCAGGAGCAGCAGGGAGAGCCGTTCCAGGGCGTGCGCGAGGGAGCGGGCCGGGGGCAGCGCGAACAGCTTCGGCACCACCGACCACAGCTTGGCGAGGAGCACCGGGACGAGGGTGACGCCGAGCGTGACGTGCGTGCCCTGGGTGAGCCGGTAGAGCCAGGACGGACCGGCCGGCCAGTCGAACAGGTAGAAGCCGAGCAGCCCCTTGTCCGGGGTCGTGTCGTTCACCGGCGACAGGTCCGGGTTGTAGGCGGCGTACGACACCAGACCCGTCACGAACATGACGGTGATGCCGCCGAGCAGCACCAGGCCGAGCACGGCGGTGAACCGGGTGCCACGCAACGGGCTGCGCCAGAAGGCGGGGGAGGAAGGAAGCCGGGGGCGGTCGCGCATGATCCGACCGTAGGCCGGGGAACCCCCCGGAACGGGTGCGCGACCCATGACGAAACGCTGACGTCCGGCCCGTTCGGCGGCTCCGGCGCGCGCGGGCGGCCTAGCGTGCCGGTGTGATCAACCGTCCCCCGCGCACCCTCTCCTCGCGCACTCCGTCCCCGCGCACTCCCTCCCCCGTGGCCCGCCGCGATCTCGTCGCCGCCGGTGCCGCCGTCCTGCTGGTGACGGCCGCCGTGCTGGTCGGCCGCCACATCCAGGACACCCGGCACACCCTCTTCGTGCGCTGGCCGCCGCTGTTCGCCACGTGGGACCCGCACGTGGGCCCGGGCACCCCGGCCGCGCTGCTGCTCGCGGCGGGC
>NZ_WWIR01000632.1 GCF_009863025.1 Streptomyces sp. SID4985 | reverse complement strand
CACGCCATCCCCACGATCGCGATCGGCTCGTCCATGGACGCCGAGGCCCGCTCCGGCCGCGCGGCGGAGGACGGGGGTGTGATCCGGTCGAGGAGGTGGTCGACGAGGGCTGTGGGTGAGGGGTGGTCGAAGACGGCGGTGGCGGGCAGCCGCAGGCCGGTCCGGTTGCCGAGCCGGTTACGGAGTTCGACCGCTCCGAGGGAGTCGAGGCCGATGTCCTTGAAGGCGCGGTCGGGGGCGACGGCGGTACGGTCCGTGTGCCCGAGTACCTCGGCGACGACGGCGCACACCAGGTCGAGCACCTCGTCCCGCCGTTCCTGGACGGGGAGTTGGGTCATGCGGTCGTGCCACGCCGAGGCGCCGCCTACGGGCGTGTCCGCCGCGGTGACGGTACGGCGCGTGGGTGCGGGGCCGGCCGGGCCGCGCAGGACCGTGGGCATCGGTTCCGTTCCGCCGCGCGGCCCGGCCGGGGTCAGGAGCGCCGGTACGAGCAGGGCGTCCCGCCCGTCGGCCAGCGCGTGGTCGAAGAGGGCGAGGCCCTGCTCGGGGGTGAGTGGTGCGAAACCGGCGCGGCTCCAGCGGGCCAGGTCCGCGGTGCCGAGCGAGCCGCCCATGCCGTCGGCGGTGTCCCACAGGCCCCAGGCGAGGGAGAGGGCGGGCAGGCCGTGTGCGCGGCGGTGTGCGGCGAGGGCGTCGAGTCCGGTGTTGGCGGCGGCGTAGTTGGCCTGCCCGGCGGTGCCGACGAGGCCGGAGACGGAGGAGAACAGCACGAACGCGGTCAGCGGGAGTGCGCGGGTCAGCTCGTGCAGGTGTCGGGCGGCGGTGGTCTTGGGGTGCATGACCGCACGGAGCCGGTCGTCGGTGAGGGTTTCCACGGTCGCGTCGTCGAGGACGCCCGCCGTGTGGACGACGGCGGTCAGCGGGTGCTCGGCGGACACACGGGCCAGCAGGGCGGCGAGGGCCTCGCGGTCGGCCGCGTCGGCGGCGGCCACGGTCACCTCGGCGCCCAGCGCGGTCAGTTCGGCCACCAGGTCACCGGCGCCCGGCGCGTCCGGTCCGCGACGGCTCGCCAGGAGCAGCCTGCGTACGCCGTGCGTGGTCACCAGGTGCCGGGCGAGCAGTGCGCCGAGGCCACCGGTGCCGCCGGTGACGAGGACGGTTCCTCCGGCGCCGAGCGGTGTCGTGGTGTCGGCCACCCCGTCGGCCCGCGCCTCCCGGATCTCCCGCGCCTCCGGTTCGGCAGGGGCCAGGCGCGGTACGTGGCACCGGCCTTCGCGGACCGCGACCTGTTCCTCGCCCAGGGCGAGTGCGGCCGTCAGGGCGTCGTCGTCGGCCGGGGCGTCGAGGTCGATCAGGGTGAAGCGGCCGGGGTGTTCGGACTGGGCCGAGCGGATCAGGCCCCATACCGGGGCGGCGGCCAGGCCGGGTACGTCCTCGCCGGGCAGCGCGGCGACGGCGCGGGTGGTGACCACGGCGAGGCGGGCGTCGGTGAGCCGCTCGTCGGCCAGCCACCGCTGTACGAGGCGCAGGGTCCGCACCGTGGCGTCGGAGGTGAGGGTGCCGTCCGTCTCGTGCGTGCCGATGCGGACAACGGCGGTTCCGGTGTCGGGCACCTCGGTGAAGTCCGGGGTGTCGTCGCCCAGTTGGGTCCAGGCGACGGTGGCCGTGGGGGCGGGGACGGTGTGCCAGCGCAGTGCGTACAGCGGTTCCCGGGCGCCGGTCGTGGCCGCGTCGGCGAGCCGGTCCCGGCCGACCGGGCGCAGCGCGAGCGAGGTCACGGTCGCGACGGGTTCGCCGGTGGGGTCGGCGAGGGTGAGGGCGGTGGTGCCGGTGCGGGCGTCGGTGGAGATGCGGGCGCGCAGTGCGGTGGCGCCGACGGCTTGTACGGCCAAGCCGGTCCAGGAGAACGGGAGTTGGATCTCACCGGGTGCCGTGTCCGGCGCCGCCTGGAGGACGAGGGGGTGGAGTACGGCGTCGAACAGGGCCGGGTGCAGGGCGAATTCGGCGGCGGTGTCGGTCTGACCGTCGGGCAGGCGTACCTCCGCGTACAGGTCGCCGTCGGTGCCCCGCCACAGGGCGTGCAGGCAGCGGAAGGCGGGGCCGTAGTCGTACCCGGCGGCGGCGAGGCGGTCGTAGGCGTCGGTGAGCGGTTCGGGGCGGGCGCCCTCGGGCGGCCAGGTGCGCAGGTTGGTGGCCGGGTCGGCGGGCGGGGGTGTCGGGTCGAGGGCGCCCGAGGCGTGGCGGGTCCACGGGTGCGGTGTGCCGTCACCGTTCTCGGGGCGGGCGTGGACGGTGAACGGGCGGCTGCCGCCGGCGTCCGGTGCGCCGACCGTGATCTGCACCTGGGCCGCCTGACGCTCCGTCAGAAATAGGGGGGCCTCCAGGGTGAGGTCGGCTACGTACGGGGTCCGGGTGCGGTCGCCCGCGGCGAGGGACAGTTCCAGGAAGGCGGTGGCCGGGACGAGGACGGTGCCGCCCACGGTGTGGTCGGCGAGCCAGGGCTGGTCGGCGAGGGACAGGCGGCCGGTGAGCACGGACTCGTCACGGGTCGCCATGTCGACGGCGGCGCCGAGCAGCGGGTGTGCGGAGGCGTTCAGGCCGAGGTGTCGCGGGTCGCCGTCGGGGCGCGGGGCGAGCCAGAAGTGCTCGCGGCGGAAGGGGTAGGTCGGCAGGTCGACGGTCATGGCGCCGGGGAAGAAGGAGGCGGGGTCGAGCGGGGCGCCCGCCGCGTGGGCGGTGCCGAGCCCGTCCACGAGGGTGTCCGCCTCGGGGCGACCCCGGCGGAGCAGCGCCA
>NZ_WWIR01000631.1 GCF_009863025.1 Streptomyces sp. SID4985 | reverse complement strand
GCCCGTCCGGCCGCCGGGCACGACGGAGACCGGGCCGCGCCGCCGGGCCCCGAGCATGACAGAGGCGCCGGGCGGCCTGCGGTCAGGGCCGTGGCCCGTCGCCGCGCCCGACGATCTTCCCCTCCACGACGTCGCCGTCGGTCGGTCCCGGCGCGGCGTCCTGCGTCTTGAGGGCTCGGGCCTCGCTCTTGAAGATCCGGGCCGCCTTTCCCGCCGCGCGGGTCAGCTCAGGCAGCTTCCTGACGCCGAGGATCACGGCGAACACGAGGAGGACCAGGGCCAGTTCACTCAGGCCGAACATCGCTTCCACTCCCTTCGGGCGGGTGGCGGACACCCGGCTCACCCTTCATGTCTACATTGCTGTAGAAGTCTTGCGTAGAGCATGATCGCTCAACAAGCCCGCCGTCCGCTCCGGACCGCCGGAAGGAGGGCGGAGAAGCACCGCGCCGCACGGAGGAACAGAGCAGGATGACCGGCACCACCCCCTCGATCCGGCCGGTTCCCTCCCGGATCTCCCTCGCGTCATGGTGTCGCGGCGTCACCGGGGCGCGCTGGTTCGCGGTCACCGTGGTCGGCCTGATCCTGGCCAACGCCGCGCTGCTCGGCGCCGAGACCTATCCCGGCGTGGCCGCCGAGTGGCACACCGCGTTACGGCTGGCCGAGCGCGCGTGCGTGGCCGGGTTCACGGTGGAGATCCTGCTCCGCCTGGGCGCCCACGCCGACCGCCCCCGCGACTTCTTCCGCGACCCGTGGAACCTCTTCGACCTGGCCGTCGTCCTGAGCGCGTTCCTGCCGGTCGTCCGCGAGAACACCACCGTCCTACGACTGCTGCGCCTGGCCCGAGTGCTGCGCACCGCCCGCTTCCTCCCCCAGCTGCGCATCGTGCTCGTCGCGGTCGCCCGCAGCCTGCCGGGCACGGTGAGCTTCCTGCTGGTCGGCGCGCTGCTCCTGTACGTGTACGCGATGGTCGGCTGGGTCTTCTTCGCCCGCGCCGACCCCGAGCACTACGGCTCGATCGGCCGCGCCGTCCTCACCCTGTTCCTCCTCATGACCCTGGACGGCATCGGCGACGCCGTCCACGCCGGCCTGGAGATCTCCCGCTGGAGCCTCCTCTACTACGCCTCGTACGTCCTGCTCGCCTCGTTCGTCCTGGTCAACGTACTGATCGGCGTCGTCCTGGCCTCACTGGAAGAGGCCCGCGAGATGGAACAGGGCCAGCCGGAACCGTCCGCCGCGCCCGAGCGGGAGGCTGCCGCTTCCGCCCGCGCAGACCTCCTCGACCGCACCTCGACGGCCCGCCGGGCCCTGGACGACCTGGAGGAGAGCCTGTCGGGCAGGGCACCGGAGGCGGCCCGGGAACCGGAGCGGGCGGCGGGCTGACACGGCCGCCCTCATGGAGCCCGCGTATTGCGTGAGCGCGGGTCCGCGGCCCGATCCGGCCCGGGGCGGCGCGCTGCGGGCGGGCCGGACGAGGGTCAGGCGCATCCGGTTCGACTGAGAATTCCGAGGCCAGGGGGCTGTGGGCTGTCGCGGGCGGTGAATGTGTGCTAGCTTTATGGCGTTGCAGTTGTGGTACCCATGAACCTATGTGCGCCTGACGGGAATGTATCCTTCGGGCGCATTAGTTGTTTTACCGGTCATCTCCGGATGGGGCCTCTGCCTACCAGAAGGAGAAAATCATGGCTCAGGGAACCGTGAAGTGGTTCAACTCTGAGAAGGGCTTCGGCTTCATCGAGCAGGACGGTGGCGGCCCCGACGTCTTCGCCCACTACTCGAACATCGCGACGCAGGGCTTCCGTGAGCTCCAGGAGGGCCAGCGCGTGTCCTTCGACGTCACGCAGGGCCAGAAGGGCCCGCAGGCGGAGAACATCGTCCCCGCCTAATCGCTGGACGCGTCATCGCTCGCCGGGGTTCGCACCATAGCGGTGCGAACCCCGGTTTGCTGTTCCCAGGAAGGCACACACACCGCATGTCCCGCAGGCCGCAGAAGCCGACCCGCCGCGCCGCCCCCTCCTCTCCCGTGTCTCCGCCCCAGGAATTCCGGCTCCCGGAGACCAGGACGCCCGCGCTTCCGCCCGTCGAGGAATTCGCCGGTATGGAGCTGCCGCCCGCACTGCTGAAGTGCCTGGCCGCACAGGGCGTGACCACCCCGTTCCCCATCCAGGCCGCCACGCTGCCCAACGGACTGGCCGGCCGTGACCTGCTGGGACGGGGCCGTACCGGTTCCGGCAAGACGCTCGCGTTCGGACTCGCGGTGCTGGCCCGTACGGCCGGGCTGCGGGCGCAGCCCAAGGCTCCCCTCGCGCTGGTCCTGGTGCCCACCCGTGAGCTGGCCCAGCAGGTGACGGACGCGCTGACCCCGTACGCGACGGCGGTCAACCTGCGCATGGCCACCGTCGTCGGCGGTCTGTCCATCACCAAGCAGGCCGCCACGCTGCGCCGCGGCGTCGAGGTGCTCGTGGCGTGCCCGGGTCGCCTGAACGACCTCGTGGAACGCGGTGACTGTGTCCTCGAGGACATACGGATCACCGTGCTGGACGAGGCCGACCAGATGACCGACATGGGCTTCCTGCCGCAGATCACCAAGGTGATCCAGCGGGTGCGCCCGGGCGGTCAGCACATGCTCTTCTCGGCCACCCTGGACCGGAACATCGACCGGCTGGTACAGCGCTTCCTGGACGACCCGGTCGTGCACTCGGTGGACCCGTCCGCCGGTGCCGTGTCCACCATGGAGCACCACGTCCTGCACCTCCAGGACGAGACCGACAAGAAGGCGGTCACGACCCGTATCGCGGCCCGTGACGGCCGGGTCATCCTCTTCCTGGACACCAAGCGGTCGGCGGACCGGCTCGCCAAGCGGCTGCTGTCCGTCGGCGTGCGCGCGGCCGCCCTGCACGGCGGCCGCAGCCAGCCGCAGCGCAACCGCGCCCTGGAGCAGTTCAAGGACGGCCGGATCACCGCACTGGTGGCGACGAACGTGGCCGCGCGCGGCATCCACGTCGACGACCTCGACCTCGTCGTCAACGTCGA
>NZ_WWIR01000630.1 GCF_009863025.1 Streptomyces sp. SID4985 | reverse complement strand
TTCAGTAGCGGGGACAGGATTTGAACCTGCGACCTCTGGGTTATGAGCCCAGCGAGCTACCGAGCTGCTCCACCCCGCGTCGTTGTGTCTCAACCATACGTCATCCGCGGGGTCGGATGCACATCCGTTGGGCGTGACCTGCGCCTCAGGGCAGCAAGTGGCCGTTCGGGGCTTTCGCCGCCGCCTCGTACTCGGGCAGCGTCACCACTGTCACGCCCCCGTCCGCCAGGACCCCGGACCCGTCGGCCGCCGTCACGAAGGTGTCCGGCTCGCGCCACGCGGTGACCACCCGGCGTACGCCCGAGCGCAGGATCAGCCCGGCGCACGGGACGGGCCGGGAGGCGCGGCGGGCGCACGGCTCCAGGCTGCTGTAGACGGTGGCGCCGGGCAGCCGCGGGTCGTCCGGGGCGACCTTGGCGAGGGCGGCCTCCTCCGCGTGGACCACCGGGTCGCCGTCCTCGCGCGAGTGGCCGCGCGCCAGCTCGGTCCCGTCGGCGGCGACCACCACCGCGCCGACACTGAATGCGGTGTCCGAGGGCGGGCACAGCGCGGCCAGCTCGCAGGCGGTGCGCAGCCAGCGGTGGTCGGCGGCGACGGGCAGCGGGCCGGTGCCGGGGGCGGTGGGCTCGTAGCGCATGAGCACCACGTCCTCGATGCGGCGGCTCTCGGTGAGGCGGAGGCGGCCGCCCTGGTAGGCGCCGGGTCCGAAGAGGCGGGGCGCGGCCGGGTCGCCGACGAAGAGCGGCGCGAGGACCAGCTGGAGTTCGTCGGCGAGGCCCTGCTGAAGGAGCTGGGTGTGGACGGTCCCGCCGCCCTCGACCATCAGGCGCCGTACGCCGCGCTCGTCGTGCAGATGGGTGAGCAGGGCGCGCCAGTCGAGGGCGGGGCCGAGGGAGACGACGTCGGCGGTGCGGCCGAGGAGGCGGGAGGCCCGCTCGGCGCCAGGGTCGGTCGTGTAGACGATCTTCTCGCCGCCCGTGTGCCAGAAGTTGGCGTCCGGGTCGAGGTCACCGGAGGCGGTGACGGTGACCTTGAGCGGGTACTCCGGCCTGCCCTCGGCCCGACGGACCGCGCGACGCCCCGGCGCGTTGACGAGGAGGCGGGGGTTGTCGGCGCGGATGGTCCCGGCGCCGATCAGGATGGCGTCGACGGAGGCGCGCACCTCGTCCACCCGGTCGAAGTCGGCGGGGCTGGAGAGGAGCAGGCGGTCGGGGCCGGTGTCGTCCAGGTAGCCGTCGAGGGAGACGGCGGCGGACAGCAGGACGTACGGATACGGCATCGGCGCGCTCTCTCCGGGTGACGTGTGGGCTGATCTTGGTTCAAGTTTGAAACAAACTTACACTGGCGACATGACGACCCGCTGGCTCACGCCCGAGGAGCAGCGCGCCTGGCGCGCCTACCTCGCCGCCTCCCAGTTGCTGGAGGACGCGATCGACCGGCAGCTCCAGCAGGACGCCGGGATGCCGCACCTTTTCTACTCGGTGCTGGCCACCCTCTCCGAGGCGCCCGACCGGCGGCTGCGCATGACCGACCTCGCGGAGCACCTGAAGATCACCCGCAGTCGGCTGACGTACGCGGCGAACCGGCTGGAACGGGACGGCCTGGTACGGCGCGAGGACTGCCGCTGGGACCGGCGCAGCAGCATCGCGGTGCTGACCGACGAGGGGATGGCGGTCCTGGAGCGCACGGCCCCCGGCCATGTCGACACGGTCCGCGCGAACCTCTTCGACCGGCTGACCCCGGAGCAGGTACGGCAGCTGGAGGAGATCTGCGCGGGGGTGGCGCGGGGGCTCCAGGGCGAGGAGGCGGGAGGCACGGCGGACGAGGTGCCGTGGCGGCGGCGTTCGACGCCGGGCGCGGAGCCGCCACGCTGAGGTGCCGCGCTGAGGTGCTTCGCCGGGCCCGTGAGGGATGGTTGACGGTTGATTCAACTTTGAAGCATGGGATAGGGTCCGGAACCGTACCGCTCTGTTTCAAATCTGAAGCAGATGGAGCGCGGACGACGCCCGCGACGCCAACCGCACGGAACCCGGAGGCCCGATGTCCGACACCCCCGCCGCCACCCCGCGCGCCCGTGTCCGGGTGCCGCTGCGCTTCGGCGACGGCTACGCGGCCGACGCCGAACTGGTCACCTTCCACGGGCTCACCGACGGCCAGGAGCACCTCGCCCTCGTCCTCGGCGACCCCGGCCCGGTGCCGCTGGTGCGGCTGCACTCCGAGTGCCTGACCGGCGACGTGTTCGGCTCGGCCCGCTGCGACTGCGGGCCCCAGCTGCGCGAGGCGGTCGAGCGGATCGCCGTACGCGGCGGCGTCCTCCTCTACCTCCGCCAGGAGGGCCGCGGCATCGGCCTCTACAACAAGCTCGACGCCTACGCCCTCCAGGACCAGGGCCTCGACACCTACGCCGCGAACGCCGCCCTCGGCCTCCCCGAGGACGCCCGCGACTACACCGCCGCCGCGCAGATGCTGGGCGCCCTCGGCGTCACCGAGCTGGACCTCCTCTCCAACAACCCCGACAAGGCCGCCCAGTTGCGCGCCCTCGGCATATCGGTACGCGACCGCGTTCCGACGGGGGTCTTCACCACGCCCCACAACGTCCGTTACCTGCGCGCGAAGGTCCTCCAGACCGAACACACACTGCCGCTCGCGGAGTTGGGGGAAGTGGGGGCCTGAAGTAGGGGCCTGACGGGAGCGCGTGCGGCCGGTGCCTGCCCCGCGTCCCGGGCTTCCCCCGGACGGATCACCGGGGGTGCCGCCGCTCGCGGAAGGGCCGAGTCTGGGACCGGGCGGCCCCCGCTGCCCGCCGTTCCGCCGTTCCGCCGTTCCGCATGCGACCGACCGATGGCCTCGCCCCACCCACGCTGGAGCGTCCGATGAGCCGAGCCGTGACCTCGTTGGTCGTCATCTGCGACTGGCCCCTGCTGCGGCTCGGTCTCGCGCAGGCGATCAACGCGCAGCCGGACATCGACATCGCCAGGTTCGTCGAGAGCGTCGACGAGGTGCCGCGGGTGCCGTCCGGCGCGGAGATCATCCTTCTCGTCAACCTGCAGTCCGGCGATCAGGCGACCTCCGGCGAGGTCGCCCGGCTGCACCGGGCCGGGCACGCGGTCGTCGTCCTGTCGGCCTCCGAGCCGCAGTCCGACGCCGTGCTGTGCATCCAGGCCGGAGCCCGCGGCTATCTGGGGCGGCAGACCGGCATCCCGGAGCTGCTGACGGCCCTGCGTGCCGTCGCCTCGGGGAGCGACTACTTCGGCGCCAGTCTCGCGGGCCGGAGCATCCCCGCGGCCCCTCCCCGCATCACGAGCCGCGAGCGGGAGATCCTCCAGCTGCTGGCCGGCGGCGCGACGGACCGCGAGATCGCCACCAAGCTGAACATCACCGAGAACACGGTGCACACGCATCTGGAACGGCTCCGCAAGAAGAGCGGCTGCCGCCGCCGGGCCGACCTCACCCGGCTGGCCCTGGAGTACGGCGTCATCGACACCGGTACCGCGAAGTGACCGCCGCCGCTCATCCGCCGGGGGCGCTCGGGCCTGGCGTGCTCGGGCCTGGCGTGCTCGGGCGGATGTCGTTCAGGCTGCCGACGACGGTCACGGACGGCGGGCGGGGCGGTACGGGCACCTCGACGAGGATGGGTACGTACACGATCTCCCCGTGCCTGAACTCGGCCTTCGCCGACAGCCGGTAACACCGCACCGTCCCCGGGTCGCGCCGCGTCGCGTAACACCGGAGCTCCCCCGGGTACGCGGTGGCCTGCCGGGCGGCCGAGGAGTCCGAGGGCCCGCTCACCTCCGCCGCACCCGCCGACGCACCCCACCCGCCGACCGCGCAACAGGCAGCGATGACCGGGACCGCGAGGCTCACACCACGCACGGCCGTCTCCCTCCACGTCGAGCGCATACGTCGTGCCTCGCGGAGGGTTCCTCCGCGAGGCACGAATCCAACGGTCAGCCCTGGGTGCCGCCCTGGGTGTTGCCGGCACCGCCCTGGGTTCCGCCCTGGGTGTTGCCGGCACCGCCCTGCGTGCCGCCCTGGGTGTTGCCAGCGCCACCCTGCGTGCCGCCCTGGGTGTTACCGGCGCCACCCTGCGTGCCGCCCTGGGTGTTGCCAGCGCCACCCTGCGTGCCGCCCTGGGTGTTACC
>NZ_WWIR01000629.1 GCF_009863025.1 Streptomyces sp. SID4985 | reverse complement strand
CGCGAGGGGCTATAGCTCAGTTGGTAGAGCGCCTGCATGGCATGCAGGAGGTCAGGAGTTCAATTCTCCTTAGCTCCACAGAAAATCGAAGAAGGCTTGCGCCGCCTCCGGGGAAATCCGGAAGAGCGCCGCGAGGGGCTATAGCTCAGTTGGTAGAGCGCCTGCATGGCATGCAGGAGGTCAGGAGTTCAATTCTCCTTAGCTCCACAGAAGTCGAGGGCGGATCATCCGGACGGATGGTCCGCCCTCGGCGTTGTCCGGGTACCCGCATGATGTTTACGGGCCGCGACACGACAAAGGCGGGCCACCCGATCCGGGCGACCCGCCTTCCATGTGTCGATCTCAGCGGCCGAGCGCGCGCCGTCCGCGACCCTGGGAGACCACCGGCAGGTTCCTCGAGGGCGCCTGGCCCCGGGTGTCCTCCTCGACCCGCAGCGCGAGCGCGGGGCAGCGGCGTACCGCGCGCAGCGCCTTCGCCTCCGCGGACCGCGGCACCGAGGCCTGCGCGACGGTCGGGAAGCCGTCCGCGCCCAGTTCGAAGACCTCCGGGAGGATGTCCGCGCACAGTCCGTGGCCCCGGCACAGCGTCCAGTCGACGTAGATCTTCTGGCGGCTGCTGCCGGAGTCCTCGGGCTCTGCGCCGCCCGGGATGCCCGTGGGCATCTTCCCGCCCTCGAAGAGCGGCAGGACGCCCTCCACGGGCCGTCCGCAGCCATTGCCGAGGACATGGGCGGCCAGGTCGTCCGTGAACGCCTTGATGGTCGACTCGAGGAACATCGCGGAGCCGTCGGGGTGCGAGCACGCCCCGCGCCGCTTCACGCTCTTGGCGACCTGCTTCAGCGCCTCCAGGGCGGCCGGGCCGCCGCCGTTGATGATGTCCTCCAGGCCGCGCGCGGCGGCGGGCAGTCCGAGGTAGCAGGGCCCGCACTGGCCGGCGCTCTCCTCGGCCAGCCACTGCGCCACGCGGAGCGACTCGCCCAGCGGGCAGGTCTCCTGACTGATCGGCAGGATCGCGCCCGCGCCGAGCGCACCGCCCACCGCGTCCAGCGAGTTGCGGGAGACGATCGCCTCGTTCACGGTCGCCGCGTCGATCCACTTGCCGTGGTAGCCGCCGGTCAGTACGCCCTGCGGGACCGGCGGGGCACCGGCCAGCTGGAGGACGTAGCGCAGCGGTACGCCCGTCGGCACCTCGATGACCATGGGGCGCGCGACCGCGCCGGAGACCGTCAGCATGACGGTGCCCGGCTCGTCGTACAGACCGGTGTTGCCGTAGCGCTCGGGGCCGATGCGGGCGGCGATGGCCAGCTGGGCGAACGTCTCGGCGTTCGACAGCAGCGTGGGCGCGCCGCCGACGCCGCTCTGTGAGGCGCTGACCTTGCGGCCGGGCGGGATCGCCGGGCCGCCGTCCACCGAGCGGATCAGGGAGGCGGCGGCGCCGGTGACCATGCGCACCGGGTTGCGCTGCACCCAGGCGCGCAGGGCGGAGCGGCGGCTGTTGCTCAGGCCGCGTTCGGCGAGCGCGGCCTCCATGGAGCGCTGGGTGGACTCGCGGGTCACGCCGATCACCAGCGTGCGCGCGCCCATCGCCTCGGCGCACAGCAGTGCGCCGTCCAGGATGAGGTGCGGGGCACGGTTGATGAGCACCGTGTCCTTGCGGCAGGCCGGTTCGTCCTCGCTGCCGTTGACGACGACGACCGGCCGTACGCCCTTCTTGATCGCCGAATCGGCGACCGAGCGGAGTTTCTTGTGGAAGGGGAAGCCCGCGCCGCCGCGGCCCTTGAGATTGA
This sequence comes from Streptomyces sp. SID4985, assembly GCF_009863025.1. GTDB lineage: Bacteria > Actinomycetota > Actinomycetes > Streptomycetales > Streptomycetaceae > Streptomyces. The sequence continues at coordinate 8,398 of NZ_WWIR01000629.1, read as the reverse complement.
TGCTCTCGGCGAGCTGCGCGAGCTGCTCGCCGCCGAGCGGGTCGAGCGGCCCGTGCACCTTGAGGTGCATGGGCAGATCGAGCCGCTCCACAAGGTCGAAGCCCGACGTGAGCTGGGGAAGTCCGACCACGCGGACTTCGGGGACGTCGGGCAGGGCCTCGTTCACCTATAGCCTCCGGAAGGCATGTTCCAAGGTTCGCCCGAACCCGGCGTGTCGAAGGACGCGCCGGGGGTTGGTTCGGTGGCGGGACCACTGTTGAACGTTTCGGACGAGTTGTACGTCCCGTACCGGGCGTTCGTCTCACCCATGTTGCGCACATCACCCGCACCGCCGCCGGGAGCGCCCGGATTGCCATAGACCGGGATGCTGTATCCGGTGTCCTGGAGCGGGTCGTAGGCCGACGGCGGGGCCTCGCCGACGGGCGGCGGGGACGGAACCGGCCAGCTCGGGGCGGACGGATCGTTCACGCGCGGCATGGCCTCCGTGGGGCGCGCGTCCATCGGGGCGCCGCCCGCGTACGGCTGCTGCGGGGGACCGGCCGTGCGGTACGCGGCGGCGAATCCGGCGCCTGCCGCGCCCGCGGCCGGGGACTGGTACAGACCACCGGAACCGGCTCCGGGGGCTCCATCGCCGCGCCGGGGCTCGCGGTCCCTGACACCGGACTCGGCGACCCGGTTGCGGCTGGCCTCCAGCTGGTCCATGCCGGGGCGGCTGGAGTTGCCGAGGAGCGCCATGACGCGGTCGGAGAGCTTGCGCTTGACCGGGCGCGGCGCGGCGCGCAACGCGAGGGCGGCCATCACGCCGAGCAGGGAGAGGCTGTAGAGGATGGTGAAGATCGGCTTGGCCGCGCGGCCCGCGTAGAGGCCGTGGACCAGGGCCGCGCACCAGGCCGGGTAGGCGAGCATGTGCATGGCGCGCCAGCGGGCGGCGACCGGGGCCGGGGCGGCGAAGTTGCTGCGCAGGGCGCCGGTCACGCCGACGAAGATCATGAGCAGACCGGCCAGGGAGCCGAGGCCGATCAGTCCGCCGCTGCCGGTGATGCCGAGCGAGAACGGGATGATCGCGGCGATCACCACCGTGTGGTCCAGCGTGATCTTGGTGACGATGTGCAGCAGCAGGAACGCGATCGAGGCGACCGCCGTCGTCCGGTGGATGGCCTGGCCGACGATCCGCTGGCGGATGTTCAACAGGATGCGGTCCTGGGCGACCAGGCCCCAGATCACCGAGCAGCTGAGCGAGACGAGGGACAGCACGCCCGCGCCGAAGTTCAGGAACTCTTGGAACTGGCTGCCTCCGACCAGCACGACCACGGGTATGAGCAGCAGGACGACAGCGGACGCCACCCCATAGGCCGACCGGCCTGGCTTGGGGAGCGAGCTGTTACTACGACGAGGGTTCATGGGGGCAACTCCGAGCAGTTTCGGGAAGGCGGTCCCGCTGCCGAACTCTAAGTGGAGCCATACCGATCAGTACGAGGTTTGAGTTATTGCGTTGTTATCTAAGAACGGAACCGCGACGGTGACGTCCCTTAGTGACTGTTACGCGAAGTAATCTTTGACCCGGGTTCAGATCTGGCGGCCGTACGGACATGTCTTCATGGCATACGCAAGAGCGTCGCGGCTTGCTCAAGGGCTGCGGTACCCTAGCGCCATGCGTGCTGTACGCCTTCTGCTTAGTGAGCCGCGCTGACAGTGCCGACCACCGGTCGAACCGGACGGTCGGAGCCGGCGCGGCATCCCCTCCTGTGTGAGGGGATTTTTCGTTTCCGCAGGCAGAGACGATCGATGGAGCTTTGAGGATCATGAGCGAGACGAACCCCTCCGCCACCGCTGCCGGGTCGGCGGAGGCCGCGCCGCACCGCTACACGGCCGCCATGGCCGCCGAGATCGAGGCACGCTGGCAGGACTTCTGGGACGCGGACGGCACCTACGCCGCGCCGAACCCCAAGGGCACCCTCGGCGGTGATCCGGAGCTGGTCGCCCGGCCCAAGAAGTTCATCATGGACATGTTCCCGTATCCCTCCGGCGCGGGCCTGCACGTCGGCCACCCGCTGGGCTACATCGCCACCGACGTCTACGCCCGCTTCCAGCGCATGACCGGGCACAACGTCCTGCACACCCTGGGCTTCGACGCCTTCGGCCTGCCCGCCGAGCAGTACGCCGTGCAGACCGGCACGCACCCGCGCGTGTCCACCGAGGCCAACATGGAGAACATGAAGGCCCAGCTGCGCCGCCTGGGTCTGGGCCACGACAAGCGCCGGTCGTTCGCCACGATCGACCCGGAGTACTACAAGTGGACCCAGTGGATCTTCCTGCAGATCTTCAACTCCTGGTACGACGAGCAGGCCGGCAAGGCCCGTCCGATCTCCGAGCTGATCGCCCTCTTCGAGTCCGGTGAGCGTCCCGTACCGGGCCACACGCGCGCGTGGAGCGAGCTGAGCGCCACCGAGCGCGCCGACGTGCTGGGCGAGTTCCGGCTGGCCTACGCCTCCGACGCGCCGGTCAACTGGTGCCCGGGACTGGGCACCGTGCTGGCCAACGAGGAGGTCACGGCGGACGGCCGCTCCGAGCGCGGCAACTACCCGGTCTTCAAGTCCAAGCTGCGCCAGTGGAACATGCGCATCACCGCCTACGCCGACCGCCTGCTGACGGACCTGGACGGGCTGGACTGGCCCGAGGCCATCAAGCTCCAGCAGCGCAACTGGATCGGCCGCAGCGAGGGCGCCCGCGTCGACTTCCCCGTCGACGGCGAGCGCATCACCGTCTTCACCACCCGCCCCGACACGCTGTTCGGCGCGACCTACATGGTGCTCGCGCCCGAGCACCCGCTGGTCGAGAAGTTCACCCCCGAGGCATGGCCCGAGGGCACCCACGAGGCGTGGACCGGCGGTCACGCCACCCCGGCCGAGGCCGTCGCCGCCTACCGCGCGCAGGCCGCCACCAAGTCCGACGTGGAGCGCCAGGCCGAGGCCAAGGACAAGACCGGTGTGTTCACCGGTGTGTTCGCGACCAACCCGGTCAACGGCGAGCAGGTCCCGGTCTTCATCGCCGACTACGTGCTGATGGGCTACGGCACCGGCGCCATCATGGCCGTCCCCGCCCACGACACGCGCGACTTCGCCTTCGCCCGCGCCTTCGAACTGCCCATCCGCTGCGTGGTCGAGCCGACCGACGGCCGCGGCACCGACACCGCCGCCTGGGACGACGCGTTCTCCTCCTACGAGGCGAGGCTCGTCAACTCCGCGGGCGAGGGCATCACCCTGGACGGACTGGCCGTCCCCGAGGCCAAGGCCCGCATCACCGAGTGGCTGGCCGAGACCGGCATCGGCGAGGGCACCGTCAACTTCCGCCTGCGCGACTGGCTGTTCAGCCGCCAGCGCTACTGGGGCGAGCCCTTCCCGATCGTCTACGACGAGGACGGCGTCGCCCACGCGCTGCCCGAGTCGATGCTCCCGCTGGAGCTGCCCGAGGTCGAGGACTACAGCCCGCGCACCTTCGAGCCGGACGACGCCGACACCCAGCCCGAGCCCCCGCTCTCGCGCAACGACGAGTGGGTCCACGTCACCCTGGACCTGGGCGACGGCCCGAAGAAGTACCGCCGCGAGACCAACACCATGCCCAACTGGGCCGGTTCCTGCTGGTACGAGTTCCGCTACCTGGACCCGCGCAACGACGAGCGGCTGGTCGACCCCGAGGTCGAGCAGTACTGGATGGGCCCGCGCGAGGGCATGCCGCACGGCGGTGTCGACCTGTACGTCGGCGGCGCCGAGCACGCGGTGCTGCACCTGCTGTACGCCCGCTTCTGGTCCAAGGTCCTCTTCGACCTGGGATACGTCTCGTCCGCCGAGCCGTTCCACAAGCTGTTCAACCAGGGCATGATCCAGGCCTACGTCTACCGCGACAGCCGCGGCATCGCCGTCCCGGCCGCCGAGGTCGAGGAGCGCGACGGCGCCTTCTACTACGAGGGCGAGAAGGTCTCCCGGCTGCTCGGCAAGATGGGCAAGTCCCTGAAGAACGCCGTCACCCCGGACGAGATCGCCGCCGAGTACGGTGCCGACACCCTGCGCCTGTACGAGATGGCGATGGGCCCGCTGGACGTCTCCCGCCCGTGGGACACGCGCGCGGTGGTCGGCCAGTTCCGGCTGCTGCAGCGGCTGTGGCGCAACATCGTCGACGAGAACACCGGCGAGATCACCGTCACCGACGCCGAGCCCGACGAGGACACGCTGCGTGCCCTGCACAAGGCGATCGACGGTGTGCGCCAGGACCTGGAGGGCCTGCGCTTCAACACGGCGATCGCCAAGATCACCGAGCTGAACAACCACCTGACCAAGTCCGGTGCCGCCCTGCCGCGCACCGTCGCCGAGTCGCTGGTCCTGATGGCGGCGCCGCTGGCCCCGCACATCGCCGAGGAGCTGTGGCGCAAGCTCGGCCGCACCGACTCGGTCGTCCACCAGGACTTCCCGGTCGCCGACCCGCGGTACGTGGTGGACGAGACCGTCACCTGCGTCGTGCAGATCAAGGGCAAGGTCAAGGCCCGCCTGGAGGTGTCCCCGGCCATCTCCGACGAGGAGCTGGAGAAGGCCGCGCTGGCCGACGAGAAGGTCGTCGCGGCCGTGGGCGACGCGGCCATCCGCAAGGTGATCGTGCGGGCGCCCAAGCTGGTCAACATCGTGACCGGCTGACGCGCTCGAAAGACACCGGCCACCGGGCTCGCGAGGGCCGGTGGATCCGGTGTCGGGGTGATCCCCTACGGGCAGGTTCGGGGTTCGGACGGAACCCCGGGCCTGCCCGTTGCGTTTACCGTAAAGAGCGAGGCGGTGCGTGCCGCCCAGGGGTCGAGGAGGAGCGTCATGGAAACCGTGCTCACCGTGGTCGCCCTGCTCTTCCTGCTCTGCCTCGGCCTCGGCGTCTACGCCACGGTCAAGGTGGTCGGCGCCGCCAAGCGCACCGTGGACCGCACGGTCGCCCAGGCCCGCCGCACGGTCGAGGACCACACCCTGCGCGCCAAGTCCTACGGCCGCCCGGGCCCGGCCGGCGAGATCGCCCAGCTGCGGCTCACCCTGCGCACCTCGATGCGCGCCACCCAGGACGCGCTGCACTCGGGCGTCGTCCAGGACGAGTCGCTGAAGGAGTCCCTCGGCCTCTTCGAGCGGCTGAGCACGCACGGACAGGAACTGGACGCGGTCCTGCGGCGCCTGGAGTCCGAGCCCGACCGGAACACGCTCGCCGCCCGGCTGCCCGAGCTGCGCACCCGCACCGAGCGCATCACCGCCTCCGCCGACTCTCTGCGCTGGGCCGTCCGCGACCGCGCGGGCCGCTTCGCCGACGACGACCTGGACTCGCTCAGCGCCCAGATCGACATCGAGACCGGCGCCCTGCGCCACTGGACCCGGACCGACACCGGCGACCCGGCCACCCCCTGGCCCGAGACCCCGGCGAACGCGAGCGGCGAGTGGCCCCCGGCAGCCGGTTCCGACCGCCCGGACCCGCTCGCACCGCCCGCGATCACCCCGCCCGGGCCACGCTCCGTCCACCCCTGGCAGCGCAAGCCGCGCCCCGAGACCACCGCCTGATCCCGCCCCATCGGTCCGTCCCGGTTCCACCGACCGGGGGCGGGCTGCCGCACCCCTCCTACGCCAGGTAACCTCCAGCTCATGTCCCGCCATGTCGCGATCGTCACCGATTCAACGGCCTACCTGCCGCCGGGGGCGATGGAACGCCACGGCATCACAGCGGTGCCGCTGACGGTGGTCCTCGGCGACCAGGCGCTCGAAGAGGGCACCGAGATCTCCACCCGCTCCCTCGCCCAGGCACTCCAGAAGCGCCGCCCGGTCACCACCTCCCGGCCCAGCCCCGAGGAGTTCGCCGCGGTCTACCGCGAGGTGGCAGCCTCCGGCGCGAGCGGCATCGTCTCCCTCCATCTGTCCGCCGAGCTGTCCGGCACCTACGACGCGGCGGTCCTGGCGGCCCGTCAGGCGCCCGTGCCGGTACGGGTCGTGGACACGCAGATGGTCGCCATGGCGCTCGGCTTCTGCGCGCTGGAGGCGGCCGCGACGGCGGAGGCGGGCGGCACGATGGACGAGGCCGTGGCCGCCGCCGAGAAGCGCGCCTCGACCACCTCCGCCTACTTCTACGTGGACACCCTCGACTATCTGCGCCGGGGCGGCCGCATCGGTACCGCACAGGCCCTGCTCGGCTCCGCGCTCGCCGTCAAACCCCTCCTCCAGCTCGCGGGCGGCCGCATCGAACTCCTGGAGAAGGTCCGCACCGCGTCCAAGGCGATCGCCCGCCTGGAGGAGATCGCCGTGGAACGGGCGGGCAGCGGCGAGGTCGACATCGCCGTCCACCACCTCGCCGCGCCCGAGCGGGCCGCCGTGCTGGGCGAACGACTGCGGGAGCGGTTGCCCGGGTTGGGCGAGATGCATGTGAGCGAGGTCGGGGCGGTGATCGGGGCGCATACGGGGCCCGGGTTGCTGGGGGTCGTGGTTTCACCTCGGTGAGGGGTTTCTGCGGGGTGGGCTGTGGATCGGTGCCTTCGAGTTCTGTGGGGCTTCACTCGTAAGGGTGGTCGAGTTATCCACAACTCGGCCTGGTTCCACGGAAATTGACCAAGATCATCGCCATTCGGCAGGATGCCCGATCCTCGTCGCATGGCACTTCGATCAGACACACGGACAGCCGTCCCCACCAGCGGTCCCGGCCGGGGGCCCGACTCCGACAGCCGTACCCGACACCGCCGCCCGCCCCAGAACGGCCGCGCCCGGCACAGGTCACCCGTCCCGGCGGACGAGCTGCGCCGCCGCGCGGGGCTTCTCTTCGGTGAACCGCCCGTGGAATGGCGGGAGTCGGGCAAAGCCCCACCCGGAGGTGACAAGCCCCGGTATCAAGCCCGTTATGTACGTGCGCCGTTGGAGGAGCCCGAGCCGCCGCCTCTCGGACCCGGCCGGCGCGAGCGTGCCGGACTCGCTCTGCGGGAGCGGATGCCGCTGTGGCTGCAGACTCGGTGCGGGGTCGAACGGCGGGGCGTGATCGCGCTCGCCGTGGTGCTCCTGGTCGCCGCCGCACTCGCGGCGCAGCACTTCTGGAGCGGGCGTACACAGACGGTGAGCGCGCCCGAGGTGGTGCACGCGAAGAAGCCGTATGCCGTGCCGGAGGGGGCGGGCGGTGTGAAATCCCCTGTCTCGGTGGGTGGTTCGACGCCGCCGGGCGGTCAGATCGTGGTGGACGTCGGTGGCAAGGTGCGGGAGCCGGGGATTCGGCAACTGCCCGCGGGTTCACGGGTGGCCGACGCGTTGAAGGCGGCGGGCGGGATGCGTCCCGGGGTGAGCGCAGAGGGGCTCAACAGGGCGCGCTTCCTGGTGGACGGGGAACAGATCCTCGTGGGCTCGACCATGGCTCCAGCCGCTCCATCGGGGCCCTTGGGTGGTGGCGGTACGGGAGTCGGCGGTACGGGTCCTGCCTCGCCGGTCCCCCTCAACACTGCGACGGCCGAACAGCTCGACACCCTCCCCGGCGTCGGCCCGGTCCTCGCCCAGCACATCCTCGACTACCGCACCCGGCACGGCGGTTTCCGCTCGGTGGAGGAGTTGAAGCAGGTCAACGGCATCGGGAACAGCCGGTTCTCGGATCTGAAGCCGCTGGTGCGGCCGTGAGCGCGGTGTGCGAGGGGCGTGAGGGGTGTGATGTCGCCGAGGCCGCTTCCGACGGCAGGCTGTCTGAGGGGCGTTCCGGCGACAGGGTGCCCGAGGGGCTTTCCGGCGAGGGGGCGCCTGCGGGAGCGGTCGCGCGGCAGTCCTCGGAGGCAGGCCCGGCAGACCTGCGGCTCGTACCGTCCGCCCTCGCCGCCTGGGCCGCCTCGGCACTGCTCATCGTGGCCCCGCTGGGGTGGAGCCTCGGGGTGGCGGGTGTCTGCCTGGTCGCCGGGCTGCTGTCGGTCCGGCGGCCGCCGGGTGGCCGGTCCACGTGGCCCCGGGCTCCGGTCGCGGCCGTGCTGTTGTGCACCGCGGCGGCGGCCGTCTCGGCGGGGCTGGACGGGGAGGACGTACGACGCGGCCCGGTGCCCGAGGCGGCCCGGCGGTTCGCGACCGTCACCGCCGAGGTCGAGCTGACGGGCGACCCCTGGCTGAGCAGACCGCGCGTGCGGGGTGATCACGCGGCACCGGTGGCGGTGCTGGCGAGGGCCGAGGTGAGGGAGGTGACGGATGAGGACGGGCACGGCGGTTCGGAGACGCGCACCCGGAGTCCTGTGCTGCTGATCGTCGACACGAAGATCCCGCCGCCGACCGGTGCCGCGGGGGAGCAGGGTCGGCCGCCGTGGCTCGCCCTGTTGCCCTCGACCCGGCTGCGGGTGGGCGGACGGCTGGCACCGCCCCAGTCGGACGGTGACCGGAGCGCC
>NZ_WWIR01000628.1 GCF_009863025.1 Streptomyces sp. SID4985 | reverse complement strand
ACGCCGTCGCCCCGTGCCCGAGCTGGAGCAGCGCCGCCTCGGTGGCCCGGCGCTGGACGTCCTCGGGGGCGTACGACACCGGGCCCGGCTGCTCGGCGCTCAGCGCCGTGTCGCCGTGGGCGTGCGGTTCGGCGGGGGCGGGCAGCAGCAGATAGCCGCCGAGGTCCACGCGGGAGACGGTGCCGGGCGGCCCCGGAGCCAGGCTGCCGGCGGTGCCGACCGCCTCGATGCGCCCGTCCGACAGCCGTACGTCCACGGTCCGGCCGTCGGTCAGCCGTGCCCCGCACAGCAGGAGCGCGGCCGGGTCGGGACGGCCCGGGGGCTCCGGCGGATTCGGCGGCTGCGGATGGCTGTCGTGCATCGGACTCCAGGCGACGGAACGGACGGGACGGCCGCCGGAAGGCGCGGGGGAGGCGGCTCAAGATCACGCTGAGTAGTCCCGAGCCTAGGGTCGGCGCCCGCGCGGGCCGTGGAGGCCGCATTAGTCGTACTGGCGTGGTCACCCCAGGTCAGCCGCCTGCCGAGGGCCGGTGCCGACGTGGTCCCGGCCTGGTGCCGGAGGGGCGCGAGGGCCGGGAGAGGTGCCCGGGACGGGCGGCCGGATACGGATTTGGGCGAACGGCGGCGGACCGTGTAATGTCTTCCTCGCTCGCCCCAATAGCTCAGTCGGCAGAGCGTCTCCATGGTAAGGAGAAGGTCTACGGTTCGATTCCGTATTGGGGCTCTGGTGTGAGAAGTTCCCGTCGCAAGGCGGGAACCGATCTCATCAAAGCGGTGTAGCTCAGTCGGTAGAGCAAGCGGCTCATAATCGCTGTGTCACCGGTTCAAGTCCGGTCACCGCTACACACGGTAGCCGATTGCGGGGTCGGTCCTTCGATCGGCTACTCTTTTATGCGTTCAACCCATCCGTTCGTCCTAGGAGCACTCACGTGGCTGCCACCGACGTCCGCCCGAAGATCACGCTGGCCTGCGTGGAGTGCAAGGAGCGGAACTACATCACCAAGAAGAACCGGCGTAACAACCCGGACCGTCTTGAGATGAAGAAGCACTGCCCGCGTTGCAATGCGCACACCGCGCACCGCGAGACGCGATAAATCAGGCTCGTACATGAGGCCGCCCCCAGACATACGGGGGGCGGCCTCATGTCGTTTTATCTCACGTGTCGCACGACTCGGGCACGCGAGCCGATGCCGCAGCTAGACCAGGAGGTTCCGGGCCATGGCGCTCGACCAGTCCTTCGTGGGGCGTACGTATCCGCCCACCGCGCCCTACGAGGTGGGCCGCGAGAAGATCCGCGAGTTCGCCGAGGCCGTCGGTGAGGCCAACCCGGCGTACACCGACCCGGAAGCCGCCCGCGCGTTCGGTCACCCCGATGTGATCGCGCCGCCGACCTTCGTGTTCTCCATCACCTTCCGCGCCGCCGGACAGGTCGTCCAGGACCCCCAGCTCGGCCTCGACTACAGCCGCGTCGTGCACGGCGACCAGAAGTTCGCCTACCGCCGCCCGGTGCGCGCCGGTGACCGGCTCACGGTCACGTCCACCATCGAGGCGATCAAGTCCATGGCGGGCAACGACATCCTGGACATCCGCGGTGAGGTGCACGACGAGGCCGGCGAGCACGTCGTGACCGCCTGGACCAAGCTGGTGGCCCGCGCGGCCGAGGAGGGCTGAGCACCGATGACGGCGAACATCGCCTACGACGACGTCGAGGTCGGCACCGAGCTGCCCGCCCAGACCTTCCCCGTGGACCGCGCCGCCCTCGTGCGCTACGCGGGCGCCTCCGGGGACTTCAACCCCATCCACTGGAACGAGCGCTTCGCCAAGGAGGTGGGCCTGCCGGACGTCATCGCGCACGGCATGTTCACCATGGCCGAGGCGATCCGCGTGGTCACCGACTGGACCGGCGACCCGGGCGCGGTCCTGGAGTACGGCGTCCGCTTCACCAAGCCGGTCGTCGTGCCCGACGACGACAAGGGTGCGGAGATCCACGTCTCCGCCAAGGTCGCGGCCAAGCTCGACGACAACACCGTCCGCGTGGACCTCGTCGCCACCAGCGGCGGCCAGAAGGTCCTGGGCATGTCCCGGGCGGTCGTACGGCTGGCCTGACAGGCGACAGCGCGGTGAGTAAGGGGCGTCCGCCATGGCGGGCGCCCCTTACCGTTCACCCGGTCTCGTAGTCTGTGCCCGTGCACGTACTCCACGACGCCCCCCTCGCCCCGCTGACCACCTTCCGGCTGGGCGGCCCCGCCACCCGGCTGGTCACCGCCGTCACCGACACCGAGGTGATCGACGCCGTACGGGAGGCCGACGACAACGGCACCCCCCTGCTCGTCATCGGCGGCGGCTCCAACCTGGTCATCGGCGACAAGGGCTTCGACGGCACCGCCCTGCGCATCGCCACGCGCGGCCTGGAGCTGCGCGGCACCACCCTGGAGCTGGCCGCGGGCGAGGTCTGGAGCGACGCCGTCGCCCGCACCGTCGAGGCCGGACTCGCCGGGATCGAGTGCCTGGCCGGCATCCCCGGCTCCGCGGGCGCCACCCCGATCCAGAACGTGGGCGCCTACGGCCAGGAGGTCTCCGCCACGATCACCGAGGTCGTCGCCTACGACCGCCGGGCCGGGGAGACGGTCGTGCTGAGCGGCGAGGAGTGCGGCTTCTCCTACCGTCACAGCCGCTTCAAGGCCGACCCCGAGCGCTATGTCGTCCTGCGCGTCCGCTTCGGCCTGGAGGACGCCGACGGGCTGTCCGCGCCGGTCAAGTACGCCGAGACGGCCCGCGCGCTCGGCGTCGAGGTCGGCGACCGGGTGCCGCTGGCCGAGGCCCGCGCGACCGTGCTGAGGCTGCGTGCCGGGAAGGGCATGGTGCTCGACCCCGAGGACCACGACACCTGGTCCGCCGGGTCCTTCTTCACCAACCCGATCCTCACCGAGGAGGAGTTCGCCGCGTTCCACGCGCGCGTGCGCGCCCGCCTCGGCGACGGCGTCGAGCCGCCCGCGTACCCGGCGGGGGAGGGGCACCGGAAGACCTCGGCGGCCTGGCTGATCGACAAGGCGGGCTTCACCAAGGGCTACGGCACCGGCCCCGCCCGCATCTCCACCAAGCACACCCTCGCCCTCACCAACCGCGGCGAGGCCACCACCGAGGACCTGCTGGCCCTGGCCCGCGAGGTCGTCGCCGGGGTCCGCGAGGCCTTCGGCGTCACGCTCGTCAACGAGCCGGTGACGGTCGGCGTGAGTCTGTGAGTCCGTAAGCACGGCCTCAGTACGCCACCCCGACCCCCTGCCCGACCGTCGCCCCGTCGCCGATCATCGACAGCATCGCGTGCGCCACGTCCGCGCGCCCGATGAAGCGCCCGCCGTGCGGGAAGCCGCCGATCACCCTGCGGTACCGGCCGGTGAGCGGCTTGTCCAGCAGCTTCGGGGGGCGTACGGCCGTCCAGTCGGTGCCGCTTGCCGCCAGCTCGGCCTCTGTCTCGCGCAGGTCGGCGTAGATGTCCCTGAAGACGGCCGACACCACGCGCCGCATCCCCCGGTCCAGGGCGCTCTCCCGTTCCGGAGCGGGGCCGATCGGCGCGGCGGTCACCACGAGCAGGCGGCGTACCTCCTCCGCCTCCATGGCGCCCAGGACCGTACGGGTCAGCGGGGTGGTGATCCCGGCGTCCTTGCGTGTCCGCGCGCCGAGCCCCGACAGCACCGCGTCCCGCCCCGCGACCGCGGACCGCAACGCCTCGGGGTCCGACAGATCACCGCGCACCACACCGAGCCTCTCGCCCGTCACGGCCAGCCGCGCCGGATCCCGGACCACGGCCGTGACCTCGTGCCCGGCCTCCAGTGCCTGCCGGACGATCTCGCCACCGATACCGCCGGTGGCACCGAAAACGGTGAGCTTCATGGCGACTTCCTCTCTTCGGGCGTACCCCGGACCACAGGTGGGTGAGCATTCACTCACCCATGTGCCTTCTAGAGTGGGTAAACACTCACCTGTTCGTCAAGGACGATTGGACGACACATGCAGACGAAGCCGGCCCGCGTCCGCATCCTCGACGCCGCCCACGAGCTGATGCTCACCGTCGGCCTCGCCCGCGCCACCACCAAGGAGATCGCCAAGGCGGCCGGCTGCTCCGAGGCGGCCCTCTACAAGTACTTCGACAGCAAGGAGGACCTGTTCGTCCAGGTCCTCCACGAGCGGCTGCCCGGACTCACCCCGCTCCTTTCCGGCCTCACGGCCGCGCCAGGGCAGGGCACCCTGGAGCAGAACCTCACGGACATCACCCGCGAGGCCGCCCTCTTCTACGAGCAGAGCTTCCCGATCGCCGCGTCCCTTTACGCCGAGCAGCAGCTCAAACGCCGCCACGACGACGCCCTGCGCACCCTCGGCACCGGCCCCCACGTGCCCATCGAGGGCCTGGACGCCTATCTGCGGGCCGAACAGTCCATCGGCCGCGTCCGCCCCGACGCCGACACCTACGCCGCCGCCCTGCTCCTGCTCGGCGCCTGCGTCCAGCGCGCCTTCGCCTACGACGCGAGCCCCGACGGCACCCGGCCGCCCGTGGACGACTTCGCCGCCCGCATGGTCCGTACCGTGCTGACCGGCATCGCCGCCTGAGCCCGTACCTCCCACGCCTCAGGCCGCCGGGCGGGTCAGCCAGTCGTCGATGCCCGCGAGCAGGTGGTCCTTCTTCGGCTCCGGGGCCGCCGAGGCGCGCACCGACTGGCGGGCCAGTTCGGCCAGTTCCGCGTCCGTGAAGGCGTGGTGGTGGCGGGCGATCTCGTACTGGGCGGCCAGCCGGGAGCCGAAGAGGAGGGGGTCGTCGGCGCCCAGCGCCATCGGCACGCCCGCCTCGAAGAGCGTGCGCAGCGGGACGTCCTCCGGCTTCTCGTAGACCCCGAGCGCCACGTTCGAGGCCGGGCAGACCTCGCAGGTGATGCCCCGGTCCGCCAGCCGCTTCAGCAGCCGCGGGTCCTCCGCCGCGCGCACGCCGTGCCCGATCCGGGAGGCGTCCAGGTCGTCCAGGCAGTCCCGCACCGAGGCCGGTCCGGTCAGCTCGCCGCCGTGCGGCGCCGCGAGCAGACCGCCCTCGCGGGCGATGTGGAAGGCCCGGTCGAAGTCACGGGCCATGCCCCGCCGCTCGTCGTTGGAGAGCCCGAAGCCGACCACGCCCCGGTCCGCGTACCGCACCGCGAGGCGGGCCAGCGTGCGCGCGTCCAGCGGGTGCTTCATCCGGTTCGCGGCCACCAGCACCCGCATCCCGAGCCCGGTGTCGCGGGAGGTGGTCTCCACCGCGTCCAGGATGACCTCAAGGGCCGGGATCAGACCGCCCAGCCGGGGCGCGTACGAGGTCGGGTCCACCTGGATCTCCAGCCAGCCCGAGCCGTCCTTCAGGTCCTCCTCGGCGGCTTCCCTGACCAGCCGCTGGATGTCCTCCGGCTCGCGCAGACACGAGCGGGCCGCGTCGTACAGCCGCTGGAAGCGGAACCAGCCGCGCTCGTCCGTCGCCCGCAGTCTCGGCGGCTCGCCGCTGGTCAGCGCCTCCGTCAGCGCGTCGGGCAGGCGGACGCCGTACTTGTCGGCCAGTTCGAGGACGGTTTCCGGCCGCATCGACCCGGTGAAGTGCAGATGAAGATGGGCCTTCGGCAGCTCAGAGACATCACGTACACGCTCCATCCCCAGATCCTGCCGCACGCGTGCGGCACACCGGTAGCGGGTTCCCCTTTAGTGGGCTTGCTCGCACACGGAAGCGGGCCGCCACGCACTCCCAGGAGTGCCCGGCGGCCCGCTTCCGAAGAGAGGAACCTCAGTCCCGCGCCTCCGCCAGCAGCTTCTGCAGCCGGCTCACGCCCTCGATCAGGTCCTCGTCGCCGAGCGCGTACGACAGCCGCAGATAGCCCGGCGTGCCGAAGGCCTCGCCCGGGACCACCGCGACCTCGGCCTCGTCCAGGATCAGCGCGGCCAGCTCGACGGAGTCCTTGGGGCGGCGCCCCCGGATCTCCTTGCCGAGCAGCGCCTTGACCGACGGGTAGACGTAGAACGCGCCCTCGGGCTCCGGGCAGACCACGCCGTCGATCTCGTTGAGCATCCGCACGATCGTCCTACGGCGCCGGTCGAAGGCCTCGCGCATCTCCGCCACGGCCTCCAGGTCGCCGGAGACGGCGGCGAGCGCGGCCGCCTGGGCCACGTTGGAGACGTTCGACGTGGCGTGCGACTGGAGGTTGGTCGCGGCCTTGATCACGTCCTTCGGGCCGATCACCCAGCCCACCCGCCAGCCGGTCATGGCGTACGTCTTGGCGACGCCGTTGACCACGACGCACTTGTCGCGCAGCTCGGGCAGGATCGCCGGGAGCGAGGTGAACGTCGCGTCGCCGTAGACCAGGTGCTCGTAGATCTCGTCGGTCAGCACCCACAGGCCGTGCTCGACGGCCCAGCGGCCGATCGCCTCGGCCTCGGCCTCGCTGTAGACGGCGCCGGTCGGGTTGGACGGGGAGACGAAGAGGACGACCTTGGTCTTCTCCGTGCGCGCGGCCTCCAGCTGCTCGACGGTGACGCGGTAGCCCGTCGTCTCGTCGGCCACGACCTCCACCGGGACACCGCCCGCGAGGCGGATCGACTCCGGATAGGTCGTCCAGTACGGCGCCGGGACGATGACCTCGTCGCCCGGGTCGAGGATCGCGGCGAACGCCTCGTAGATGGCCTGCTTGCCGCCGTTGGTCACGAGGATCTGGGACGCGTCGACCTCGTAGCCGGAGTCGCGCAGCGTCTTCGCGGCGATGGCGGTCTTCAGCTCGGGCAGGCCGCCCGCCGGGGTGTAGCGGTGGAACCGGGGGTTCCTGCACGCCTCGACGGCCGCCTCGACGATGTAGCCGGGGGTCGGGAAGTCGGGCTCACCGGCGCCGAAGCCGATCACCGGACGCCCGGCGGCCTTGAGGGCCTTGGCCTTGGCGTCCACGGCGAGGGTGGCGGACTCGGAGATCGCGCCGACTCGGGCGGAGACCCGGCGCTCGGTGGGAGGGTTTGCAGCGCTCATGGGGCCCATCGTTCCAGACCCGAAACGCCCCGGGTACACGGGTTTCACAGACTGAACGGCAACAGGGCCCCGGCAGAACCGGTGTCCGAATCCGGGCCCCGGCCAGGACGATCACCGCTGCGCGGTACCCGGTCAGCCACTTTCTGTTCGACGCCGGGCCCCGGACCACGTACACTCACACCTCGTTGGTCTCCAGCGGCCGTCGCGCGACCGGTGCACACCGGGCACTCGGTCGGATGCGGTACGTTGGGGAACACACAAAGGGTCGTAGCTCAATTGGTAGAGCACCGGTCTCCAAAACCGGCGGTTGGGGGTTCAAGTCCCTCCGGCCCTGCTACACACACCGCCAGGATGTGTGCGCATGTACGTACTGCAATGCACCGCCGTGCGGCTCAAGAACCGGGCGCGGCACGGCCACGACCCGGGATCAGGTGAGGACGCATGACGGACGCCGTGGGCTCCATCGATACGCCTGATGCTCAGGACGAGCTGCAGAAGAAGCCCCGCAAGGGCGGCAAGCGCGCCAAGAAGGGCCCGCTGAAGCGCCTCGCGATCTTCTACCGCCAGATCATCGCGGAACTCCGCAAGGTCGTCTGGCCGACGCGCAACCAGCTGACGTCCTACACCACTGTGGTGATCGTCTTTGTTGTCGTCATGATCGCCCTGGTGACCGTGATTGACTATGGGCTCAACCACGCGGCCAAGTACGTTTTCGGCTGAGCCAAAAGCGAAGGGCGCCGTGGTACCGGCGCCCGTTTTCGCATGTTCCACCCCTATGTATCCAGGAAGAAGCAGCCATCGTGTCTGACCCGAACCTGAACGACGCCACCGAGCCGGACGAGACGGTCGACGACGAGCTCGACATCGTCGAGGGCGCGGACGAGCGGGACGAGTTCGAGGCTGCCGAGGAAGAGGCGGGCGAGCCGGCCGAAGAGGCCGCCGTGCACGTCGAGGGCGACGCCGAAGCGGTCGTCGAGGTCGCCGAGGACATCGTCGAGGTCGAGGAAGAGACCGAGCCCGTCGACCCGGTCGTCGCGCTCCGCGAGGAGCTGCGCACCCTCCCCGGCGAGTGGTACGTCATCCACACCTACGCCGGTTACGAGAACCGCGTGAAGACCAACCTGGAGCAGCGCGCCGTCTCGCTGAACGTCGAGGACTACATCTTCCAGGCCGAGGTGCCGCAGGAAGAGGTCGTCCAGATCAAGAACGGCGACCGCAAGACGATCAAGCAGAACAAGCTGCCGGGTTACGTCCTCGTCCGCATGGACCTGACCAACGAGTCCTGGGGCGTCGTCCGCAACACCCCGGGTGTCACCGGCTTCGTCGGCAACGCCTACGACCCGTACCCGCTGACCCTGGACGAGATCGTCAAGATGCTCGCCCCGGAGGCCGAGGAGAAGGCCGCCCGCGAGGCCGCCGAGGCCGAGGGCAAGCCCGCCCCGCAGCGCAAGGTCGAGGTCCAGGTGCTGGACTTCGAGGTGGGCGACTCGGTCACCGTCACCGACGGCCCCTTCGCCACCCTCCAGGCCACGATCAACGAGATCAACGCCGACTCGAAGAAGGTCAAGGGCCTCGTCGAGATCTTCGGCCGCGAGACCCCGGTCGAGCTGAGCTTCGACCAGATCCAGAAGAACTAGCACTCGCCGGTTCCCCTGGGCACACGCTTCCGGGCAGGTCAGACGAGCTCTCGTAGCACGTCTGACCTGCCCGGTTTTTAGCCGCGCATCTATACCCGTTATCGTTGTGCGGTATGCCTGCATCCGGGTGGTTCCCCGGACGCGGGCAGGACCCGAATCGAAAGGACCCGGAGAGCTATGCCTCCCAAGAAGAAGAAGGTCACGGGGCTTATCAAGCTCCAGATCAACGCCGGTGCGGCGAACCCGGCCCCGCCGGTCGGCCCCGCGCTCGGTCAGCACGGCGTCAACATCATGGAGTTCTGCAAGGCCTACAACGCCGCGACCGAGTCGCAGCGTGGCTGGGTCATCCCGGTGGAGATCACGGTCTACGAGGACCGCTCCTTCACCTTCGTGACCAAGACGCCGCCGGCCGCCAAGATGATCCTCAAGGCCGCGGGTGTCGAGAAGGGCTCCGGCGAGCCGCACAAGACCAAGGTCGCCAAGATCACCGAGGCGCAGGTCCGCGAGATCGCCACGACCAAGATGCCCGACCTCAACGCCAACGACCTCGACGCCGCGTCGAAGATCATCGCCGGCACCGCCCGCTCCATGGGTATCACGGTCGAGGGCTGAACACCCCCCTTGTAGTCATGCGGCCGTAGCCGGTCGCACGTGGCAGGGCCTGCTCGGCCCGTACCACGACTCCTTTCCCAGAACACACCAGGAGCAGTTGTGAGCAAGCGCAGCAAGGCTCTCCGCGCTGCGGACGCCAAGATCGACCGGGACAAGCTGTACGCCCCGCTCGAGGCCGTCCGTCTCGCCAAGGAGACCTCCACGTCCAAGTTCGACGGCACCGTCGAGGTCGCCTTCCGTCTGGGTGTCGACCCGCGCAAGGCCGACCAGATGGTCCGTGGCACCGTGAACCTTCCGCACGGCACCGGTAAGACCGCCCGGGTCCTGGTCTTCGCGACCGGCGACCGTGCCGAGGCCGCGCGTGCCGCGGGCGCCGACATCGTCGGCTCCGACGAGCTGATCGACGAGATCTCCAAGGGCAACCGCCTGAACGAGTTCGACGCCGTCGTCGCCACCCCGGACCTCATGGGCAAGGTCGGCCGCCTCGGCCGCGTCCTCGGCCCGCGTGGTCTGATGCCGAACCCGAAGACCGGCACCGTGACCCCGGACGTGGCCAAGGCCGTGACCGAGATCAAGGGCGGCAAGATCGAGTTCCGCGTCGACAAGCACTCGAACCTGCACTTCATCATCGGCAAGGCGTCGTTCGACGACACGAAGCTGGTGGAGAACTACGGCGCGGCCCTGGAGGAGATCCTCCGTCTGAAGCCGTCCGCCGCCAAGGGTCGCTACATCAAGAAGGCCGCCATCAGCACCACGATGGGCCCCGGCATTCCGGTCGACTCGAACCGCACCCGTAACCTCCTCGTCGAGGAGGACCCGGCCGCCGTCTGAGCCCCCGGCTCATGAGGCAGCCGCGTCGGTGACGCGTCAGCAGGGCGGACCCCGCAACCGAGAGGTGGCGGGGTCCGTCCTTTTTCTGTGCGCGCTGTCAGTGGCCCGCGCTACGGTGCGAACACGACAACGCGTCAAGGGGTGGGGAAACACATGCAGAGCACGACCGTCCGCCGTACGGCCCTCGCGGCCGCCGTCGCCGCCGCGCTGTCCGGGGTGGCCGCCTGCGGCGTCCAGGACGACGGGAAGGGCGGCAAGGGCGGCAAGGCGGCCCAGGAAGTCGTACCGGTGAGCCCCATCGCGGCCCTCCGCTCGGCGGACCGGTCGACCGAGCAGGCCGAGTCCGTGAAGGTGCGCTCCACCATGAGCCTCGGCAAGCTCGTGGAGACCTCGGCCGACGGCGCCTTCGCCTGGAACGGCGGCGGCCTGCGCGGTGAGATGACCATCACCTACACCGGCGGTGACATGGCCGAGCTGATGCGCAAGGCCGGCTCCGCCTCCTCCCAGGCCCGCTATCTGCCGGACGCCTTCTACGCGAAGATGGGCGGCGCCTTCGTCAAGCAGTACGGCGGCAGGCACTGGCTCAGGTACGGCTACGCCGACATCGCCAAGCTGGGCGGCCGGGGCGCGACCGCGTACCTCCAGGACCAGGTCCGCCGCAGCTCCCCGAACCAGTCGGTGAAGCTGCTGCTCGCCTCCGGTGATGTGAAGAAGGTCGGCGAGGAGACGGTGGACGGCGTCGCCACGACGCACTATTCCGGTGCCGTGGACATCGCCGCCCTGGCGGGAAAGAACAGCGGACTCACGGCCGCGCAGCTGTCCGACCTCAAGAGCGAGCTGACCCAGGCCGGCATCACCACCGAGACCGTCGACATCTGGATGAACGACAAGAACCTGCTGGTCAAGAAGGTCGAGAAGGCCAAGTCGGCGAACGGCGAGATGCTCAGCACCACCCACTTCAGCGACTACGGCGTCAAGGTCACCACCGAGGCGCCCCCGGCGAGCGACACCAAGGACTTCAAGGACCTGGTGAAGTCCCTGCAGTCCGGCAGCGGCCTCCCTTCCTGAGGCGCCAGGTCCTGAGGTTCCAGGGCCTCCGGAGGGTCCGGAGGGCACCGATTTGCTCGGCGGTGCCCCGGTCCCGTACTCTCTCGGAGAAGCCAAAGACCGCTGGTCGTTGCCGTGCGCTGTTATGAGCGTTCGGTGGCCGAAGGACCTACTGAAAAGTGGGCGACCCGCGCAGGTGATTGTGGAAGAACTCCCGGAGCAGACGCGCTCACGCGTGTGCGGCCGGTCGAGTCCGCCCCGAGCACCTGCGCCGGGGCGTTTCTTTTTGCCCAGTCCTCCTTCGGGTCCGCGCGGTCAGAATCACCCGGAAGGAGGCCGAGACTCTATGGCGACGCCCGAAAAGGCTGCCGCGGTTGCCGAGCTGACGGACAAGTTCCGCAGCTCCAACGCCGCCGTGCTGACCGAGTACCGCGGTCTCACCGTGGCACAGCTCAAGACGCTGCGCCGGTCGCTCGGTGAGAACGCCCACTACGCCGTGGTGAAGAACACGCTGACCAAGATTGCGGCCAACGAGGCCGGGATCACGCTGGACGACCAGCTTTTCGCTGGTCCGACGGCCGTCGCCTTCGTCACCGGTGACCCGGTGGAGTCGGCGAAGGGTCTGCGTGACTTCGCCAAGGACAACCCGAACCTCGTCATCAAGGGCGGTGTCCTTGATGGCAAGGCGATGTCCGCCGACGAGATCAAGAAGCTTGCGGACCTCGAGTCCCGCGAGGTTCTGCTCAGCAAGCTGGCCGGTGCCTTCAAGGGCAAGCAGTCTCAGGCTGCTTCGCTCTTCCAGGCGCTGCCGTCGAAGCTCGTCCGCACCGTGGACGCCCTTCGCGCCAAGCAGGCCGAGCAGGGCGGTGCCGAGTAATTCGGCTCGCTTTCTGATCCTGGCCGCCTGACGGCGGCGAGGGTCGCAGCGGGCCCTAAGTACGCCCGCCTCACCCAGTACATCCGGCACCTGCCGAATTAGTGGAAGGACCGCCATCATGGCGAAGCTCACCCAGGACGAGCTGCTGGCCCAGTTCGAGGAGATGACCCTCATCGAGCTCTCCGAGTTCGTGAAGGCCTTCGAGGACAAGTTCGACGTCACCGCCGCCGCTGCCGTCGCCGTCGCCGGCCCGGCCGGCCCGGCCGCCGCCGCCGAGGCCGTCGAGGAGCAGGACGAGTTCGACGTCATCCTCACCGGCGCCGGCGAGAAGAAGATCCAGGTCATCAAGGTCGTGCGCGAGCTGACCTCCCTGGGTCTGAAGGAGGCCAAGGACCTCGTCGACGGCACCCCGAAGCCGGTCCTCGAGAAGGTCGCCAAGGAGGCCGCGGAGAAGGCTGCCGAGTCCCTCAAGGCCGCCGGCGCCTCCGTCGAGGTCAAGTAAGACCTCACGGGGTTCAGCGAACCTCACAGCGCTCTGATTACGGCCCGAGAGGGCTTGTAACGCGAACGCACCGAAGAGCGATCATCCATCCGGGTGGTCGCTCTTCGGCGTGTCCGGAGGGGGACCACGGTTGCCTTGCACTCGTGGTGGCGAGGGGTATGGTGATCATCGTCGCGTCTCCGGACGGCCCCGTTCCGGCTGGGGGGCCTTGACGAACCGCACGCAGCGCGCAATTCTCAGGACGCGTCGTCACAACGATCCGAATCCGAGGCATGGATCGACGGCGAAGAGGGCAGTATCACCGTGCGTTGAGGGCAACATGCCGAGGGCGTCGAAGACGAGGGCGTTGAGAAAGACGAAGGGTCCCCGAAACCCGCACTGGACATCAGTGTGCCAAGTGGCTACACTGACCCTTTGCGCTGCCTGTTAGCTGTCCCCTGCCCGTCACCAGGGGTCTGCCCTCCCCCGAGCACTGACGGCCGAACTTCCCTGACCTGGGGTTTTCCGTCTTCGCGCTGGGAGAGGGGCCGGTACGCGCGTAGTGAGTCCGAGCCCTCGGAAGGACCCCCTCTTGGCCGCCTCGCGCACTGCCTCGACCGCGAATACGAACAACGGCGCCAGCACCGCCCCGCTGCGCATTTCCTTTGCAAAGATCAAGGAGCCCCTCGAGGTTCCGAACCTTCTCGCGCTCCAGACCGAGAGCTTCGACTGGCTGCTCGGCAACGACGCCTGGAAGGCTCGCGTCGAGAAGGCTCTCGAGAACGGTCAGGACGTCCCCACCAAGTCCGGTCTGGAGGAGATCTTCGAGGAGATCTCCCCGATCGAGGACTTCTCCGGGTCGATGTCGCTGACGTTCCGCGACCACCGCTTCGAGCCGCCGAAGAACTCCATCGACGAGTGCAAGGACCGCGACTTCACGTACGCCGCTCCGCTCTTCGTCACGGCTGAGTTCACCAACAACGAGACCGGCGAGATCAAGTCCCAGACGGTCTTCATGGGCGACTTCCCGCTCATGACGAACAAGGGCACCTTCGTCATCAACGGCACCGAGCGTGTCGTGGTGTCCCAGCTGGTCCGTTCCCCCGGTGTCTACTTCGACTCCTCCATCGACAAGACGTCCGACAAGGACATCTACTCCGCCAAGATCATCCCGTCCCGGGGTGCCTGGCTGGAGATGGAGATCGACAAGCGCGACATGGTCGGTGTCCGCATCGACCGCAAGCGCAAGCAGTCGGTCACCGTCCTGCTCAAGGCGCTCGGCTGGACCACCGAGCAGATCCTCGAGGAGTTCGGCGAGTACGAGTCGATGCGCGCCACCCTGGAGAAGGACCACACCCAGGGCCAGGACGACGCGCTGCTCGACATCTACCGCAAGCTGCGTCCGGGCGAGCCGCCCACGCGCGAGGCCGCGCAGACGCTGCTCGAGAACCTGTACTTCAACCCCAAGCGCTACGACCTGGCCAAGGTCGGCCGCTACAAGGTCAACAAGAAGCTGGGTGCGGACGCTCCGCTGAACGCGGGTGTCCTGACCGTCGAGGACGTCATCTCGACGATCAAGTACCTGGTGAAGCTGCACGCGGGCGAGACCGAGACGGTCGGCGACAGCGGCCAGTCGATCGTCGTCGAGACCGACGACATCGACCACTTCGGCAACCGTCGTCTGCGCAGCGTCGGCGAGCTGATCCAGAACCAGGTCCGTACGGGTCTCGCCCGTATGGAGCGTGTCGTGCGCGAGCGCATGACCACCCAGGACGTCGAGGCGATCACGCCGCAGACCCTGATCAACATCCGGCCGGTCGTCGCCTCCATCAAGGAGTTCTTCGGCACCAGCCAGCTGTCGCAGTTCATGGACCAGAACAACCCGCTGTCGGGTCTCACCCACAAGCGCCGTCTGTCGGCGCTTGGTCCGGGTGGTCTCTCCCGTGAGCGGGCCGGCTTCGAGGTCCGTGACGTGCACCCCTCGCACTACGGCCGCATGTGCCCGATCGAGACGCCCGAAGGCCCGAACATCGGTCTGATCGGCTCGCTCGCCTCCTACGGCCGGGTCAACGCGTTCGGTTTCGTCGAGACGCCGTACCGCAAGGTCGTCGACGGCCAGGTCACCGACGAGGTGGACTACCTGACCGCCGACGAGGAGGACCGCTTCGTCATCGCGCAGGCCAACGCCACGCTCAACGACGACATGCGCTTCGAGGAGTCCCGCGTCCTGGTCCGCCGTCGTGGCGGCGAGGTCGACTACGTCCCCGGTGACGAGGTCGACTACATGGACGTCTCGCCGCGCC
This sequence comes from Streptomyces sp. SID4985, assembly GCF_009863025.1. Taxonomy (GTDB): domain Bacteria; phylum Actinomycetota; class Actinomycetes; order Streptomycetales; family Streptomycetaceae; genus Streptomyces. The sequence goes on along the minus strand of NZ_WWIR01000628.1, from coordinate 35,447 downwards.
AGATGGTGTCGGTCGCGACCGCCATGATCCCGTTCCTCGAGCACGACGACGCCAACCGTGCCCTCATGGGCGCGAACATGATGCGTCAGGCCGTGCCGCTCATCAAGAGCGAGGCCCCGCTCGTCGGCACCGGCATGGAGTACCGCTCCGCCGTCGACGCCGGTGACGTGGTCAAGGCCGAGAAGGCGGGTGTGGTCCAGGAGGTCTCCGCGGACTACGTCACGACCGCCAACGACGACGGCACGTACATCACGTACCGCCTGCACAAGTTCTCGCGCTCCAACCAGGGCACCTCGGTCAACCAGAAGGTCATCGTCAACGAGGGCGACCGGATCATCGAGGGCCAGGTCCTGGCCGACGGTCCGGCCACCGAGAACGGCGAGATGGCCCTGGGCAAGAACCTGCTCGTGGCGTTCATGCCGTGGGAGGGTCACAACTACGAGGACGCGATCATCCTGTCGCAGCGCCTCGTGCAGGACGACGTCCTCTCCTCGATCCACATCGAGGAGCACGAGGTCGACGCCCGTGACACCAAGCTCGGCCCCGAGGAGATCACCCGGGACATCCCGAACGTCTCCGAGGAGGTCCTGGCGGACCTGGACGAGCGCGGCATCATCCGCATCGGCGCCGAGGTCACCGCGGGCGACATCCTCGTCGGCAAGGTCACGCCCAAGGGTGAGACCGAGCTGACCCCCGAGGAGCGTCTGCTCCGCGCGATCTTCGGTGAGAAGGCCCGTGAGGTCCGCGACACCTCCCTGAAGGTGCCGCACGGCGAGACCGGCAAGATCATCGGTGTCCGCGTCTTCGACCGCGAAGAGGGCGACGAGCTGCCGCCGGGCGTGAACCAGCTGGTCCGCGTCTACGTCGCGCAGAAGCGCAAGATCACCGACGGTGACAAGCTCGCCGGCCGTCACGGCAACAAGGGTGTCATCTCCAAGATCAACCCGATCGAGGACATGCCGTTCCTCGAGGACGGCACCCCGGTCGACATCATCCTCAACCCGCTGGGTGTCCCGTCCCGAATGAACCCGGGACAGGTCCTGGAGATCCACCTCGGCTGGCTCGCCAGCCGCGGCTGGGACGTCTCCGGCCTCGCGGAGGAGTGGGCTCAGCGTCTGCAGGCCATCGGCGCCGACCAGGTCGAGCCCGGCACCAACGTCGCCACCCCGGTCTTCGACGGTGCCCGCGAGGACGAGCTGGCGGGTCTGCTGCAGCACACCATCCCGAACCGCGACGGCGAGCGCATGGTGCTCCCGACCGGCAAGGCGCGGCTGTTCGACGGCCGCAGCGGTGAGCCGTTCCCGGACCCGGTCTCGGTCGGCTACATGTACATCCTCAAGCTGCACCACCTGGTCGACGACAAGCTGCACGCGCGCTCGACCGGTCCGTACTCGATGATCACCCAGCAGCCGCTGGGTGGTAAGGCTCAGTTCGGTGGCCAGCGCTTCGGTGAGATGGAGGTGTGGGCGCTCGAGGCTTACGGTGCCGCCTACGCCCTCCAGGAACTGCTGACCATCAAGTCCGACGACGTCACCGGCCGCGTGAAGGTCTACGAGGCCATCGTCAAGGGCGAGAACATCCCCGAGCCCGGCATCCCCGAGTCCTTCAAGGTGCTCATCAAGGAGATGCAGTCCCTGTGCCTCAACGTGGAGGTGCTGTCCTCGGACGGCATGTCCATCGAGATGCGCGACACCGACGAGGACGTCTTCCGCGCAGCGGAGGAGCTCGGTATCGACCTGTCCCGGCGCGAGCCGAGCAGCGTCGAAGAGGTCTGACGGGAGTCCGGTACGGGGGCTCGGTCCCGCAAGGAACTGAGCCCCCGGCCGGCCCCAGGACCCCCGTTTCAGACCCCATGACTCACAACCCTGAGAGGGATTGACGCATAGTGCTCGACGTCAACTTCTTCGACGAGCTCCGGATCGGTCTGGCCACCGCTGACGACATCCGTCAGTGGAGCCACGGCGAGGTCAAGAAGCCGGAGACCATCAACTACCGCACGCTCAAGCCCGAGAAGGACGGACTCTTCTGCGAGAAGATCTTCGGTCCGACCCGGGACTGGGAGTGCTACTGCGGCAAGTACAAGCGCGTCCGCTTCAAGGGCATCATCTGTGAGCGCTGTGGCGTCGAGGTCACGCGCGCCAAGGTGCGCCGTGAGCGGATGGGCCACATCGAGCTCGCCGCTCCCGTCACCCACATCTGGTACTTCAAGGGCGTTCCGTCGCGTCTGGGCTACCTGCTCGACCTCGCCCCGAAGGACCTCGAGAAGGTCATCTACTTCGCCGCGTACATGATCACGTACGTCGACGAGGAGCGCCGTCAGCGCGACCTGCCCTCGCTGGAGGCCCACGTCTCCGTCGAGCGTCAGCAGATCGAGAACCGCCGCGACTCCGACCTGGAGGCCCGCGCCAAGAAGCTCGAGACCGACCTGGCCGAGCTCGAGGCCGAGGGTGCCAAGGCCGATGTGCGCCGCAAGGTGCGCGAGGGTGCCGAGCGCGAGATGAAGCAGCTGCGCGACCGCGCGCAGCGCGAGATCGACCGTCTCGACGAGGTGTGGAACCGCTTCAAGAACCTCAAGGTCCAGGACCTCGAGGGCGACGAGCTGCTCTACCGCGAGCTGCGTGACCGCTTCGGCACGTACTTCGACGGCTCGATGGGTGCCGCGGCGCTGCAGAAGCGCCTGGAGTCCTTCGACCTCGAGGAGGAGGCCGAGCGTCTCCGCGAGATCATCCGCACCGGCAAGGGCCAGAAGAAGACCCGTGCGCTCAAGCGCCTCAAGGTCGTCTCCGCGTTCCTGCAGACCAGCAACAGCCCCAAGGGCATGGTGCTCGACTGCGTGCCGGTCATCCCGCCGGACCTGCGTCCGATGGTGCAGCTGGACGGTGGCCGCTTCGCGACCTCCGACCTGAACGACCTGTACCGCCGTGTGATCAACCGCAACAACCGTCTGAAGCGCCTGCTCGACCTGGGTGCTCCGGAGATCATCGTCAACAACGAGAAGCGCATGCTTCAGGAGGCTGTTGACGCCCTCTTCGACAACGGTCGTCGTGGTCGCCCGGTGACGGGTCCGGGTAACCGCCCGCTGAAGTCCCTCAGCGACATGCTGAAGGGCAAGCAGGGTCGTTTCCGTCAGAACCTGCTCGGCAAGCGAGTCGACTACTCGGCGCGTTCCGTCATCGTCGTCGGCCCGCAGCTGAAGCTGCACCAGTGCGGTCTGCCCAAGGCCATGGCGCTGGAGCTCTTCAAGCCGTTCGTGATGAAGCGCCTGGTCGACCTGAACCACGCGCAGAACATCAAGAGCGCCAAGCGCATGGTGGAGCGCGGCCGCACGGTCGTGTACGACGTCCTCGAAGAGGTCATCGCCGAGCACCCGGTTCTGCTGAACCGTGCTCCCACCCTGCACCGCCTCGGCATCCAGGCCTTCGAGCCGCAGCTGGTCGAGGGCAAGGCCATCCAGATCCACCCGCTCGTCTGCACCGCGTTCAACGCGGACTTCGACGGTGACCAGATGGCCGTGCACCTGCCGCTCTCCGCGGAGGCGCAGGCCGAGGCCCGCATCCTGATGCTGTCCTCGAACAACATCCTCAAGCCCGCCGACGGCCGTCCGGTGACGATGCCGACCCAGGACATGGTCCTCGGTCTGTTCTTCCTCACCACCGACGGTGAACTGCGTGACACCAAGGGCGAGGGCCGCGCGTTCGGCTCCACGGCCGAGGCGATCATGGCGTTCGACGCCGGTGAGCTGGCCCTGCAGTCGCCGGTCGACATCCGCTTCCCGGTGGGCACCATCCCGCCGCGTGGCTGGACGCCGCCGGAGCGCGAGGAGGGCGAGCCCGAGTGGCAGCAGGGGGACTCGTTCCGTCTGCGCACCACCCTGGGCCGTGCGCTCTTCAACGAGCTGCTGCCCGAGGACTACCCGTTCGTCGACTACTCGGTGGGCAAGAAGCAGCTCTCCGAGATCGTCAACGACCTGGCCGAGCGCTACCCCAAGGTCATCGTGGCGGCGACGCTCGACAACCTGAAGGCGGCGGGCTTCTTCTGGGCGACCCGTTCCGGTGTCACCGTGGCCATCTCCGACGTCGTCGTTCCCGAGGCGAAGAAGGAGATCGTCAAGGGCTACGAGGCGCAGGACGAGAAGGTCCAGAAGCAGTACGAGCGCGGTCTCATCACCAAGGAAGAGCGCACTCAGGAGCTCATCAACATCTGGACCAAGGCGACCAACGAGGTCGCCGAGGCGATGAACGAGAACTTCCCCAAGACGAACCCCATCTTCATGATGGTTGACTCGGGTGCCCGAGGAAACATGATGCAGATGCGGCAGATCGCCGGTATGCGTGGTCTGGTGTCGAACGCCAAGAACGAGACGATCCCGCGTCCGATCAAGGCGTCCTTCCGTGAGGGCCTGTCCGTGCTGGAGTACTTCATCTCCACGCACGGTGCCCGTAAGGGTCTGGCGGACACCGCCCTGCGTACCGCCGACTCGGGTTACCTGACCCGTCGTCTGGTGGACGTCTCGCAGGACGTCATCATCCGCGAGGAGGACTGCGGCACCGAGCGCGGTCTCAAGCTCCGTATCGCGGACCGCGGCGCGGACGGTGTGCTGCGCAAGGCCGACAACGTCGAGACCAGCGTGTACGCACGTGCGCTGGCCGAGGACATCGTCGTCGACGGTGTGGTGCTCGCCCCGGCCAACACCGACCTGGGCGACGTCCTCATCGACGAGCTGGTCAAGCACGGCGTCGAGGAGGTCAAGACCCGCTCGGTCCTGACCTGCGAGTCCGCCGTCGGCACCTGCGCGATGTGCTACGGCCGTTCGTTGGCCACCGGCAAGCTGGTCGACATCGGTGAGGCGGTCGGCATCATCGCCGCCCAGTCCATCGGTGAGCCCGGTACCCAGCTGACGATGCGTACCTTCCACACCGGTGGTGTGGCCGGTGACGACATCACCCAGGGTCTGCCCCGTGTCGTCGAGCTCTTCGAGGCCCGTACCCCGAAGGGTGTCGCCCCGATCTCCGAGGCCTCCGGCCGCGTGCGGATCGAGGAGACCGAGAAGACCAAGAAGCTCGTCGTCACCCCGGACGACGGCAGCGACGAGACGGCGTTCCCGATCTCGAAGCGTGCCAAGGTCCTGGTGACCGAGGGCGAGCACGTCGAGGTGGGTCAGCAGCTCACCATGGGTGCCACCAACCCGCACGACGTGCTGCGCATCCTGGGTCAGCGTGCCGTCCAGGTCCACCTGGTCGGCGAGGTCCAGAAGGTCTACAACTCGCAGGGCGTGTCGATCCACGACAAGCACATCGAGATCATCATCCGGCAGATGCTCCGCCGTGTGACGATCATCGAGTCGGGCGACGCCGAGCTGCTGCCCGGCGAGCTGGTCGAGCGGTCGAAGTTCGAGACCGAGAACCGTCGTGTGGTCCAGGAGGGCGGTCACCCGGCCTCCGGTCGTCCGCAGCTGATGGGTATCACCAAGGCGTCGCTGGCGACGGAGTCGTGGCTGTCCGCGGCCTCCTTCCAGGAGACGACCAGGGTCCTGACGGACGCGGCGATCAACGCCAAGTCCGACTCCCTGATCGGCCTCAAGGAGAACGTCATCATCGGTAAGCTCATCCCGGCCGGTACGGGTCTCTCCCGCTACCGCAACATCCGGGTGGAGCCGACCGAGGAGGCCAAGGCCGCGATGTACTCGGCCGTCGGCTACGACGACATCGACTACTCGCCGTTCGGCGCGGGCTCCGGCCAGGCCGTGCCGCTGGAGGACTACGACTACGGTCCGTACAACCAGTAAGCGAGCAGTCCGAAGGGCGGCATCCTCTCCGGGGGGTGCCGCCCTTCGGCGTTGTCCGGGCGATGGCGTCTCCGGGCATTTCCGCCCGGGAAGGGGCGATCGGGCGCATCATGGAGAGACTCCGGCCGGGGGTTTCGGGAGGTGCTCCGTGTCGTATCCGTCGTGGTGGGAGGGGAACGGCCGTCTGCCGGGACCGGTCCCGGGCAGTGGTCCGTCGTTCCTGCTGGCCTCGCACGCCGACCGGGAGCGCACCGTGGACGTGCTGCGCGCCGGGTACGGCGAGGGGCGGCTGGACAAGGGGGAGTTCGACCGGCGGGTGGAGCGGGCCTACGCGGCCCGTACGGTGGGCGAACTGGCACTGGTGGTGGCCGACCTGCCCCATGGCCCCGCATCGCAGCACACGGGCTTCGGGCCCGTCCCGCCGGCCTTTCCGCCGCCCCCGCGGCCGCGGACCAACGGCAAGGCGGTCGGCGCCGCCGTCTGCGGGCTGCTGTGCCTGCTGACCGCCGGGCTCACTGGCATCCCGGCGATCGTGCTGGGACACACCGCGCGCGGTGAGATTCGGCACACCGGCGAGGACGGCGACGGACTGGCGCTGATCGGGATCGTGCTCGGCTGGCTGTCGACGGCCGGCTGGACCGTGTTCTGGGCGCTGCTCATCGTGGCGGCCGCCACCGGTTCATGAGATCTGTCGGCGTCCACGCGTGTCCGGCATGTGAAATCCGCAGCCGTCCGTGGTACGGGGACTTGACATGCCCGGTCCGTCGGGTGCGGGTGGCCCCGCATTTGTTTTGACCGAAGTCCGTGCGGTAGGTACGCTCATACCTTGTGCCTGGGGTGTGCCCTGGCTCTCGTGCGTGCCTTCGACCGCGCGGCGAGCCGTCACCGGCCATCGCAATCCGCGCCCTTCCCCCTTTGCGGCGGGAGGCAGCCGGATTCGACACACCCGACCGCGTGGGTCGGCGAAGTTCCAGGTTAGCTTCACCATTCGGCACACAGAAACCGGAGAAGTAGTGCCTACGATCCAGCAGCTGGTCCGGAAGGGCCGGCAGGACAAGGTCGAGAAGAACAAGACGCCCGCACTTGAGGGTTCGCCCCAGCGTCGTGGCGTCTGCACGCGTGTGTTCACGACCACCCCGAAGAAGCCGAACTCGGCCCTGCGTAAGGTCGCGCGTGTGCGTCTGACCAGCGGCATCGAGGTCACGGCCTACATTCCGGGTGAGGGACACAACCTGCAGGAGCACTCGATCGTGCTCGTGCGCGGCGGCCGTGTGAAGGACCTGCCGGGTGTTCGCTACAAGATCATCCGCGGCTCGCTCGACACCCAGGGTGTCAAGAACCGCAAGCAGGCCCGCAGCCGCTACGGCGCCAAGAAGGAGAAGTAAGAATGCCTCGTAAGGGCCCCGCCCCGAAGCGCCCGGTCATCATCGACCCGGTCTACGGTTCTCCTCTGGTGACCTCCCTCATCAACAAGGTGCTGCTGAACGGCAAGCGCTCCACCGCCGAGCGCATCGTCTACGGCGCCATGGAGGGTCTGCGCGAGAAGACCGGTAACGACCCGGTCATCACGCTGAAGCGCGCGCTGGAGAACATCAAGCCGACCCTCGAGGTCAAGTCCCGCCGCGTCGGCGGTGCGACGTACCAGGTGCCGATCGAGGTCAAGCCCGGTCGCGCCAGCACGCTCGCGCTGCGCTGGCTCGTCGGTTACTCCCGCGCCCGTCGCGAGAAGACGATGACCGAGCGTCTGCTCAACGAGCTTCTCGACGCTTCGAACGGCCTCGGTGCGGCCGTCAAGAAGCGCGAGGACACGCACAAGATGGCCGAGTCCAACAAGGCCTTCGCGCACTACCGCTGGTAGTCGCTACCCACATCGAGACCGAGAGAAGACTGAAGCCTTATGGCTACCACTTCACTTGACCTGGCCAAGGTGCGCAACATCGGCATCATGGCTCACATCGACGCGGGCAAGACGACGACGACCGAGCGGATCCTGTTCTACACCGGCGTGTCGTACAAGATCGGTGAGGTCCACGACGGCGCCGCCACGATGGACTGGATGGAGCAGGAGCAGGAGCGTGGCATCACGATCACGTCCGCTGCCACCACCTGCCACTGGCCCCTCGAGGGCAACGACTACACCATCAACATCATCGACACCCCGGGGCACGTCGACTTCACCGTCGAGGTGGAGCGCTCCCTGCGCGTGCTCGACGGTGCCGTGACGGTGTTCGACGGTGTCGCCGGTGTCGAGCCGCAGTCCGAGACGGTGTGGCGTCAGGCCGACCGTTACGGCGTGCCGCGCATCTGCTTCGTCAACAAGCTGGACCGTACCGGCGCCGAGTTCCACCGCTGCGTGGACATGATCAAGGACCGCCTCGGCGCTGTCCCGATCGTCATGCAGCTCCCGATCGGTGCCGAGATGGACTTCCAGGGCGTTGTGGACCTCGTCCGCATGAAGGCGCTCGTGTGGTCCGCCGAGGCGGCCAAGGGCGAGATGTACGACGTCGTCGACATCCCGGCCACGCACACCGAGGCCGCCGAGGAGTGGCGCGGCAAGCTGGTCGAGACCGTCGCGGAGAACGACGACGAGATCATGGAGCTGTTCCTGGAGGGCCAGGAGCCCACCGAGGAGCAGCTGTACGCCGCGATCCGTCGCATCACCATCGCGTCCGGCAAGTCCGACGGCACCACCGTCACCCCGGTGTTCTGCGGTACCGCGTTCAAGAACAAGGGCGTCCAGCCCCTGCTCGACGCGGTCGTGCGCTACCTGCCGACCCCGCTCGACGTCGAGGCCATCGAGGGCCACGACGTCAAGGACCCCGAGGTCGTCGTCAAGCGCAAGCCGTCCGAGGACGAGCCGCTGTCCGCGCTCGCGTTCAAGATCATGAGCGACCCGCACCTGGGCAAGCTCACCTTCGTCCGGGTCTACTCGGGCCGCCTGGAGTCCGGCACCTCGGTGCTGAACTCCGTCAAGGGCAAGAAGGAGCGCATCGGCAAGATCTACCGCATGCACGCCAACAAGCGTGAGGAGATCGAGTCGGTGGGCGCCGGTGACATCGTCGCCGTCATGGGCCTGAAGCAGACCACCACCGGTGAGACGCTGTCCGACGACAAGAACCCGGTCATCCTGGAGTCCATGGACTTCCCGGCGCCGGTCATTCAGGTCGCCATCGAGCCCAAGTCCAAGGGTGACCAGGAGAAGCTGGGTGTCGCCATCCAGCGTCTCGCGGAGGAGGACCCCTCCTTCCAGGTCCACTCGGACGAGGAGACCGGCCAGACCATCATCGGTGGTATGGGCGAGCTGCACCTCGAGGTGCTGGTCGACCGTATGCGCCGTGAGTTCAAGGTCGAGGCGAACGTCGGCAAGCCGCAGGTCGCGTACCGCGAGACGATCCGCAAGGCCGTCGAGCGACTCGACTACACGCACAAGAAGCAGACCGGTGGTACCGGTCAGTTCGCCAAGGTGCAGATCGCGATCGAGCCGATCGAGAGTGGCGACACCTCGTACGAGTTCGTGAACAAGGTCACCGGTGGCCGCATCCCGAAGGAGTACATCCCTTCGGTGGACGCCGGTGCGCAGGAGGCCATGCAGTTCGGCATCCTGGCCGGCTACGAGATGACGGGCGTCCGCGTCATTCTTCTCGACGGTGGCTACCACGAGGTCGACTCCTCCGAGCTCGCCTTCAAGATCGCCGGTTCGCAGGCCTTCAAGGAGGCCGCGCGCAAGGCTTCGCCCGTGCTCCTGGAGCCGATGATGGCCGTTGAGGTCACCACGCCCGAGGACTACATGGGTGAGGTCATCGGCGACATCAACTCCCGCCGTGGCCAGATCCAGGCCATGGAGGAGCGGATGGGCGCTCGCATCGTGAAGGGCCTCGTGCCCCTCTCGGAGATGTTCGGCTACGTCGGAGACCTCCGCAGCAAGACCTCGGGTCGCGCAAGCTACTCGATGCAGTTCGACTCCTACGCCGAGGTTCCGCGGAACGTCGCCGAGGAGATCATCGCGAAGGCCAAGGGCGAGTAACGCACCCCGTTTACACGCTTTAGGCTTGACACCGACCGCCGGGGTCGGACCACTCGGAAACACCCCGGCGGGCGGCATCCCAGCAAAGATCACCTGGCGCCGATGAGTAAGGCGTACCAGAACCACTCCACAGGAGGACCCAGTGGCGAAGGCGAAGTTCGAGCGGACTAAGCCGCACGTCAACATCGGCACCATCGGTCACATCGACCACGGTAAGACGACCCTCACGGCCGCCATTACCAAGGTGCTGCACGACGCGTACCCGGACCTCAACGAGGCCACCGCGTTCGACAACATCGACAAGGCGCCCGAAGAGCGTCAGCGCGGTATCACCATCTCCATCGCGCACGTCGAGTACCAGACCGATGCGCGTCACTACGCCCACGTCGACTGCCCCGGTCACGCGGACTACATCAAGAACATGATCACCGGTGCCGCGCAGATGGACGGCGCGATCCTCGTGGTCGCCGCCACCGACGGCCCGATGCCGCAGACCAAGGAGCACGTGCTCCTGGCCCGCCAGGTCGGCGTTCCGTACATCGTCGTCGCCTTGAACAAGGCCGACATGGTGGACGACGAGGAGATCCTGGAGCTCGTCGAGCTCGAGGTCCGTGAGCTCCTCTCCGAGTACGAGTTCCCGGGCGACGACGTTCCGGTCGTCAAGGTCTCCGCGCTCAAGGCCCTCGAGGGTGACCCCGAGTGGACCGAGTCGGTTCTCGAGCTGATGAAGGCCGTCGACGAGGCCATCCCGCAGCCCGAGCGTGACGTCGACAAGCCGTTCCTGATGCCGATCGAGGACGTCTTCACGATCACCGGTCGTGGCACCGTCGTCACCGGTCGTATCGAGCGTGGTGTCCTCAAGGTCAACGAGACCGTCGACATCATCGGCATCAAGACCGAGAAGACCACCACCACGGTCACCGGCATCGAGATGTTCCGCAAGCTGCTCGACGAGGGCCAGGCCGGTGAGAACGTCGGTCTGCTGCTCCGCGGCATCAAGCGCGAGGACGTCGAGCGCGGCCAGGTCATCATCAAGCCCGGTTCGGTCACCCCGCACACCGAGTTCGAGGCCCAGGCCTACATCCTGTCCAAGGACGAGGGTGGCCGCCACACGCCGTTCTTCAACAACTACCGTCCGCAGTTCTACTTCCGTACGACTGACGTGACCGGTGTTGTGACCCTCCCCGAGGGCACCGAGATGGTCATGCCGGGTGACAACACCGAGATGTCGGTGCAGCTCATCCAGCCCATCGCCATGGAAGAGGGCCTGAAGTTCGCCATCCGTGAGGGTGGTCGCACGGTGGGCGCCGGCCAGGTCACCAAGATCACGAAGTAAGTTCCCTTGCTTCGAGGTCACTGACTGACCTTCGAGAGGCCCGTACGACTCCGGTCGTACGGGCCTCTTTGCTGTCCCCGCGCAGCCGTCAACCCGGGTCTCGACAACCCACCGTGACGAAGACCGCCGTCCGTCGGTTGGGGGGTGTCGGACGGTGGACGGTGGATCGGAGTGTGGACGGTGGACGGACCTGGTGTTTCTCTGGCACCTGGCGGTGCTCGTGGTGCTGTCGCTTCCCCGGGCGGGGGAGGACTGCTGGCCTCCTCGCCCGCACGGCAGCGTGCGGCGGCGCGGGCGCTCCAGGACGGCCTGGAGCCGGACACCCGGGCGGCCGGGGCGTGGGCGGACGACGAGACCGGCGCCGCCGTGAAGGCGTTCGGCGCCCGGGACGGCGACGGCTGGCTGACCTCGACGGCCCTGCGTACGGCGCACACGGCCTGGGGCGCGCAGGTGCGGAACCTGCTGGACCGGCTGGGCGCGGAGAAGGACGCGCTGGGCGGCACGATCACGGTGCTGACGGCGGCCGACCTGGACGTCGGTACGGACGTACGGCGCGTGTCGGCGCTGGACCGGTACTGAGCGGGGGCGGGCCGCGATGCCGACGTACCACGAGATCATGACCGCCGACCTCGCCGCGCTCACCGGCGCGGCCGAGCGCTGGGACGGCATGGCGGGGGAGTTCGCCAAGCAGGAGAAGGCGTACCGGCGGCAGGTGTACGGCATCACGCTCGCGCCCGCCTGGTCCGGCATGAGCGCGGAGGCGGCGCACGGCCGCTTCGGCGCCACTCTGCGGGAGTTCGAGTCCGCGCGGACGGAGGCCAAGGCGGTCGCCTCCCTGCTGCGGGACGCGCACGCGCAGTTCACGGAGCTGCGGGGGCGGTTGACCAGGACGCGTCGGGAAGCCCTGTCGGCGGGGCTGCGGGTGTCGGACCAGGGGGTGGTGACGGCGGACGGCTCCGACGAGTCGGCCGTACGGTCCTGGCAGGACCGCGTCGACCATGCCGTACGGGCGGTGTCGGACGCGGACGAGGGGGTGCGGCTGGCGCTGGCCGCCGCGGTGGACGGCGGCTCGGGGCGGGGCTTCAACGGTTCGGCGCGGGGCGATGTCGAGCAGTACGAGGCGCTGGCGGCGGAGGGTCCGCTGGAGCGGCTGAGCCGGGGCGGGCGGCTCACCCCGGCCGAACTCGCCGAACTGCGGCGGGCGTTCCGCGACAACGCGGGCGACGAGACCTTCTCCCGCATGATCCTGGACGACCTGGGCCCTGCGGGCACCGTCCGCCTCACGAACGAGCTGAACGACCTCCTCCACGGGCCCCGGGGCGTCCCCGGCCTCTCCCCGACGTACCACGCCCTCGAATCCGGCCTGGCCGACAGCCTGGCGACGGCGACCCGCGACACCGGCTCGGCCTGGTACCGCCACTGGCGCGCCGGTATGCGACGGGCGGGGGTCCAGCGCCGGGCCACCGACGCGCAGGGCGAGCGCCTGGACAAGGCACTCGGCTACCAGTCCCTGGTCACCCTCATGCGCGCGGGCCACGGCTACTCCCCACGCATGCTGGAGAACCTGACCGACGACCTGATCGCCGCCGAGCGGAGCCGCCCCGGGATCTGGCAGACGCGGGGGGAGTACGCGGGGGCTCGCTCGGGCTGGTTCGCCAACGACCCCGTGGACGGCGCGCTGGGCCTGATGAGCCGCGACCCCGCCATCGCGGCCCACTACCTCTCCTCGGACGCCCACATGCGGTACCTGGTGAAGGAACGGGACTGGTCGGTGACGCTCCGGGAGGGGAGGGGCGGCACCTGGACACCGGGCCCGGACGCGGACGACCGGGCGGGCTTCGGGGCGGCGCTGGAAGCGGGGGCGACGGGTGTCTCTCCGGCGGGCGGCCCCTACGTCCCGCACGGCCCCCAGAACGAAGCGGTGCTCCGCTCCGCCCTCCACCACCTCTCCGGCCAGGGCGACGACTTCCCGCCGTCCCTGCGCCGCCCACTGGCGAACGTCCTGGTGAACCACGGTTCGACCGTGCACGCATCGATGAGCGAGATCGACATCTCCCGCTCGGCTCTGCCGCAGGACGAGCTCTTCGAGGTGACGAAGCAGGTCTCCAAGGACCGGGGTGCCTACGGCGTCCTGAACGGCGGCCTCAACCAAGCGATGGTCTCCGACATCCACACCCCCCACTCCCCGTCCCCCGAACCCCTCCTCCGCGCCGGCCGCACGGTGGGCTTCCTGGAGGAGGCCCGGGTGCAGGCTCAGGGGGACCCGAAGACGGCGACCTTTGAGACCAAGCCGTTGTTCGACAGGGTGATTGGTTATATCCCTGTTGCTAGTGCGGATGTGCAGGAGGGGTTTGATTATGTTACGGGGAAGTGGTTGGAGGATGAGCAGGAGAGGCTGGATTCTCAACAAAAGGAGAGCAACGAAAAGACGTACGCAGCGAGAAATAGGCAGCTAATGGCGCTGGCTGATGAATGGCACAAAGCGCGCTCCGCAGAAGGGCGCGCCAGTTTCGATACGAGGGCAATGGTGATGCAGGCATCTGAGAGTGGAGCAGTTCAGGCGGCTGGAGTCTCGGGGAAGCAGCCCAAATGAACTGGCGGTCGTGGGATCATTTTCTGCGCGCTGCCACCCTGGGGGTTCTGTTCCTCGCAACGTCCTGTGTCGACTCGACCGACCGGACCCTCCCGGCTGTCATCTGTGGAACACGCGTCAGCCCCAGCCTCACTCGGGCACTGATTGATCCTGGGCGCGACTTTCATGAAATCAACGGAGTTGATCGCTCCGAAGCTGTTTCGGCCCCATGTTCCCTGTTGTCCGGGAAGATCTCGGTAATGAGCCTGCATTTCTGGTGGGCTGACGGGCCAGTGGACTTCGACTACATGGCGCGACAAACTGGATCGGTGTCCCGCGTAGCGAGTGCGCGAGAAGTGGAAGCGCCGTTCAAAGCGGTGGTGGGAACGGATGGTGCCATTGCGGCCGCTCGATGCGATACAAAGTCAGGCGACCACTTCGCTCTCACCCTCCAGCTCCCCCAGATCAAGCTCACGGATCAGACCCACCGCAAGGACATCGAGAAGTTCATGCGGGCCTACTTTCCGGCGACTGTCAGGACTCTGGGCTGCGCTGGATGACGCCGGGTGCCACCAGTGAGCCACGGGAAACACAAGATCGCTTCAAGGCGGGGCAAAGATTGCCAAGATGGCGCATTGCTTGACCATCGCATGAATGTTCGGCCGCCGTTTCGTGATGCGGGCGCCCCTACACTCTGCGAGCCATCCAGCGATCTTGCTCCGTGCGGCACGCCGTACGGGCTTTCTCGTGCTGCCCTCTCCTCCGCAAGGACACCCATGCGCCTCCCGTCCCGTGCCGTCACGCTGCTCGCCGTAGCGGCGCTTCCCCTGGCCGCTCTGACGGCGTGCTCCTCCGGCTCGGCCTCCGACGGCGGTACGAGCGCCAAGGTGGCCAAGGCCAAGGACCCCAACGCCGGCCTGCTGACCGGTGCGCAGCTGAAGAAGGCGCTGGCTCCGGCGTCGTACTTCCCGAAGGGATTCGCGGTCGACGACTCCGCGAGCCGGGACACCGGTGACACCTACACGCCGCCGTCCGCCAAGCCCGTCGCCAAGCCCGAGTGCGACCTTCTCGCCGGCACCAGCTGGATCGAACTCACCGGCATCGGCGGAGTGTCGTTCGCCCAGAACTCCTACGTCAGCAAGAACACGTCCGAGGAGCTCGACCAGGAGATCGACGTCTACCGCGGCACCACCGCGGCCGACGTGCTGAAGGCCCTGCCGAAGGTCGTCGCCGCCTGCCCCTCCTACATGGACACCGATTCCCACAGCAAGGTCAAGGTCGCCGGGGCGGCCACGGCCGGTCTCGGCGACGAGGCCTACACCATCACCCTCACCAGCGACGCCTGGGAGACCGGGACCACCCTCATCGCCGCCCGGAAGGGCACCGCCGTCGTGACCGCGCTGTCCACCGCGGGCAGCGACAACGGGGCCGCGAACGCGAAGAAGCTCACGGAGAAGGTGCTCTCCTCGCTGAAGGGCACGGACGCCGCGAAGGGCTAGTCCGGACGGTCGGACGGAAGGGGCCGGTGGGCGTGACGCCCACCGGCCCCTTCCGGTGTCTGTCCGGCGCTCAGCGCGCGTGGAACACGATCCAGCGGGGAGCTGCGGAGAGTCCCCGTTCGTCGGTGTGCCAGCCGTACGTCTCGGCGATGCCTACCGCCCGGGCCACGCCCAGCCGGCCGTAGTAGCTGTCGTCGACCTCCACGCGGCCGTCGCGGTGACGCCAGGTCGTGCCGCTGCTCTGCCGACCTTGGAGCACCGGGGCCCGGCCGTCGAGCAGCGCGCGGAACTGGTCTTCCAGCCAGGGCTCGTCGGCCGAGCACTCCCGCCGCAGCCGGGCCCGGTTCAGCCACAGGCGGCGGCGGGTGCGGAGGCGGCGGCCGGTGCCGGGCGGCGCGGGCAGGTCGAGATCCCAGACGAAGGCGAGGGGGAAGAGGACCGTGAAGTACAGGAACACGAGGACCAGGTAGGGCACCAGCCACAGTGCCCACAGGGCCGGGAACCACAGCCACTGCAGCACGTACCGGAGGCGTGCGGTCGAGACCGGTTTCGGTGGGCGGGGGCCCAGCCGGGGGTCGGTGAGGAGCGTGTCCGTCGAGAAGTCGATCCGGTTCATGGTCATCCGAGCGCCTGCCTGATGTCGCGGGCCCTGTCACCCACGTGGTCGATCCCTTCGGGCACCTTCTGCGAGCCGTGCGCCTTCCGTGTTCAGCGTTCGCGGTACCAGGTGGTGAGGACCGCGAGGGCGTAGGCGAGTCGGAGGTCCAGGTGCTGGGGTTCGAGGCGGTAGGTGTCGCTGATGCGCCGGTAGTCCAGGACCGTGCCGTGCCCCGGGACGTGCCAGCGGGTGCGGGAGGGTCGGCCGAAGGAGTCGTCGTCCGGGGAGCCGTCGATGTAGGAGTACACCATCAGGCAGACGACGAAGAGGAACCAGACCGGGGCGGTCACCACGTAGGCGAGCCACGCGTACCACGTCCCCTCGCGGCCCGTGACCTGCTGGGACGAGGGGTGCAGCCGCGCGGTCCAGCGGACACGGCGCGGCCAGGGCAGGAGGCGGCCGTCGCGGCGGGTGACGCGGGCGAGGGGCACGCCCTCTGCCGTGAGCACGTCGTGGACGTCGGGAGCCACGGGCCGGACGGAACAGAGCGGGGTGTCGTCCGCGCCGTTGTGGATCCAGAACGGCACGGGCGACTGGCGGCTCCGGCGGTGGGTGGAACGCGGTGCGAAGACCCGGGCGAACGGTGTGTCCTCGGGCCGGGAACCCGGTGGCCGGATGGTCGAAGCCATCTCGGCGTCCTGAGGCAGCCGCCCCGCCGCCGGGTCGGACACGGGAACGGGGTTGTTCACGGAGACCTGGAACGCGTGTGCCACGTTGTTGTTCACGGTTGTCATCCCAACGGGTTGGCGCTCGTGATGCGGCCGAGAACCTGGTCCGCTTTTTCGCGCGCCTGATCGATCTTCTCGTGGATCTTCTCGGATCCGTACTGAACGTCCTCGGTCGCGATGCGAACCCCTTCCTTGTACAGGTCCTTCGAGCCGGTCACCGCCTCGTACCCGCGCGCTGTCCAGGACCGGGGGTCGATGTAGCTGTCGACGGCCCTGCCGGTGTCGTCGATGATCGGCCGGACCGAGTCCGCGAGTGCGGGAATGTGGCGCAGCGGGGTCTTCTCGATCAGATGGGGCATCAGCTTCTGGAAGCCCTTGTCCGTCAGCTTCGTACCGGCCCCGTACAGGACGCGATCACCGAGCTCCTTGGCGACGGCCACGTTGAAACGGTCCTTCAGCGTGTCCGCGGTGATGTGGATCGCCGCCGCCTTCCTGCCCAGGGCGCCCACGTTCCGCATCGCCCACTTCTCGGCATCCGTACCCAGCTTCGCGGTGCCTCCGACGTGCTCGATGATGTCGCCGGCGCGCTTCCACGAGTCGGCCGCCTTGGCGCCGAAGTCCAGTGCCCGCATGGGGATCTTGACGCCCGTGAAGG
Organism: Streptomyces sp. SID4985; assembly: GCF_009863025.1. Classification (GTDB taxonomy): domain Bacteria; phylum Actinomycetota; class Actinomycetes; order Streptomycetales; family Streptomycetaceae; genus Streptomyces. The sequence continues at coordinate 18,250 of NZ_WWIR01000628.1, read as the reverse complement.
CGCCCTTCGCGATCTTTCCGCCGCGCAGCAGATCCCCGAACGGGATGAAGCCGACGAGGTCCAGGCCGATGTCCATCGCGTTGGCCTTCTTCGCGCCGGCCGCCCAGCCGACGCCGTGGAAGGCGAGGGCGCCGCCGTTGAGCACCATGCCGATGGCCTCGAAGGCGATGGCGCCGACGACGGTCTCGGAGGTGACGACGGCGAGGACGTCGCAGGCGGCGCTGGCGTAGCCGAGCCAGTCGCCGATCTCGTAGATCGTGTCCGCGTGCTTCTGGACCCACTTCCAGAGGTCACCGGCGAGCTTCCCGACCTCGTCGCCGATGCTCGACAGCAGGTCGCCGAGCTTGTCGAGGAGGGACGCGTCGGGGGCGATCTCCGCGGCCCTGCGGAGCATCGACGCGGCTGCCGCGGCCGCCGCGTCGTGGTCGGCGAGCAGGCGCTGGGCCTTCTTGACGATGTCGTCCAGGTCGGCCCGGGCGTCGTGCACCCGCTTCGTCGCGTGGTCCAGTCGCTGCTGCGCGTCATGCAGCTGCTCCTGCGTGTCGAAGGACTTGCCGGCCAGCCCCAGATCGGGGTTGTTCTGCGCGGCCTTCAGCGCCTTGCGGGCCGCGGCGGCCTCGCTCTCGTAGCGGCGCGCGAGGGACTGGAACTCGCGCAGCCGCGTGTCCCAGCCGTGCAGTGCGTGCGCGGCGTCGGTCAGGGAGGAGTGTCCCTCGGCCAGGTACTTCGGCAGGCTGCCGACCTGCTTCGCGAAGGCCGAGGCCGCCTCGCCCGCCCAGGCGCCGTTCGACCTGCCCAGCCGCGTCAGCGTCGTGTGCGCGTCATGGAGTCGCTTGCCCACCCCGGTGAGGGAGGTGACCAGGCGCTCCACCGAGGCGGGGACGCCGGGCGCGGGGTCGAAGCCGAGAGCTTCGTACGTCTGTGTGCTCAACGGGGGTGATCTCCGGTGCCGTTCTCGGGGGCGTCAGTAGGCGGTGAAGGGGGAGAGCGGCGCGCTGTGGTCCGCGGGTTCGGCGTCCCCGGCGCCGACGGTCTCGCCGAAGGCGACGGTGTCGGCGATGTCCGCGAGGACCGCCTGGTAGTGGAAGAGGTCCCGCACGTCGGCGGTGCTCAGGCAGAGGAGCAGCAGCCGGTCCTCCGAGGGGAAGGGCAGCCAGACCTCGATCCGGACGTGGAACTGCTCCAGCTCCTCCTCGTCGGGCAGCTCCCACACCGAGCGCGACCCGGCGACGCGGACGATCCCGGGACCGGCCGGCAGCGTGATCAGCTGGACCTCGCTCTCCCCGTCGTCCTGCGCCAGGACCTCGGAGATGCCCGCCGCGGTGAGATGGGGGTCGGGGTTCTCCAGCTCCCGCACGCTGACGGTGAGCGTGGCACGGCTGATCCGCTCGGGCGGCTCGGTGCCGTCCGTGCTGCCACCGATGGGGAAGACCCCGATCGCCTGGTAGACGGCACCGCCCTCGACGAGGGTCTGCGCGCCGGCCGCCTGGACTGCCCGGGTGAGCAGGCGCAGGGGCTCCAGATCCTCCTGCCCGCCCCAGTAGTCGTGGGCGAACTCCCGCAGGCGATCGCCGTGCGTCTCCTCGTCGTCCCCGAGGCCGAGGGGCATCTCGTGGAACTCGGGCCCGACCTCGAAGCGGAACGCGGGCGGGGCGGTCTCCTCGGGCAGGGGCGCCGTCACCGTGCCCCGACCTTCACGGACCGGACCTTGGCTGCGACCTCGTCCTCCAGGTGCTGGAAGAGGCGCCCCGACTGCGCGACCTTCTCCGCGACGCCGCCCGTGGCCTCGGCGATCAGCTTGATGCCGTGACCCCACTTGTCCTGGAAGTCGTCACAGGCGTCCTCCAACTCGGTGGAACCCGCTCCTCGCGGCCCGATGTCCTCCAGTTGCCGCATCGCGGACCGCATGTTCTCGGCGCACTCGCCGAGGTCTCCGACGAGCCGGGCCAGTGCCTCGAACTCGGCCCTGCAGAAGCTCGCCATCCCTGTTCCGCTCCCGTGGATCCGTCCGTCAATGATGTGCACATCACAACATATGGACGACGCGGCGGATCACCCGTGTTTGACCTGCGTCACTCTCGGGGTAATCTCTTGCGCTCGATTGGCCAGGGGCGGGGGCCATGTGGCAGACTGTCCGAGTTGCTCGGTCGAGTGTTGATGCTGCGCGCCTCCCGCCGGGAGGACCGGAAGCGAGTCCCACAGTACTCGTCAACCCCTTGTGGGTTGGACGTACGGGAATCTTCCGGGAAGTGTGGGTGCGGCACCGGCCAGGCGCTCGGTGGGCCTTCCGCCCCCGGTCTGCGGTTCCGGACGGGCCGTGTGCATTCCCGAAGGGATGTTCCGTATAGGGGCATTTCTGTCAGCGGGAGCGCGACACGCCCGACCGCGTGGGTCGGAGAGAAGGCAATCGGAAACCACCGGGTTCCAGAGCGTTGAGAGACAGGACTACTGAGTAGCCATGGCGGGACAGAAGATCCGCATCCGGCTCAAGGCCTACGACCACGAGGTCATCGACTCCTCGGCGAAGAAGATCGTCGAGACGGTGACGCGCACTGGTGCGTCGGTCGCGGGCCCGGTGCCGCTGCCCACTGAGAAGAACGTGTACTGCGTCATCAAGTCGCCGCACAAGTACAAGGACTCGCGCGAGCACTTCGAGATGCGCACGCACAAGCGCCTGATCGACATTCTCGACCCGACCCCCAAGACCGTTGACTCTCTGATGCGACTCGACCTTCCGGCCGGTGTCGACATCGAGATCAAGCTCTAGGGATCGGTGATCTGAGAATGGCTAAGCAGATCAAGGGCATCCTGGGCGAGAAGCTCGGCATGACGCAGGTGTGGGACGAGAACAACCGTGTTGTTCCGGTCACCGTCGTCAAGGCCGGTCCGAACGTTGTGACCCAGGTCCGCACGAACGACGTCGACGGCTACGAGTCGGTCCAGATCGCCTTCGGCGAGATCGACCCGCGCAAGGTGAACAAGCCCCTCAAGGGCCACTTCGCCAAGGCCGACGTAACTCCGCGCCGCCACCTGGTGGAGATCCGTACCTCCGACGCCAGCGAGTACACGCTGGGTCAGGAGATCACTGCCGAGGTCTTCGAGTCGGGCGTCAAGGTCGACGTCACCGCGAAGAGCAAGGGCAAGGGCTTCGCCGGTGTCATGAAGCGCCACAACTTCAAGGGTGGCAAGGCGTCCCACGGTGCCCACCGTGTGCACCGCATGCCCGGTTCCATCGGTGGCTGTGCCACCCCCGGCCGTGTCTTCAAGGGCATGCGCATGGCGGGTCGCATGGGCAACGAGCGGGTCACCACCCAGAACCTGACCGTTCACGCCGTTGACGCGGAGAAGGGCCTGCTCCTCATCAAGGGCGCGGTTCCTGGTCCGAACGGCGGCCTCGTCCTGGTCCGCACCGCGGCCAAGGGGGCCTGAGGACTATGAGCACCATTGACATCCTGTCGCCCTCCGGCGACAACGCCGGGACCGTCGAGCTCCCGGCCGAGATCTTCGACGTCGAGAAGATCAGCATTCCGCTGCTTCACCAGGTCGTCGTCGCGCAGCTGGCCGCGGCCCGTCAGGGCACGCACAAGGTCAAGAGCCGTGGCGAGGTCCGTGGTGGCGGTAGGAAGCCTTACCGCCAGAAGGGCACCGGCCGCGCGCGCCAGGGTTCGACCCGTGCGCCGCAGTTCGCCGGCGGTGGCGTCGTCCACGGCCCCACGCCGCGTGACTACTCGCAGCGGACCCCGAAGAAGATGAAGGCCGCGGCCCTGCGCCACGCCCTCACCGACCGGGCCCGCAACGCTCGCATCCACGTCGTCACCGGCGTGGTCGAGGGTGCGACCCCCTCCACCAAGGCCGCGAAGAGCTTCCTCGGCAAGATCAGCGAGCGCAAGAACGTGCTCCTGGTCATCGAGCGCTCCGACGAGGCCGCGCTGCTTTCCGCGCGCAACCTGCCCCAGGTCCACATCCTGGAGCCGGGCCAGCTGAACACGTACGACGTTCTCGTCTCGGACGACGTGGTCTTCACCCAGGCCGCGTTCGAGTCCTTCGTGTCTGGCCCCAAGGCCGCTGACACCGAAGGGAGCGAAGCCTGATGGCTACGCGTCACCCGAGCATCGCCTCGAAGGCCGCCAAGGCCGCCAAGGCCGCGCGCGTCGCCAAGGCGAAGCGCCACGCCACCGAGGGCAAGAACACGGTCGAGACCCCGCTGAGCAAGTCGTACACGGACCCCCGTGACGTCCTGCTGAAGCCGGTCGTCTCGGAGAAGAGCTACTCGCTCATCGACGAGAACAAGTACACGTTCATCGTCGACCCGAACGCCAACAAGACCCAGATCAAGCAGGCCGTCCAGGCGGTCTTCGACGTCAAGGTCACCGGGGTCAACACGATCAACCGCCAGGGCAAGCGCAAGCGCACGAAGACCGGCTTCGGTCAGCGTGCCGCCACCAAGCGCGCGATCGTGACCCTCGCCGAGGGCGACCGTATCGACATCTTCGGCGGTCCGACCGCCTAAGGGCGGTCTGGATCGTCCGATATCGGACGAGGACTGAGAAATGGGAATCCGCAAGTACAAGCCGACTACGCCGGGCCGTCGTGGCGCCAGCGTCGCCGACTTCGTCGAGGTCACGCGGTCCACGCCGGAGAAGTCGCTGGTCCGCCCGCTGCACAGCAAGGGCGGCCGTAACAACGCCGGTCGTGTGACCGTTCGCCACCAGGGTGGCGGACACAAGCGCGCCTACCGAGTGATCGACTTCCGTCGTCACGACAAGGACGGCGTGCCGGCGAAGGTCGCGCACATCGAGTACGACCCCAACCGCACCGCGCGCATCGCGCTGCTGCACTACGCCGACGGCGAGAAGCGCTACATCCTCGCCCCGCGCAACCTGCAGCAGGGTGACCGCGTCGAGAACGGTCCCGGGGCCGACATCAAGCCGGGCAACAACCTGGCCATCCGCAACATCCCGGTCGGTACCACGATCCACGCGATCGAGCTCCGTCCCGGTGGCGGTGCCAAGTTCGCCCGTTCCGCTGGTGCCTCCGTGCAGCTGCTGGCGAAGGAGGGCTCCATGGCCCACCTCCGCATGCCCTCCGGTGAGATCCGCCTGGTCGACGTGCGCTGCCGCGCCACCGTCGGCGAGGTCGGCAACGCCGAGCAGAGCAACATCAACTGGGGTAAGGCCGGCCGTAAGCGGTGGCTGGGCGTTCGCCCGACCGTCCGTGGTGTGGTCATGAACCCGGTTGACCACCCGCACGGTGGTGGTGAGGGCCGGACCTCCGGTGGTCGCCACCCTGTGTCCCCGTGGGGCAAGAAGGAAGGCCGTACTCGTTCGCCCAAGAAGGCGTCGAACAAGTACATCGTCCGCCGCCGCAAGACGAACAAGAAGCGCTAAGGACGGGTTGAGATGCCTCGTAGCCTGAAGAAGGGGCCCTTCGTCGACGACCACCTGATCAAGAAGGTGGACGCCCAGAACGAAGCCGGCACCAAGAACGTCATCAAGACCTGGTCCCGCCGCTCGATGATCATCCCGGCGATGCTCGGACACACCCTCGCGGTGCACAACGGCAAGACCCACATCCCGGTGTTCGTCACCGAGTCGATGGTCGGCCACAAGCTCGGCGAGTTCTCGCCGACCCGCACCTTCCGGGGCCACGTCAAGGACGACCGGAAGTCGAAGCGCCGCTAGTAGCGGATCGCATTCAGACACGTAAGTAACTGAGAGGGACAACCATGGAAGCCAGGGCCCAGGCGCGGTACATCCGCGTTACGCCCATGAAGGCCCGCCGCGTGGTGGACCTTATCCGTGGCATGGATGCCACGGAGGCTCAGGCTGTTCTGCGATTCGCTCCGCAGGCAGCCTCCGTGCCGGTCGGCAAGGTGCTCGACAGCGCCATCGCCAACGCCGCGCACAACTACGACCACACCGACGCCGACAGCCTCTACATCTCCGAGGCGTACGTCGACGAGGGCCCGACCCTGAAGCGGTTCCGGCCGCGTGCCCAGGGCCGTGCCTACCGGATCCGCAAGCGGACCAGCCACATCACCGTGGTCGTCAGCAGCAAGGAAGGAACCCGGTAATGGGCCAGAAGGTTAACCCGCATGGGTTCCGGCTCGGTGTCACGACCGACTTCAAGTCGCGTTGGTACGCCGACAAGCTGTACAAGGACTACGTCAAGGAAGACGTCGCCATCCGTCGGATGATGACGTCCGGCATGGAGCGCGCCGGCATCTCGAAGGTTGAGATCGAGCGCACCCGTGACCGCGTGCGTGTGGACATCCACACCGCTCGTCCGGGCATCGTCATCGGCCGCCGTGGCGCCGAGGCCGACCGCATCCGCGGTGACCTCGAGAAGCTCACGGGCAAGCAGGTCCAGCTGAACATCCTCGAGGTCAAGAACCCCGAGACCGACGCTCAGCTGGTTGCCCAGGCCGTCGCCGAGCAGCTCTCCTCCCGCGTCTCCTTCCGTCGGGCCATGCGTAAGAGCATGCAGTCCGCCATGAAGGCCGGCGCCAAGGGCATCAAGATCCAGTGCGGTGGCCGCCTCGGTGGCGCCGAGATGTCCCGCTCGGAGTTCTACCGCGAGGGCCGTGTGCCCCTGCACACGCTCCGCGCGAACGTGGACTACGGCTTCTTCGAGGCCAAGACGACCTTCGGCCGCATCGGCGTGAAGGTCTGGATCTACAAGGGCGACGTCAAGAACATCGCCGAGGTCCGCGCCGAGAACGCTGCGGCCCGTGCGGGTAACCGCCCGGCCCGTGGCGGCGCCGACCGCCCGGCCCGTGGTGGCCGCGGTGGCGAGCGTGGCGGTCGCGGTCGTAAGCCGCAGCAGGCTGCCGGCGCCGAGGCCCCCAAGGCCGAGGCTCCCGCCGCCGCCGCTCCGGCTGAGAGCACCGGAACGGAGGCCTGACCGACATGCTGATCCCCCGTAGGGTCAAGCACCGCAAGCAGCACCACCCGAAGCGCCGTGGTCAGGCCAAGGGCGGTACGCAGGTCGCGTTCGGCGAGTACGGCATTCAGGCCCTCACGCCGGCGTACGTGACCAACCGCCAGATCGAGGCGGCCCGTATCGCGATGACCCGCCACATCAAGCGTGGCGGCAAGGTCTGGATCAACATCTACCCGGACCGCCCGCTCACGAAGAAGCCTGCCGAGACCCGCATGGGTTCCGGTAAGGGTTCTCCGGAGTGGTGGATCGCGAACGTGCACCCGGGCCGGGTCATGTTCGAGCTGTCCTACCCCAACGAGAAGATTGCGCGTGAGGCCCTCACTCGTGCGGCCCACAAGCTGCCGATGAAGTGCCGGATCGTCAAGCGCGAGGCAGGTGAAGCGTGATGTCGGCCGGTACCAAGGCGTCCGAGCTGCGCGAGCTGGGCAACGAGGAGCTTCTTGCGAAGCTCCGCGAGGCCAAGGAAGAGCTGTTCAACCTCCGCTTCCAGGCGGCGACTGGTCAGCTCGAGAACCACGGCCGTCTGAAGGCGGTCCGCAAGGACATCGCGCGGATCTACACCCTGATGCGCGAGCGTGAGCTGGGCATCGAAACGGTGGAGAACGCCTGATGAGCGAGAAGAACGTGACTGAGAACGCAGAGGCCCGCGGCTTCCGCAAGACCCGTGAGGGTCTCGTCGTCAGCGACAAGATGGACAAGACCGTCGTCGTCGCCGTCGAGGACCGCGTGAAGCACGCGCTGTACGGCAAGGTCATCCGCCGTACGAACAAGCTCAAGGCGCACGACGAGCAGAACGCCGCGGGTGTCGGCGACCGTGTCCTCCTCATGGAGACCCGGCCGCTGTCCGCGACGAAGCGCTGGCGCGTCGTCGAGATCCTCGAGAAGGCCAAGTAATTCCCGCGAGGGAGTTGCTGAAGCAAGGTATTCCTGCGGGGTAAATCCGCAGGTCGTTCCGCCAGGCTCGGTCGGGGTCCTTCACCGGACCCCGGCCGGGAACCGGCAGACAAACAGGAGATAGACGTGATCCAGCAGGAGTCGCGACTGCGTGTCGCCGACAACACTGGTGCGAAGGAAATCCTTTGCATCCGTGTGCTCGGTGGCTCCGGTCGCCGCTACGCGGGCATCGGTGACGTCATCGTCGCCACCGTCAAGGACGCGATCCCCGGCGGCAACGTGAAGAAGGGTGACGTCGTCAAGGCGGTCATCGTTCGCACCGTCAAGGAGCGCCGCCGTCCCGACGGCTCGTACATCCGCTTCGACGAGAACGCCGCCGTCATTCTGAAGAACGACGGCGACCCTCGCGGCACCCGTATCTTCGGCCCTGTCGGCCGTGAGCTGCGCGAGAAGAAGTTCATGAAGATCATCTCGCTCGCGCCGGAGGTGCTGTAAGCATGAAGATCAAGAAGGGCGACCTGGTCCAGGTCATCACCGGTAAGGACAAGGGCAAGCAGGGCAAGGTCATTGCCGCTTACCCGCGCGACGAGCGCGTCCTGGTCGAGGGTGTCAACCGGGTCAAGAAGCACACCAAGGCCGGCCCGACCGCCAGCGGCTCCCAGGCCGGCGGCATCGTGACCACCGAGGCCCCCATCCACGTGTCCAACGTTCAGCTGGTCGTGGAGAAGGACGGCAACAAGGTCGTCACGCGCGTCGGTTACCGCTTCGACGACGAGGGCAACAAGATCCGCGTTGCCAAGCGGACGGGTGAGGACATCTGATGACTACCACCACTCCGCGTCTGAAGCAGAAGTACCGCGAGGAGATCGCGGGCAAGCTGCGTGACGAGTTCAAGTACGAGAACGTCATGCAGATCCCCGGTCTCGTCAAGATCGTGGTCAACATGGGTGTCGGCGACGCCGCCCGTGACTCGAAGCTCATGGACGGTGCCGTCCGTGACCTGACCACCATCACCGGTCAGAAGCCGGCCATCACCAAGGCCCGCAAGTCCATCGCGCAGTTCAAGCTGCGCGAGGGTCAGCCGATCGGTGCCCACGTCACGCTCCGTGGCGACCGCATGTGGGAGTTCCTGGACCGCACCCTGTCGCTCGCGCTCCCGCGCATCCGCGACTTCCGTGGTCTGTCCCCCAAGCAGTTCGACGGCCGTGGCAACTACACCTTCGGTCTCACGGAGCAGGTCATGTTCCACGAGATCGACCAGGACAAGATCGACCGTACCCGGGGTATGGACATCACCGTGGTCACCACGGCGACCAACGACGCTGAGGGCCGCGCGCTCCTTCGTCACCTCGGCTTCCCGTTCAAGGAGGCGTGAGCGAGATGGCGAAGAAGGCTCTTATTGCCAAGGCTGCTCGCAAGCCCAAGTTCGGTGTGCGTGGCTACACGCGCTGCCAGCGCTGCGGCCGTCCGCACTCCGTGTACCGCAAGTTCGGCCTCTGCCGCGTGTGCCTTCGTGAGATGGCTCACCGTGGCGAGCTGCCGGGCGTGACCAAGAGCTCCTGGTAATCCCCTAATTCGGGATTCCTGAAGCTCTCGGTAAGCATCTGGGTCGACAGAGGCCCTTCCCCGCATGCCGTAGGCTAGCGGGGTTGGGCGTCTGTCGCCCGTACGACTTACTACGCCGTAGGTCCACCGCGCCGCACCCGCCCCGTCTCGGATCGGGGAGAGGGATGGCGCACCAGGAAACCCCGGCGAGAGAGGCCGAAGGCCAATTCATGACCATGACTGATCCGATCGCAGACATGCTTACGCGTCTGCGTAACGCGAACTCGGCATACCACGACTCCGTGACGATGCCGGCGTCGAAGATCAAGTCTCACATCGCGGAGATCCTCCAGCAGGAGGGCTTCATCACCGGCTGGAAGACCGAGGACGCCGAGGTTGGCAAGAACCTCGTCCTCGAGCTGAAGTTCGGTCCGAACCGTGAGCGCTCCATCGCGGGCATCAAGCGGATCTCGAAGCCCGGTCTCCGGGTCTACGCGAAGTCCACCAACCTGCCCAAGGTGCTGGGTGGCCTCGGCGTGGCGATCATCTCCACGTCTCACGGGCTCCTCACCGACAAGCAGGCCGGCAAGAAGGGCGTAGGCGGAGAAGTTCTCGCCTACGTCTGGTAACGGAAGGGAACGGAGGAAACAGCTATGTCGCGTATTGGCAAGCTCCCCATCACGGTTCCCGCCGGCGTGGACGTCACCATCGACGGCCGTACGGTCAAGGTCAAGGGCCCCAAGGGCGAACTGACCCACACCGTCGTGGCGCCGATCGACATCGCCAAGGGTGAGGACGGCGTTCTGAACGTCACCCGCCCCAACGACGAGCGTCAGAACAAGGCCCTGCACGGCCTGTCCCGCACGCTGGTGGCGAACATGATCACCGGCGTGACCCAGGGTTACGTGAAGAAGCTCGAGATCAGCGGTGTCGGTTACCGAGTGACCGCCAAGGGTTCGAACCTCGAGTTCGCGCTCGGCTACAGCCACCCGATCGTCGTCGAGGCCCCCGAGGGCATCTCCTTCAAGGTCGAGAACCCCACCCGGTTCTCGGTCGAGGGCATCGACAAGCAGAAGGTCGGCGAGGTTGCGGCCAACATCCGCAAGCTGCGCAAGCCCGACCCGTACAAGGCCAAGGGCGTCAAGTACGAGGGCGAAGTCATCCGCCGCAAGGTCGGAAAGGCGGGTAAGTAAGCCATGGCATACGGACAGAAGATCCTCAAGGGCGACGCCTACAAGCGCGCCGCGATCAAGCGTCGCCACATCCGGATCCGCAAGCACATCTCGGGTACGGCTGAGCGTCCGCGTCTCGTCGTGACGCGCTCGAACCGCCACATCGTGGCCCAGGTCATCGACGACATCAAGGGTCACACCCTGGCGTCGGCGTCGACCCTGGACGCCTCGATCCGCGGTGGCGAGAGCGACAAGTCCGCGCAGGCCAAGTCCGTCGGCGCCCTGGTCGCCGAGCGCGCCAAGGCCGCCGGTGTCGAGGCTGTCGTATTCGACCGTGGTGGCAACCAGTACGCCGGGCGCATCGCCGCCCTGGCGGACGCCGCCCGCGAAGCCGGACTCAAGTTCTGAGTCCCCGTCGCGCAGCGACTTGTGTCACTGCGTAGCTAGCGGAAAACAGAGAGAGGTAATTCCAATGGCTGGACCCCAGCGCCGCGGTGGCGGTGCCGGTGGCGGCGAGCGGCGGGACCGGAAGGGCCGTGACGGCGGCGCAGCTGCCGCCGAGAAGACCGCGTACGTTGAGCGCGTTGTCGCGATCAACCGCGTCGCCAAGGTTGTGAAGGGTGGTCGTCGCTTCAGCTTCACCGCGCTGGTCGTGGTGGGCGACGGTGACGGCACCGTGGGTGTCGGTTACGGCAAGGCCAAGGAGGTGCCGGCCGCCATCGCCAAGGGTGTTGAGGAGGCCAAGAAGCACTTCTTCAAGGTCCCCCGTATCCAGGGCACCATCCCGCACCCCATCCAGGGTGAGAAGGCTGCCGGCGTCGTCCTGCTCAAGCCCGCGTCCCCCGGTACCGGCGTTATCGCCGGTGGCCCGGTGCGTGCCGTGCTCGAGTGCGCCGGTATCCACGACATCCTGTCGAAGTCCCTGGGCTCCGACAACGCGATCAACATCGTGCACGCCACCGTGGCGGCCCTCAAGGGCCTGCAGCGTCCCGAGGAGGTCGCGGCCCGCCGTGGCCTGCCCCTCGAGGACGTCGCTCCCGCGGCTCTGCTGCGTGCGCGTGCCGGGGCTGGTGCGTAATGGCGCAGCTCAAGATCACGCAGGTCAAGTCCTACATCGGCAGCAAGCAGAACCACCGTGACACCCTGCGTTCCCTTGGTCTCAAGGGCATCAACACGCAGGTCGTCAAGGAGGACCGCCCCGAGTTCCGCGGCATGGTGCACACCGTCCGCCACCTCGTGACGGTCGAGGAGGTCGACTGATCATGGGTGAGCAGAACCCGCTCAAGATCCACAACCTCCGTCCCGCCCCGGGCGCCAAGACCGCCAAGACCCGTGTGGGTCGTGGTGAGGCGTCGAAGGGTAAGACGGCCGGTCGTGGTACCAAGGGTACGAAGGCCCGTTACCAGGTTCCGGAGCGCTTCGAGGGTGGCCAGATGCCCCTCCACATGCGTCTCCCGAAGCTGAAGGGCTTCAAGAACCCGTTCAAGACCGAGTTCCAGGTCGTGAACCTCGACAAGCTGGCCTCGCTCTACCCCGAGGGTGGCGAAGTCACCGTCGAGGGTCTGGTGGCCAAGGGTGCCGTTCGCAAGAACAGCCTCGTCAAGGTCCTCGGCCAGGGCGAGATCTCCGTGGCGCTGCAGGTGACGGTGGACGCCGTCTCCGACTCCGCCAAGGAGAAGATCACCGCCGCCGGCGGTACGGTCACCGAGCTGGTCTGAGTCCCTCAGGTCTCTCGATGACATAGACGATCCCGACCGGGGATACCTCACAATGAGGTATCCCCGGTTGGTCGTTCCTAGGGGGGCAGTGTCGCCGGTAAGGTGGCCTGCACTGTTCTTTTTCGTATTCGTCGAACCTCTAGACCGTCACCCTTGACGCAGTTGCGCGGGGGTCGCAGGAGGCACCGTGCTCACCGCGTTCGCCCGGGCGTTCAGGACGCCCGACCTGCGCAAGAAGCTGCTCTTCACGCTGGGCATCATCGTGGTCTACCGGGTCGGTACCCACATCCCGATCCCCGGCGTCAATTACAAGGCCGTCCAGACCTGCGTGACCGAGGCGTCCGGCAATCAGGGCCTCTTCGGACTGGTCAACATGTTCAGCGGTGGCGCGCTGCTGCAGATCACGATCTTCGCCCTCGGCATCATGCCGTACATCACGGCGAGCATCATTCTTCAGCTGCTCACCGTGGTGATTCCGCGTCTGGAGGCCCTCAAGAAGGAGGGGCAGTCCGGCACGGCGAAGATCACGCAGTACACGCGTTATCTGACCGTGGCGCTCGCCATCCTCCAGGGCACCGGCCTGGTCGCCACCGCCCGCACGGGCGCGCTGTTCAGCGGCTGCACCGCCGCCGGGAGCATCGTCCCGGACCCGTCCATCTTCGTCACGATCACCATGGTGATCTGCATGACCGCCGGTACCTGTGTCGTCATGTGGCTCGGTGAGCTGATCACCGACCGCGGTATCGGCAACGGCATGTCGATCCTGATGTTCATCTCGATCGCCGCGACCTTCCCGTCCGCGCTGTGGGCCATCAAGAAGCAGGGCACCCTGGCCGACGGCTGGATCGAGTTCGGCACCGTCATCCTGGTGGGCCTGGTCATGGTCGCGCTCGTCGTCTTCGTGGAGCAGGCCCAGCGCCGTATCCCGGTGCAGTACGCGAAGCGCATGATCGGCCGCCGGTCCTACGGCGGCACCTCGACGTACATCCCGCTCAAGGTGAACCAGGCCGGTGTCATCCCGGTCATCTTCGCCTCGTCGCTGCTCTACATCCCGGCCCTGGTCGCGCAGTTCGCGGGCGGGAACTCGGGTTGGAAGCAGTGGGTCGAGACGAACCTCACCAAGGGCACCCACCCGGTCTACATCACGCTGTACTTCCTGTTGATCGTGTTCTTCGCGTTCTTCTACGTGGCCATCTCGTTCAACCCCGAGGAAGTCGCGGACAACATGAAGAAGTATGGTGGCTTCATCCCGGGCATCCGGGCTGGCCGACCGACCGCTGAGTACCTCAGCTACGTGCTCAACCGGATCACCTGGCCGGGTTCGCTGTATCTGGGTCTGATCGCTCTTGTGCCGACGATGGCGTTGGCCGGCTTCGGGGCAAGCCAGAACTTCCCGTTCGGCGGGACCAGCATCCTCATCATCGTGGGTGTCGGCCTGGAGACCGTGAAGCAGATCGAGAGCCAGCTCCAGCAGCGCAATTACGAAGGGTTCCTCCGCTGATGCGTATCGTCCTCGTCGGGCCGCCCGGTGCCGGTAAGGGAACGCAAGCCGTCCGCCTCGCCGAGACTCTGTCCGTCCCGCACATCTCCACGGGCGACCTGTTCCGCGCCAACATCAGTCGGCAGACGGAGCTGGGCAAACTCGCGAAGTCCTTCATGGACGCCGGAAACCTCGTACCCGACGAGGTCACGATCGCGATGGCCAAGGACCGCATGGAGCAGCCGGACGCCGAGGGCGGCTTCCTGCTCGACGGCTTCCCGCGCAACGTCTCGCAGGCCGAGGCGCTGGACGAGCTGCTGCGCGGCGAGGGCATCAAGCTCGACGCGGTGCTGGACCTTGAGGTCCCGGAGGACGAGGTCGTCAAGCGGATCGCCGGCCGGCGCATCTGCCGCAACGACTCCTCGCACGTCTTCCACGTGACGTACAGCCCGTCGAAGCAGGAGAACGTCTGCGACGTCTGCGGCGGCGAGCTGTACCAGCGCGACGACGACACCGAGGACACGGTTCGCAAGCGCCTCGAGGTGTACCACACGCAGACCGAGCCGATCATCGACTACTACCGGTCCCAGGGCCTGGTCGTGACGATCTCCTCGCTCGGTCCGGTGGACGAGATCACCGAGCGCGCGCTGGCCGCCCTGAAGAGCGAGCAGAGCGAGAACGAGTAACAAGCGGTACCTACCGGCCGCGGTGTCCCTCAGGGGCGCCGCGGCCGTAGTGTTGTGTCCCTAACCCCAGTCGATGAGTGACGGAGAGCGCAGGCCCCCATGGTGCAGATCAAGACCCCCGAGCAGATCGCCAAGATGCGTGCGGCGGGGCTGGTCGTCGCCGCGATCCACGCGGCCACCCGTGAGGCGGCGGTGCCCGGCGCCACCACGCGCGACCTGGACCAGGTCGCCCGCAAGGTGCTCGACGAGCACGGCGCCAAGTCGAACTTCCTGGGCTACGGCGGCTTCCCCGCGACGATCTGCACCTCGGCCAACGAGGTCGTCGTCCACGGCATCCCCTCCGACGACGTCGTCCTCAAGGACGGCGACATCATCTCCATCGACTGCGGCGCGATCGTCGACGGCTGGCACGGCGACGCGGCGTACACCGCGTTCGTCGGTTCCGGGCACGCGCCCGAGCTGATCGAGCTGTCCCGGGTCACCGAGGAGTCGATGTGGGCGGGCATCGCGGCGATGAAGCAGGGCAACCGGCTGGTGGACATCTCCCGTGCCATCGAGACGTACATCCGTCGGCAGCCGAAGCCGGGTGGCGGGCGGTACGGGATCATCGAGGACTACGGCGGCCACGGCATCGGGACCGAGATGCACATGGACCCGCATCTGCTGAACTACGTCGAGCGGCGGCGGGGTAAGGGGCCGAAGCTGGTGCCGGGGTTCTGCCTCGCCATCGAGCCGATGGTTTCTCTGGGGACGCCGCGGACCGAGGTGCTCTCCGACGACTGGACGGTCATCACCACGGATGGGACCTGGTCCTCGCACTGGGAGCACTCGGTCGCTCTCACCGAGCAGGGGCCGCTGGTGCTGACGGCGCCTGACGGGGGTAAGGCGAAGCTTGCCGAGTACGGGGTTACCGCGGCGCCGGATCCGCTGGCGTAGGGGCACAGCGACGGCGGCGAGCCCGCGCAGTGACAGCGGCGAGCCCTCGCAGACATAGTGGTGGGCCCCCTGGTGCATGATGATCTGTTGGGCAGGGCAGACTTCTGCGATTCGTGTTTTTCGGGTGCGCTGACGTAGACTGACTCGTCGGCTCTCGTGCACCCGCATGTCCTCATGCGCTCGCAGCCCGCCCTTCGGGGTAAGTGAGAGAGTCGATCAAGGTAGTCGATTCGAAGGGCGAAGCGTGGCCAAGAAGCAAGGTGCCATCGAGATCGAGGGCACTGTCGTCGAGTCTCTTCCGAACGCCATGTTCAGGGTCGAGCTCCAGAACGGCCACCAGGTTCTGGCACACATCAGCGGCAAGATGCGTATGCACTACATCCGCATCCTCCCTGACGACCGGGTCGTGGTGGAGCTGTCTCCGTACGACCTGACGCGTGGCCGGATCGTCTACCGCTACAAGTAGATCTTGCCCGCATCCCGGCAGCCGCCGGGATGATGGCACTGACCCGGAGAACCTCACCCATGAAGGTCAAGCCGAGCGTCAAGAAGATCTGCGACAAGTGCAGGGTGATCCGCCGTCACGGCCGGGTCATGGTCATCTGCGAGAACCCGCGCCACAAGCAGCGCCAGGGCTGACGCACGACCGATCCCTCTGCACCGCAGAGATTCGCGCGACGCATAGCTGAATATGTTCATACGCAGAGCCCGAGCCATCCAGCTCGACACCCTCGGTTCGGAGGCCGAGGACCCGGTTCGTACCTAGTACGGCGGCCGGGGCCCGGTTCTGTGGAAGACCTCCGAAGATCACCAGGAGCCATTGAATGGCACGCGTTTCCGGTGTTGACATCCCGCGCGAAAAGCGCGTGGAGGTCGCCCTCACCTACGTGTTCGGCATCGGCCGGACCCTGTCCCAGGAGACGCTGGCTGCGACCGGCGTCGACCCGAACACCCGCGTCCGCGACCTGAGCGAAGAGCAGCTCGTCGCGATCCGCGAGTACGTGGACGCCAACATCAAGACCGAGGGTGACCTCCGTCGCGAGATCCAGGCCGACATCCGCCGCAAGGTCGAGATCGGTTGCTACCAGGGTCTCCGTCACCGTCGTGGTCTGCCCGTCCGCGGTCAGCGCACCAGCACCAACGCCCGCACCCGCAAGGGCCCGCGTCGCGCCATCGCCGGCAAGAAGAAGCCGGGCAAGAAGTAGTCCTCAGCGGACAACGCTTCATCAGCGGTCTTCGCTGTAGGACCGACCACCTCCCCGTAGGAGTTTTAGATGCCCCCCAAGGGTCGTCAGGGCGCTGCCAAGAAGGTGCGCCGCAAGGAAAAGAAGAACGTCGCTCACGGCCACGCGCACATCAAGAGCACGTTCAACAACACGATCGTCTCCATCACGGACCCGTCGGGCAACGTGATCTCCTGGGCCTCCGCCGGCCACGTCGGCTTCAAGGGCTCCCGGAAGTCCACGCCGTTCGCCGCGCAGATGGCTGCCGAGTCGGCTGCCCGCCGCGCCCAGGAGCACGGCATGCGCAAGGTCGACGTGTTCGTGAAGGGCCCGGGTTCCGGTCGTGAGACCGCGATCCGCTCCCTGCAGGCCACGGGCCTCGAGGTCGGCTCCATCCAGGACGTCACCCCGACCCCGCACAACGGCTGCCGCCCGCCGAAGCGCCGCCGCGTCTGACGCACGGCTGCTTCTGCAGAGCTCTGGTTCCGGGCGGTACGGCACTGTAAAAGGGCCGTGCCGCCCGTACCCTTGCAGTACAAGTCGGGCGTCAAATAGTGGGCGCCCCTGACTGAAGGATCACAACATGCTGATCGCTCAGCGTCCCTCGCTGACCGAAGAGGTCGTCGACGAGTTCCGCTCCCGGTTCGTGATCGAGCCGCTGGAGCCGGGCTTCGGCTACACCCTCGGCAACTCCCTCCGCCGTACCCTCCTGTCGTCCATCCCCGGCGCCGCTGTCACCAGCATCCGCGTCGACGGCGTCCTGCACGAGTTCACCACCGTGCCGGGTGTCAAGGAAGACGTCACGGACATGATCCTCAACATCAAGCAGCTGGTCGTCTCCTCGGAGCACGACGAGCCGGTCGTGATGTACCTGCGCAAGCAGGGCCCGGGTCTGGTCACCGCCGCCGACATCGCGCCCCCGGCCGGTGTCGAGGTGCACAACCCCGACCTCGTCCTCGCCACGCTCAACGGCAAGGGCAAGCTGGAGATGGAGCTGACCGTCGAGCGCGGTCGCGGCTACGTCTCCGCCGTGCAGAACAAGCAGGTGGGCCAGGAGATCGGCCGTATCCCGGTCGACTCCATCTACTCGCCGGTTCTCAAGGTCACGTACAAGGTCGAGGCCACGCGTGTCGAGCAGCGGACCGACTTCGACAAGCTGATCGTCGACGTCGAGACCAAGCAGGCCATGCGCCCGCGCGACGCCATGGCGTCCGCCGGTAAGACCCTGGTCGAGCTGTTCGGTCTCGCCCGCGAGCTGAACATCGACGCCGAGGGCATCGACATGGGCCCGTCCCCCACGGACGCCGCCCTTGCCGCGGACCTGGCGCTGCCGATCGAGGAGCTCGAGCTCACCGTTCGGTCGTACAACTGCCTCAAGCGCGAGGGCATCCACTCCGTGGGTGAGCTCGTCGCGCGTTCCGAGGCGGACCTCCTCGACATCCGCAACTTCGGTGCGAAGTCCATCGACGAGGTCAAGGCGAAGCTGGCGGGTATGGGC
Organism: Streptomyces sp. SID4985; assembly: GCF_009863025.1. GTDB lineage: Bacteria > Actinomycetota > Actinomycetes > Streptomycetales > Streptomycetaceae > Streptomyces. The sequence goes on along the minus strand of NZ_WWIR01000628.1, from coordinate 156 downwards.
CTCGCGCTCAAGGACAGCCCGCCCGGATTCGACCCGACCGCTGCCGCCGACGCGTTCGGTGCCGATGACGATGCTGACGCCGGTTTCGTGGAGACCGAGCAGTACTGATTCGGCTGCCGGTCCGTCGTGGCTGGTCGCGCAGTTCCCCGCGCCCCT
>NZ_WWIR01000627.1 GCF_009863025.1 Streptomyces sp. SID4985 | reverse complement strand
GCCGCCGAACGGGCCGTCCGCGCCCTCGCCGAGGCTGTGAAGTACGCCCAGTGGCGGCGGGAGGCGACCGAGCCCGGGAAGGTGCCGGAGTACGACGACATCGACGAGCGGGGCGCCGCCAAGCTGATCGCCGGTCTGCTGGAGCGCGGGGAGGGGCTGGCCGTCGGGCCCGAGGACACCCGGGAACTGCTGGCCGCCTACGGGATCCGTGTCCGCCCCGCGCTGCCCGCGCCCACCCCGGACGCCGCCGCCGAGGCGGCCCACGCGCTGGGGTATCCCGTCGCGCTCAAGGCGACCGCCCCGCATCTACGGCACCGGGCCGACCTCGGGGGAGTACGGCTCGACCTCGCCGACGAGGAGCAACTGCGGCGGGCCTACGCGGAGTTGACCGAGCTGTTCGGACCGGCGGAGCAGTTGCGGCCTGTGGTGCAGGCGATGGCGGCGCGCGGCGTGGACACCGTCGTACGGGCGGTCATCGACCCGGCGGCCGGAGCGGTCCTGTCCTTCGGGCTGGCCGGAGCCGCCTCGCAGCTGCTCGGCGACACCGCCCACCGGCTGGTCCCGGTCACCGAACGCGAGGCGTCCTCACTGGTCCGCTCCATCCGGACCGCCCCCCTCCTCTTCGGCTGGCGCGGCTCCACCCCCGTGGACACGCCCGCCCTGGAGGAGCTGCTGCTCCGGGTCTCCCGCCTGGTCGACGACCACCCGGAGGTGGTCGCGGTCACCCTGGAACCGGTCGTCGTCGCCCAGCACGGCCTCACCGTCCTGGACGCCACGATCCGCCTGGCCCCACCTCCGGCGCGGGACGACCTGGGCCCGCGCACGCTGCCGGTGTACTGACAGGCCGCCGTATTGGACACGCCGTCGCCGCACTGGAGGGGAGGCGAGATGGAGATCGCCGGACAGTCGCTGCCCGAGGGGAGCTGGTGGGACTGGGAGGTGGTGACGTGGGACGCCGGCCGGCTCATCCTGGCCGCGGGCCACGACCTCACGTACCACCACGGCCTGGAGGTGGTCTTCGTCTCCCCGCTCTTCGTGTCGTGCCCGCCCGCCTTCCAGGACCCCGTCTTCCGCGCGCCGACCGCCGGTGAGCGGGAGCGCCTGGCCCGGACGCTCGGCGAGGAGTCACCCGTGGTGGTCGCCTTCGAGGCCGACGGGGGCGGCCGCGACCCCGTCTCCTGCCTGGTCGCCGCCGAGCGCGTGGACGTCGTCCCGGGACTGTTCGAGCGTGCCCGGCGTCACGGCACGGAAGCCCCCGTCCGCCCCCCTGACTGGCCCGGAGCGCCCCCCTCCACGGATTAGGATGGACGCCATGGCCAAGACCAGTACGACGACCCAGGGGCTCCGCGCGGCGATCGAGCGCAGCGGCTACTACCCGGCCCTCGTGGCCGAGGCGGTGGAGGCCGCTGTGGGCGGCGAGCCCGTGCGGTCGTACCTGGTGCATCAGGAGACCACGTTCGACCAGAACGAGGTCCGCCGTCATGTCACCGTCCTGGTCCTCACCGACACCCGCTTCCTCGTCAGCCACACCGACGAGCAGGCCGCCGACAGCACCTCCCCGACGCCGTACGCCACCACCTCCACGGAGTCGGTGAAGATCGGCCGGATCTCGTCCGTGGTGGTCAGCCGGGTCGTGGCGAACCCGGAGAAGTACACCCCCGGCACCCTGCCCCGCGAGGTCGTGCTGACCGTCGGCTGGGGCGCGGTCAGCCGTCTGGACCTGGAGCCTGCCGCCTGCGGCGATCCCAACTGCGACGCCGACCACGGCTACACCGGCAGCTCCACCGCCGACGACCTCAGCCTGCGCGTCAGCGAGGCCGGGGACGGTCCGGAGACGGTGCGCGAGGCGCTCGCCTTCGCCCAGGCCGTCTCCGAGGCGACGGCGACCGCGGACTCCGCGCGCTGATGTCGCAGCCCGCCGCCTGGGACGCCTACGAACCCCTCGCCCTGGACACCGCGCCGCTGCCGGAGTACGGCAGCGGTTCGCTCGCCGACCTCCTGCCCACCCTCGCGGCGGGCCTCGGCGTACCCGGCATGAGCGCCACCATCGCCGAGCTGACCCCCGCCGACCGCGTCTGCGTCTTCCTGGTCGACGGCCTCGGCTGGGAGCAGCTGCGGGCCCACCCCGACGAGGCCCCGTTCCTCAACTCCCTGCTCGGCACCTCGCGCGGCGGCACAGGGCGCCCGCTCACCGCCGGTTACCCGGCGACCACCGCGACCTCCCTCGGCTCCGTCGGCACCGGCCTGCCCCCCGGCGCCCACGGCCTGCCCGGCTACACGGTCCGCGACCCCGCGACCGGCGAGCTGATGAACCAGCTCCGCTGGCGCCCCTGGACCCCGCCGCACGTCTGGCAGCCGTACCCGACCGTCTTCGAGCTGGCCGAGCGCGCGGGCGTGCACGCCGCCCAGGTCTCCTCGCCCACCTTCCGCGACACCCCGCTCACGCAGGTCGCGCTCAGCGGCGGCACCTTCGTCGGGCGGCTCACCGGCGAGGAGCGCATGGACGTCGCCGCCGAGCAGCTCGCGGCGGGCGACCGCTCCCTCGTCTACACCTACTACGCCGAGCTGGACGGCGCGGGCCACCGCTACGGCGTCGCCTCCGACACCTGGCGCGGCCAGCTCATGACCGTCGACCGCCTCGCCCAGCGCCTGGCCGAGCAGCTGCCCCCACGCAGCGCGCTCTACGTCACCGCCGACCACGGCATGATCGACATCCCCTTCGGCGACGAGCACCGCATCGACTTCGACGAGGACTGGGAGCTGCGCGCGGGCGTCGCCCTGCTCGGCGGCGAGGGCCGCGCCCGCCATGTGTACGCCGTCCCCGGCGCCGAGACCGACGTCCTCACCTGCTGGCGCGAGGTCCTCGGCGACCGCTTCTGGATCGCCTCCCGCGACGAGGCCATCGCGGCGGGCTGGTTCGGCCCCCACGTGGACGACCGCGTGTACCTCCGGATCGGGGACGTGGTCGCGGCCGCGTACGACGACGTACTGATCACCGCGTCCGAGCGGGAGCCGAAGGAGTCGCTCATGGTGGGCAACCACGGCTCGATGACCCCCGCCGAGCAGCTGGTCCCGCTGCTCGAAGTACGCTCCTGACCTCTCCTCCCCCCACTCCCCGAAAGGTGCTCAACTCCTCATGCCCGAGCTGGTGTTCTTCTCCGGAACGATGGACTGCGGGAAGTCGACGCTGGCTCTCCAGATCGAGCACAACCGCTCCGCGCGCGGCCTCGTCGGCCTGATCTTCACCCGCGACGACCGCGCGGGCGAGGGCAAGCTGTCCTCCCGCCTCGGCCTGGTCACCGACGCGGTGGAGGCGGCCGACGGCATGGACCTCTACGGCTACCTCGTCCACCGTCTCTCCAAAGGCGGCAAGGTCGACTACGTGATCGCCGACGAGGCGCAGTTCCTCACCTCCGAGCAGATCGACCAGCTTGCCCGCATCGTGGACGACCTCGGCCTCGACGTCTTCGCCTTCGGCATCACCACCGACTTCCGCACCCGCCTCTTCCCCGGCTCCCAGCGGCTGATCGAACTCGCCGACCGCATAGAGGCCCTCCAGGTCGAGGCCCTGTGCTGGTGCGGCGCCCGCGCCACCCACAACGCCCGCACCGTCGGCGGCGAGATGGTCGTCGAGGGCGCCCAGGTCGTCATCGGCGACGTCAACCGCTCCGTGGAGGAGGTCGGCTACGAGGTCCTCTGCCGCCGCCATCACCTGCGGCGCATGACGGCAGCCTCGGCCCAGGCGGCGACGCTGTCCCCGGACGTACTGCCGGTCACATCGGGCTGACGGCCCCTACGAACTCCGTCCAGGCGGCGGGGGAGACGGTGAGGACGGGGCCGGTGGTGACCTTGGAGTCGCGGATGTGCATGGCGGCCGTGCCGCGCGTGACTTCCACGCACTGACCTCCTTCGGCTCCGCTGTGGCTGCTCTTGAACCAGACGGCGGTCGCGGACTCGGGGTCGTTCATGGCCATTTCAGCACTCCTTCGAGGCGAGGCCGACGAACTCCGTCCAGGCCGAGGGGGAGATGGTGAGGATGGGGCCGGTGGTGGCTTTGGAGTCTCGGACGTGCACGGCTGCCGGAGCGGCCGCGATCTCCACGCATTCGCCGCCCTCGGTGCCGCTGTGGCTGCTCTTGACCCAGGTGGTGGTTGAGGACCCGGCCTCGTTCATGGCGTTGTCAGCATCCCTTCGAGGCCAGGCCGACGAACTCCGTCCATGCCGAGGGGGAGACGGTGAGGATGGGGCCGGTGGTGACCTTGGAGTCCCGGACATGCACGGTTGCAGGAGCAGCCGCGACCTCTACGCATTCGCCGCCCTCGGCACCGCTGTAGCTGCTCTTGAACCAGGCCAGGCCGGAGAAGGCAGTCGAGGACTCAGTGTTGTTCATAGCGATCCAGCAACCCTTCAATGAGCTTCATCGACTCTCGTGGACGGAGAGCCTGTGATCGGATGATCCCAATAGCGGGCAGCGGCCTGAACCCCTTGCTCCGCCTCGGTTTGCAGAGAGCTCACGCCCTGCACTTCGGTGTACACGAACTTCTTGCCGTCCTTGCGTGTGATCACGGTGAACGGCCCATCCACGCCTGCGCTTTCCTCGGATTCGAGTGGCATCACCTGGATCTCGACACTCCGCTTTTGCCCGATCAACAACAGGTGCTCCAACTGTTCGCGCAGTACGTTCCTACCCCCGTAGGGGCGGTGCAGAATCGACTCGTCGAGCACAAAGCTCAGGAGCGGTGTGGGCCGCCGGTCGAAGATGTTTTGTCGGGCCAACCGTGCCGTCACCCGCTGCTCGATGATCTCCTCGTCCAGAGCGGGACGCCTCATGGTGAGCAGCGCCCTCATGTACTTCTCGGTCTGGAGGAGGCCGTTGAGCACAGGTAGGTTGTACGAGAGCAACTCAACCGCCTCCTTCTCCAGCCCCGCCATCCCCTGAAAGAAACCGGGATACTGCGCCCGCTCCACCTGCTCCTTCCACAGGCGCAACAACCCGCCCGCGCCGAGCACTTCGTCCGCTCGGTCGATCGTCTCGGGTGACGGAATCCGCCGCCCCTGCTCGAACGACGCGATCGTGGAGACGGAGTAGCCCAGCAGCTTGGCCAACTCCTCGCGTTCCATGCCCGCCCGGATCCGCAGGGTCTTCAGGGTCTGACCGAAGGCGATCATCACGCTCCGCCCCGCCCCGTCCTCCGGACGCCTTCCGCCCTCGCTGTCGGAACCCCGCGACTCCGTCACTTGCTCCGTCATCGGACCATCGCCTCCCCGGTCTTCAACGTCTCGCGGGGAACCCCGTCACGCCGCGCGCCTCGTACCCGTGACGACAGCACGCGTACAGCCGGGCCGCGTCAGTGCGTCACCGCTGGTCACGCTACGCCACCAACGGGATCGTCGTAGGCACGACGAGCAATCCCGCCCGGATCGAGGGCCCCGCTCAACTCCCCGGCCTCACGCGAAACTTGATCACCGCGCCGCACGCCTTCGAGATGCGGTTCACCTCCACGCCCCGGGGCGCCCGACTGGCCCGCCACCTCGCGGCCGTACGGCTGCACGCGTGGGACGTGCCGTACCGCACCGACGCGCACGACGCGATCGTGCTGATCGTCGCGGAGCTGACCGTGAACGCGGTCCGGCACGGGCATGTCCCCGGCCGGGACTTCCAGTTGGGCCTGCGCGTCCTGCCTGGCATCCGCACCGTGCGGGTCGAGGTGACCGACACCCGGGGCGAGCGTGTGCCTCGACTGCTGGACCCCAGCCTCGGGGAGGCCGGGCGGGGGCTGCTGCTGGTGTCGCGGCTGGCCGCCCGGTGGGACTGGCATCCACGTACGGAGGGGCCCGGGAAGACGGTCTGGGCCGAGTACGAGATCCCGTCGTGACGGTCAGCGGTGCTTCGGATCCGAGGCGGGCCGGACCGCGCCCAGGGGGCGCCCCACGGTCGCCGTACCGGCGCCTCCCGTGACCGGGCTGCGTAGCGGTGCCGCTTCGGCGAGGTACGCGGTGAGCAGAGGGCCTTCGAGGTCGTCCGCGCCGAGGGAGACTCCCGTATGCCGGGTGACGGCCCGCAAGGCAGGCACGAGCCCGGCGTGCCGTGACGTTCCGCCGGTGGGGCCGAGTTCGAAGTCGATGCGCTCTCCGTCACGCCAGTACGCCAGGTGGTTCGTCCCGTCGCCCCCGTGAAGGAGGGACAGCGTTTCGGTACCGCGCGAGAGGGTGCCGAGGAGACCGGACCGGGAGCCCGCTCCGCCCACGTCCTCGTAGCAGAAGGCCCACCCGTCGGCCGTGCCCGCGCGCAGCACCGTACCCCCGTGGAGGGCCAGGTCGTAGAGGCCACCGGCCTCGCCCCGGGCAAGCATCCGTGCCGTGCGGGGGTCCGCTCCGTAGCGTCGCAGGACCTCGTCGGGGGTCAGGTCCCTGGTGAAGGTGACGCACCAGACGGGGAAGCGCGGGTCGGTGGCCCATCTCCACGTGCCGTCCGCCATGACGCCCTTTTCCCGGGTGTTGACCCAAATCTGGTGCGGACTTTCCTGCTCTCAGCTTGTTATTGCAACTCATATGCAGAAACCTGGAGGCTGAGAAAAGTCACGTCCGAAAGCGAGACCCCGCCTCCATGACCGGCCCTTCCGATCCCGTGCTCACCCGCCCCGCCACCGGCCGCGCCATATCCTGGCACCGTGTCCGCGCATCGATGAGCCGCAAGGAGTGGGCGCGGCTCGGAGGCATGGCGGCCTTCATCGTGGCGTTGCACGTGATCGGCTGGTTCACGCTCGTGGCGATCGTGGCGCCGGAGCACTACAGCCTGGGGACGAAGACATTCGGGGTCGGCATCGGCATCACCGCGTACACCCTCGGGATGCGGCACGCCTTCGACGCCGACCACATCGCGGCCATCGACAACACGACCCGCAAGCTGATGAACGAGGGCAAGCGGCCCCTGTCGGTCGGGTTCTGGTTCTCGCTCGGCCACTCCAGCATCGTGTTCGCGCTGGCCTTCCTGCTCTCGCTCGGCGTGAAGGCGTTGGCGGGACCGGTCGAGAACGACAACTCCACGCTGCACAGCGTCACGGGGTGGATCGGTACGACCGTCTCCGGGGTCTTCCTGTACGTCATCGCGATCATCAACCTGCTGATCCTCGCCGGGATCTGGAAGGTCTTCCGGCAGATGCGCGGTGGCCACTTCGACGAGGCCGCCCTTGAGGAGCAGCTCAACAACCGCGGCCTGATGAACCGCATTCTCGGCCGCCTGATGAAGTCGATCACCAAGCCCTGGCAGATGTACCCCCTGGGCCTGCTCTTCGGCCTCGGCTTCGACACCGCGACCGAGATCGCGCTGCTCGTCCTCGCCGGGTCGGGCGCCGCCTCCGGGCTGCCCTGGTACGCGATCCTGTGCCTGCCGGTGCTGTTCGCGGCGGGGATGTGCCTGCTCGACACCATCGACGGCTCGTTCATGAACTTCGCCTACGGCTGGGCCTTCTCCAAGCCGGTCCGCAAGGTCTACTACAACCTCACGATCACCGGCCTGTCCGTCGCCGTCGCCCTCATCATCGGCACCGTCGAACTCCTCGGCCTGATCGCCGAGAAGGCCCACCTCCACGGCGCCTTCTGGGACTGGGTCTCCGGCCTGGACCTCAACATCATCGGCTACGTCATCGTCGGCCTGTTCTTCCTCACCTGGGTCCTCGCCCTGGTCATCTGGAAGGTCGCCCGCATCGAGGAGAAGTGGACGGCGGGCCTGGCTCAGCCGGCCCCGGCGGACTCCGAGTAGCCGGACCGCAGGGCCGTGGCCCCCGACCGCCACGCGCTCAGCAGCCGCTCCGCCAAGCGGTCCTCCAGGTACGTCGTCGCGCGGACGCCGAAGGCCACGTCGTCGGCGAGGTGCGGCTCGTGCTCCAGCAGGCCCGCGACCACGTCGTGCCGTACGACCTGCTCGTGCACGGCGTCCGCCTCGACGTGCTCGGTGTAGAACCGCACCGCCGCCGGGCCCGCGCCGACCCGCTCCAGCGCCTGCGCCAGGCGGCGGGAGGCGGGGGAGGAGGTCACCTCGACCGTGGCGAAGTGGCCGACGAGCGCCCCGCGCAGCGCGCGGTGCAGCCCGAAGAGGGACATCAGGTTCACCGTGGCGAGGGCCTCGGCGGGTGCCGCGTCGAGGTACGTCCCGTACGCGGTGTCCAGGCCGAGGTCCGCCATCAGGTCCGCGAACAGCTGCGCGTGGATCTCGTCCGCGCGGCCCGCGCCGAACTCGTCGTACTCCACCGCGACCATGGCCGCCTTCGCCCGCCCGCGCAGCCGGGGGATGACCCACGCGTGCGGGTCGGCCTCCTTGAGGTGGTACAGCGAGCGTATCGCCGCGTACTCGCGCGCGTGCCCGAGCGTGCCGTGGTCGCGCAGGAAGTGCGAGACACCGCCCCCGTCGGCGGGCTCCACCTGGAGTTCGTCCAGCGCGGCTTCGGGGGTCTCGTCCGGGCGTATGGGTACGTCCGCGCGCAGGGCCTCCAGGAAACCGTCCTCCAGGCGGGCGCGCAGGGCCAGCAGACCGGGGTCCCACTCCAGGTGCTCGGGTACGTCGGCGAAGCCCTGGTAGTGGAGCTCGTAGAGCGTGTAGAGGGCCAGTTGGAGGTCGTCGCCGTAGGCATCGGGCAGCGGCGCGGGCGCATCCGGTCCCGTGCCGTCACGCAGAGCGGTGAGCACGGCCACCGAGAGGGGGCCGCGTGCGGTGGGGAGCGGGGGCGGGCGCAGACGGGTCGTCGTCATGCCGTGCCCTCCCCGCGCCGCTTGGCGTGGCGGCGGTGGCTGGTGTCGCACCAGGGGTACATACGACTGCGGCGGCACGTGCACACCGCCACCAGGAAGCGGTCGGACACCGACACCCGGCCGTTCTCGTCCACCACCTCGACCGGCCCCTCGATGAGCAGCGGGCCGTCGCGCTGGACGCGGACACGGACGCGACGGGGGTGCTCAGGCGTGTTCGGCACGGATCACCACCAGCTCCTCGGTCGTCCCCTCCGCCGTCAGACCGCGCTCGCGCAGCCAGGCCAGCCGGGAGCGCAGGACCCGGCCGTAGGGCAGCCGGGCGCGGTCCACGACCTCGCCGTACAGTCCCGCCGCCGCGAGACGGGTCAGGGTGTCGTCCACGCCGCACAGGTGCGAGTGCACGAGCAGCAGCGTGCCCGTGGGGCGCAGGACCGTCGGCGCGGTGTCGCAGACGCGGTCGATCACCATGCGGCCGTCCGTCCCGGCGTCCCAGGCGCGGGCGGGGCCGCGCGGAGGAGCGGCGGCGGGCGCGGGGACGTACGGCGGGTTCGTCACCACCAGGTCGAACCGGCGGCCCGGCACCGCCGACGCGAGGTCCCCGTGACGGACCCGGACCGTCTGGCCGTTCAGCCGCGCGTTCCACCAGGTCGTCAGCACCGCCCGCCACGAGATGTCCACCGCGGTCACCCGGCCGCCCAGCCGGGCCGCCTCCACGGCGAGCAGTCCGCTGCCGGTGCCGAGGTCCAGGATCTCCGTACGGCCCGGGGCGATGCGCTCGCGGCGCATGGCCCGGCGGAGGAGACCCGTGTCGAGCTGGGGGGAGTAGACACCCCGGGGAACCCAGCAGCGCAGCCGCCCGGGGGCGGTCAGGGTCTGAGTGGCGGTCATGGGGTCACCTCGCGCACGGGGGGCCTCCGGGGGTGCGGGGGTTGCGGTCGCAGGGGCCGGGCTCGCCGGTCCGCGTTCACGGGTCTGGGTTCACCGGTCCGGCTTCAGCGAACCGGGCATTTCCGGCATTTCATTTCGTGCGGGTACCCCTGACCTCGGACATCACTCCGGTGGCCACGTCGCACCGGTCCGCAGCACGGCCAGCAGCGCGGCCGGGTCGGCGTGGACCGCGTCGGCGCCCGCCTCCTCCAGGTCCGCGCGCGGGATGCCGCCGCACAGCAGCGCCACGCACCGCACCCCCGCGCCGCTGCCCGCCCGCATGTCCCACACGGTGTCCCCGACGAACACGGCGTTCTCCGGTCGCACCCCGGCCAGCTCCAGCGCCTGCTCGACCGGCTCGGGGGCCGGTTTGCCCTCGGACACGTCGTCGGCGCTCGCGGTGGCCTTGATCGCCTCGTCCGCGTCGAGCGCGCGCCGCAGCGCGGACAGCTCCTGGCCGCCTGCCGAGGTGGCGAGCACCACCTGCCAGCCGTCCCCGGCCAGGTGGCGCAGCAGTTCCGCCGCCCCCGGCAGGGGTTCGAGCCGCCCGAAGTACTGGCCGTACAGCGCCTTGTGCGCCGCGCCGAGCGACTCCGCCTCCTCGCGGGCCCGCTCCTCGCCGAGCAGCCAGGCGACGAGGTCGGCGGACCGCAGCCCGACCGAGCGGTGGATCTCGTGCGTCGGCACCGCGTGCCCGGCCTGGCGGAACGCCTCCCACCAGGTCACCACGTGCAGGGCGTTGGTGTCGACGAGGGTTCCGTCCACGTCGAACACGGCGGCGCGCGGCCGGTCGTCGCGGCTGGGCATGTGCGGCACCTCGCAGGGGGGACTCGCAGGAACGGAGCGTACGGACGAGAGGCCGAGTACCCCGGACGCGCCCGATCGTGCGTCGGGCCTCGCCGTCGTGTCCCGTCGTGTCACCCCGCTGGAACGGGGTACTGGGGGCGGACCGAAGGCCCGGTCCGGCCGTCCGGTCGGTGACGACACGGAGGATCCCCATGGCCCTGCGTCTGCTGCCGCGCACGACGCGCTTCGCGTACCGCGTGGCCCGACACGTACCCCGCTGGGCGTGGCCCCCTCAGGCGCGCTTCGCGTACCGGGTGGTCCGGATCGCACCCCACGTGGTCCCGCATGTGCCGGGTACGACCCGACGGCACCGGCGACACGGCGGCACCGACCTCCACCTCGCCGGGCCGTACGCCACCGACGCCACCCGTCCCACCGAGCCCGAGTATGCCGACCGCCGCTCCCCGCTGCTCGGCATCCTGCCGCTGTGGGCGGTGCCCGCCGTGGCGGACTGGTGGCTGCGCCGCCGTGCCCACGTCGAGCGCACCACCGGCACCCAGGAGTCGGCGGCGCACGCGCTGATGGTGGCCGAGGCCGGGGTGCCGCTGGTCCTGGGACTGCTCGCCCGGGTCAACCCCCTGGTGCTCACGGTGATGACCGGAGCGGCCGTCACCCAAGGAGCCACGGCCGTCTACGACGCCTCCCTGGCCACCGGCGCCCGAGAGACCCGCCCGGTCGAGCAGTGCTTCCACAACCTCCTGAACGTGCTGCCCCTCACCACGCTCGCCCTCACCGCGTCCCTCCACCCCGACCAGGTCCGCGCCACCCTCCACGGCGGCCCGGGCCCGCACGACTGGCGCCTCCTGCCCAAGGAACCCCCGCTCCCGACCCCCTGCCTGGTGGCCCTCGGCGCGGTCGTCACGGCAGGCGTCGTCCTGCCGTACGCCGAGGAACTGTGGCGCTGCAGGCGGGCGGCGCGTGCCCGGGAGGAGTGAATCGCCGAGGCCGTCGGGTATCAGCCGCCTGCCTGGAGCACTGCGAACACCGCCCCCTCCGGGTCCGCCACCGTCGCCGCCCGGCCCCGCGTGCCCGGGCGGGCCGGTTCCAGTACGCGGCCGCCGAGGGCCGTCACCCGGGCGAGTGCCACGTCCGCGTCCGTGACGCGGAAGTGGGTGAGCCAGTGGGCGCCCCGGTCGCGGGGGACCGCGCGGCCCGCGCCGTGCAGACCGGCGACCGGC
>NZ_WWIR01000626.1 GCF_009863025.1 Streptomyces sp. SID4985 | reverse complement strand
AACCCCTCGCGGGCCCCGGGCTCAGCGCCGTCAGCAGGGCGGCCACCACCTGACTGGTCGTCCCCTCCCCGCCCAGGTCCGCGGTGCACACCCCCTGCCGCGTCAGCTCCGCGAGCGCCGCCTCCACGGCGGCCACCGCGCCCGGACAGCCCGCGTGGTGCTCGGCGACGGCGGCCGCCGCCCGGATCGCCGCGACCGGGTTCACCGCGTCCCGGCCCTCCAGGTCGTCCGCCGAACCGTGCACCGTCTGGTACTCCACCAAGTCGGCCACGTCCGGGCGCAGATGGACGTTCTCCGAGCAGCGGGTCTCCTGCCGCTCGCCGCCGAACCGGTCGAGCAGCATCACGTGCATGACGTCGCCCCACTCGTTGCCCGCGACGATCAACGTGCGGGGCGGCAGCCCGTGCGTGATCAGATCGCGGTTCACGGTGTCCGGCTGGCACAGCCGGATCTCCACCCCGTGCCGGTCCGCCGCCCGCCGCACCCAGTGGTCCAACGCCCCGTCCAGCAGATGGAACTTGTACGCCATCACCACCTGCCGGGCCCCGCCCTCGGGCCACAGCCGCCGTGCCCGGCGCAGCGCGCAGTCGAGCACCTCGCCGGTGATCTCCTCGCTGAACTCCATCGTCCGGACCACCCGGCCGGGGGAGTGGGTGTTGTCCCCGGTGTAGAAGCCCTGCGCCTGGTCCCGGACGAGCAGCAGCTCCGGCGCCGAACCGTCCGGCGGGCCGCCCAGCGCGTCCACCTTCACCGCGCGCAGCCGCTGCCGTACCAGATACAGCGACTGCGCGTTGATCGCCGTACGGAACACGGCGGTTGCTCCCCGGGCCGCCAACTCCCCGCAGAATCGCTCGTAATGAGCCGCGTCCTCGGCGGTGAGCGCGGCGGTGCGCTCGATGCCCGCGCCGCGCAGCGACACGTACGAGTCATAGACACGCCCCGAGCGCGCCACCGTCACCGGGACGCCGTGCGCCCCCGCGATGTGTGCCAGTACCCGTTCGAAGACGGCGGCGATCTCGGCGCCCGTGCCCCGGCCCACCGCCAGTCCGACGACCGTCACCCGGCAGCTCCTCTCTTCTCTCTTCCTCAACTCTCCATTTCCGTACGGGTTCTCGGATTCAGCCGCCCGCCCCCACCAGCCGGTCACCGGGGATTCCCGCCTTGTCCGGCGCGTAGAAGTCCTCGATTCCGCCGATCCACTTCTCGACCGTGATCCGGTCCGAGGAGTCCGGCCCGAAGGCGTCGAAGAGGGCCTCGACGTGGGCGCGCCGGAAACCGATGGCGTCCATCAGCGTGAGGAACAGGGGGCGTTCGATCAAACCGTCGCCGTCCGGGTCGCCGAGGGCCGCCAGACTCTCCGCGAACTCCCTCACGGTGGGGGCGAATCGCTCCGGGGCGAGGACGCACGCCTGGAATTCGTCCGGCGTGATCTTTCCGTCCCGATCGGCGTCCAGCTCGGCCGACAGCGTCTCCCAGTACCGCCGGAACGCGGCCGCGATCCGCTCCCGTGCCGCCGGGTCCGCCCCCTCGGCCGCCGCGATCACCCGGGCGGTCATCAGCTCGAAGTCCTCCGGGTCCAGATGGCCGTTGCCGTTGGCGTCGAAGAGCGAGAAGACGAGGGCGACCCGGTCGATGGCCTCAGTGCGCATGACGTGCGTGACCTTTCCTTCGATGGCGTCCCGGTCGTCGGGACGGCACCCACACACTGCGTCCGGCGGGCACCGGACATGCGGCCGCGCGGGCACGTTCATCCGATGGGTGGATTCGCCGCGGGGGGAGGATTGCGGCCGGGCGGATCACCCGCGCGGGCGGGAATCCGCATTCACATGACCACCCCCGTATTCACGCCGCTTCCCCGATATTCACATGGTCTCCGCTTTTCGGGTCACCCGTAAAACGGACCGGTTGATCACGCAACGACTAACGCATGGCCATGGCTTGCCTGGTGTTTTCGGACAGGACCCCGCTTCGCATATGCCAAGAGACTGGCCGGAAAGACGTGGTGACAGCGTTTCCCCCGTGGCGATACTCGAAATACCAGGGGCACTTCTCACCGCACATGAGCCGCACCGGAAAGCGAGGGTCCGACCGCCCTATCGGCCAGGCAACGGGGGAGTGAGCGTGCACGACGAATTCCTGTGCCATGTCACCGCGTACGGGGTGTGCGGCGGACAGCGCGTGGGCGTACCGCTCGGCACCTACCGTGCGCCCACACTCGCACTCGCCCTGTGGTGGCTGCGGGACCGCGCCTCGTGGATGGCCGAGCGGCTCGACCCGCTCCCGGAGAACACGGTGTTCCCGCCGGGCGCGCTGGTGCCCGTGGCGGGCACGGTGGCCGACGTGCCCACCCTGCTCCGCGCCTGGTGCGCCGACGACATCCGGCAGGAGCAGGTCGCGGAGGAGCTGGCGGGCGGCCGCCTGGTGCGCATCGCCGCCAGCGACGACACCACGGAGTACGAACTCCTCGCCGAGTCGGTCGACGCCCTGCGTATGCAGCGCACCGTGCCCGCCTTCGTGGTGCCGGTCGTCCCCGTCGCCTGACACGTGTCGTCCCCGATGCGTCCGGAGTGCGGTCCACGATGCGTCCGGCGTACGGTCCACCGCCGTGGCCGGTTTCCGGAGTGCGCCCCGCAACGCGCCCCACGCACGCGGTCGTACGCCCCTGCCGTCCCGCGCGTACCAGTGGAATTCTGGCCATGACCCGGCGTCCGAGGCGCCGCCCGTGAACGCCGCCTTCCGCCCGTCCCCCCTCTCGGACGGCTGTGCGCCGGAGGCGAACGGACTCGGTGGACTGCCCGGCGCGGCTCGGGGTACGAGCACAGGAGCAACAGGCGACAGGCCGGCCGGCCCTTCGAGAGAGACAGGCATGACGGAACAACTGGGCGGGGCAGTGATACCGACTGGTTTCGACGTACCCGTGGAGCCGCTGCGACGCGCGGCGCACTACACCGGCGAACCCGGATGCATCGCCGCGGCACGGGCCTTCGCCGCCCAGTTCCTGGAACAACTGCGCAACGAGTGGTGCGCCGTGGTCGACAGCCGGGCCGCGGGCGAGGTGCTGCTCGTCGTGAGCGAGCTGGTCACCAACGCCGACCGGCACAGCGACGGCCCGTACATCCTGGAGCTGGAGGGCACGGACAGCACGGTCGCCGTCGCGGTGTACGACAGCAGCGTCGTCCTTCCCCGGGCCTTCCCCCGGGACCCCCAGCGGATCGGTCGGCACGGGCTGGAGATCGTGAGCGCGCTCGCCGCCGAGATCACCGTGGACCGCGTGCCCGTCGGCAAGCGGGTCCGCGCGCGGGTCGAGCTGGAGTCCTGAGCGCGCAGGCGCTTTTTTCGCGGGATGCCGCGCCTGTTCTTCGGGTTCTCCGGACGCCCCGGCACTCGCTCGGAACGCCGTCCCCGCAGCAGAACGGGCCCGGTGTCAGCACGACCGGGCCCGTCGCCGTGTACTCAGGCGCAGCCGAGTTCGCCGAGCATCCCCTGACGCAGCCGCGTGATGATGCGCTTGATCAGACGGGAGACGTGCATCTGGGAGCAGCCGAGCTGCTGACCGATCTCCGCCTGGGTGGCCTCCTCCACGAACCGCATGTGGATGATCGTGCGGTCGCGCTCGCTCAGGTCGGCCATCAGCGGGGCGAGGGCGTGGAAGTCCTCGACCAGCCGCAGCCCCTCCTCCTCCACGCCGATGAAGTCCGCGAGCACGGCCTCGCCGTCCTCCGGGCCGTCACCGGTGAGCGCGGCGTCCAGGGACGAGGAGTTGTAGCCGTTCGCGGCGACCTGGCCCTCGACGACCTCGGCCTCGGTGATGTTCATCAGCGTGGCCAGCTCGGCGACGGTCGGGTCGCGGTCGAGCCTGCTGGACAGCTCCTCGCGGGCCTTGGCCAGCTCCACGCGCAGTTCCTGGAGCCGACGCGGGACGTGCACCGCCCAGGTGGTGTCCCGGAAGAAGCGCTTGATCTCGCCCACGATGTACGGCAGGGCGAAGGAGGTGAACTCGACCTCGCGCGACACCTCGAACCGGTCGATCGCCTTGATCAGGCCGATCATGCCGGTCTGGACGATGTCCTCCATGTCGTCGCCCCGGCCCCGGAACCGCCCGGCAGCGAAGCGCACCAGCGACATGTTCATCTCGATCAGGGTGTTGCGCGCGTACTGGTATTCGTGGGTGCCCTCCTCCAGCTCCGCCAGTCGGCGGAAGAACTGGCGGGAAAGGGCCCGCGCGTCCCGGGGAGCCACGGACGTGGGGTCCGCGATTCCCGGAAGGCTCTCCTCGACCGTCGTGTCCTGTGCGGTCTTCTCGACGACCACGGCGTGCGACCGGATGCCGGCGGCGGTGTCCATTACCTCTCCCACGTGAGTCACGGTTTCGGTGTCAACCTCCGCGGCCGGGGTGTCGCGCTCGGCCGCAGACGCTGCGTGGTCCCCGGCTTCCCGGAAATCCGCGCCCTATTCCTGTTTCCTCTTCCTCACGGGGCGGGTACCCAGGGTCACGCACCACATGCGGGCGGTTCGAGGCAGTGGCGTGAAAGAAATGTTCGGTGCGTGAGGGGTCTCGTGAGTCTTGTGGCGGGATCGTGTCGCGACGGGAAGGAAATCGGCAGGTGGGAGCGGCTTTCCGGACCGCGTGTCGGTCGGCCGGCAGCCCTCGCGCGGCCTACCGTGACGACTGCCGACCGACCTCGCGATGGCCTGAAACCGCCCCTGCCCTGCCCGCTGTCCCTGCCCGTTCCCCCCCTCCACCGATGAGTTCCGGCGCCCGCACCGGTCCACATCCACGACCGCGACACCACCACGCACCACTCATCACGCCCGGGAGGCGTACATGACCACCGACGGATTTGTCACATGCCTCTGGTTCGACGGACAGGCGGAGGAGGCCGCGCACTTCTACGTCTCCGTGTTCAAGGACTCCGGCATCGGCGACGTCCTCCGCCACGGCGAGGCGGGCCCGGGAGAGGCCGGAACCGTGCTGACCGTGGAGTTCACCGCCAACGGCCAGCGGTTCGTCGCCCTCAACGCGGGCCCCCAGTTCCGGTTCAACGAGGCGATCTCGTTCCAGATCCTCTGCGCCGACCAGAAGGAGGTCGACCACTACTGGGACCGGCTGACCGAGGACGGCGGCGAGCCCGGTCCGTGCGGCTGGCTCAAGGACAGGTTCGGCGTCTCCTGGCAGGTCGTCCCCGAGCGGCAGCTGGAGATGATCAAGGACCCCGACCCGGCGAAGGCCGACCGTGCCATGCGCGCCATGATGACCATGGGCAAGCTGGACCTCGCCGCGCTGGAGCAGGCGTACGCGGGCGACTGACGCATCGTCCGGCGGGCGGGCGGGGCGCGCTGGTAGCGTGGCGGCATGCCTTCCGTACTGGTCATCGGTTACGACCCGCAGGCGATTCCCGGTGCCGACGCCGCGGCCCTGCGCATGGTGTTCGAGAAGGAGATGAACCGGTTCGCCGAGCACGGCATCGACGCGCTCATGGCACTGGTCGTCTTCGACGAGACGGCCGAGGAGGCGATCACGGAGGCACTGAACACGCGCCCCTGGGACGTGGTCGTCGTCGGCGGCGGAATCCGCAAGACGGAGGCGCTGTTGCCGCTCTTCGAGCGGATCGTGAACCTGATCCGCCTGCACGCGCCCCAGGCCGCCCTCGCGTTCAACTCCCACGCCGACGACAGCGTGGAAGCGGCCCTGCGGCTGCTCTGACCCGACGCCACGCGGCGCCTGCTCCGAGGCGCCGCGCCGTCACCCCTCCCGCAGGATCTCGGTGACCGTGTGGCGGGCGTTCGCCGCCAGCACCGGGTTGGTGTGCCAGTAGTACGGCAGCTGGACCAGGGCGATGGACAGGGCCCAGCCGCGTCCACGGGCCCACTCGGCGTCGTCGGCGTCCACCGCCTCGCGGAAGGTCTCGCGGGCCGGGGCGGGCAGCAGATTCCACGCCACGATCAGGTCCACGGCCGGGTCGCCCACCCCCGCGCAGCCGAAGTCGATGACCGCGCCGAGCCGTCCGCCGGACACCAGGACGTTGCCGGGGGAGAGGTCGCCGTGCGCCCAGACCGGCGGGCCCGCGTGGGCGGGTGACTTCAGTGCCCGCTCCCAGAGCGCGGCCGCCGCCTCCGTGTCGATCCGCCCGGTCAGCTCGGTCAGCGCCGAGCGGGTCTCCGCGTCCTGGTCCGCCAACGGGCCGCCCCGGTATCCCGGCGGCGCGCCCGCCGTCCCGGCCCGGCGCAGCGCGGTCACGAACCGGCCCAGGTCACGGGCCAGCGGCTCGGGCCGTTCGACGGCGCCCGCGAACGGGTTGCCGCCCTCCAGCCAGCGGTAGACCGACCAGGGCCAGGGGAAGTGCTCGCCGGGCTCCCCGAGGCCCACGGGATCCGGCGCGGACACCGTCAGCAGGGGGCCGAGCCTGGGCAGCCAGCGCCGCTCGTGCGCCACGTCGGCCACCGCGCCGGGATGCCGGGGGAGCCGTACGACCAGCTCCGGGCCCAGCCGGAACATCGCGTTCTCGGTGCCGGACGACTCCAGCCGCCGGACCGGCAGCCCCGCCCACTGCGGGAACCGCCCGGCCACGAGCCGCCGTACCAGCGGGGCGTCGATGTCGATCTCGTCCGCGCGCATCCTCGGAGTACTCATCGGCGCCCATCCAAGGGGTCGCACGTCCCCCGTGTCGAACGAATTCGGCGCGCGTGCCGACCCGTGCGCGGCTAGCGTGACGTCCCGGGACGAACCGCCTGAAACGAGAGGGCCCGACCATGGCCGTACAACCCGAAGGAACGCCCTGTTGGGCCGACGCGATGTTCACCGACCTGGAGGGCGCCAAGCGGTTCTACGGCGACGTCCTCGGCTGGACCTTCGGCGACTCGTCGTCGCAGTACGGCAATTACACGCAGGCGTACGCGGACGGCAAGGCCGTCGCCGCCGTCGTCCCTCCGATGCCCGGTCAGGAGGGCCAGTCGCAGTGGTGCCTCTACTTCGCCTCCCCGGACGCGGCCGCGACCGCCGAGAAGATCCGGGAGAACGGCGGAGAGGTGCTGATGCCGCCCATGCAGGTCGGTGACTTCGGCACGATGGTGCTCGCCCGCGAGCCCAGCGGCGCCGTGTTCGGCGTCTGGCAGGGCGGCGTCCACGAGGGCTTCGAGGCCGTTGCGACCCCCGGCGCCTACTGCTGGTCCGAGGTCTTCACCCGCGAGCCCGAGAAGTCCGACACCTTCTTCTCCGCGGTCTTCCCCTATCGCGCGAAGGACATGGAGGACGACGCGGTCGACTTCCGCGTCTTCGACCTCGGCGCCGACCCCGTCCTCGGCCGGATGCGGATGACCGAGGACTTCCCGCCCGAGGTCCCCTCGTACATCAACGTGTACTTCACCGTCGACGACTGCGACGCGGCCGTGGCCCGCGCCACCGACCTCGGTGCCGTGCTCCGCTTCGGCCCGATGACCAGCCCGTTCGGCCGGTTCGCCGCCCTCACCGACCCGCAGGGCGCCAACTTCTCGGTGATCGACGTCACCACCACCGAGGGCGAGATGCCCGAACTGAAGGACGCCTGAGGGGCGCTCGACCGGGGACGGCTCCACGCCTCGCCGCGGCCATGGCATGATCGTGCACATGCGTGAACGTGTGGTGGCCGCGTGCGACGGGGCTTCGAAGGGAAACCCCGGACCGGCCGGATGGGCATGGGTGGTCTCCGGCGACGACGAGCGGACCCCGGCCCGCTGGGAATCCGGGGCGCTCGGCCGTACCACCAACAACGTCGCCGAACTCACCGCCCTGGAGCGGCTGTTGACGGCCGTCGCGCCGGATGTGCCGCTGGAGATCCGCATGGACTCCCAGTACGCGATGAAGGCCGTCACCACCTGGCTGCCCGGCTGGAAGCGCAACGGCTGGAAGACCTCCGCCGGAAAGCCCGTCGCCAACCAGGAACTGGTCGTCCGCATCGACGAACTCCTCGACGGCCGCTCGGTCGAGTTCCGCTACGTCCCCGCCCACCAGGTCGACGGCGACCCGCTCAACGACTTCGCCGACCGCGCCGCCAGCCAGGCCGCCGTGGTGCAGGAGGCAGCCGGCAGCGCGCTCGGCTCCCCGGAGCCGCCGCCCTCGCCCGACACCCCCGCCCCGGCCGCCGCCCGCCGCAAGGCACCGCAGCGCCGTACCGGCGGCGGCGCCTCCGCGCGCACCATCAAGGCCAAGTTCCCCGGCCGCTGCCAGTGCGGGCGTTCCTACGCGGCCGGTGAGCCCATCGCCAAGAACGCGGCGGGCTGGGGCCACCCGGAGTGCCGGACCGCCACCGACTGACCGGCACCGACTGACCGGCCACCGCCGCCGACCGCCCGGTGCCCGCCACCGGGCATGAGGCATGCCGTTTCGCTGCTACCCTGCGAGGCCGATCGACTACGTCCGGTGACTCCCAGAGGTGTGCGCGTGAAGGTCGTCTGCGTCGGAGGCGGGCCCGCGGGCCTGTACCTCGCCATCCTGCTCAAGCGGCAGAGCCCCGCCCACGACGTCACCGTCCACGAACGCGCCCCCGAGGGTTCCACCTACGGCTGGGGCGTCACCTACTGGCAGGGACTGCTGGACCGGCTCCGCTCCCATGACCCCGAGTCGGCGCACGCCATCGAGGAGAACTCGGTCCACTGGGACGAAGGCGTCGCCCACGTACGGGACTTGAGCACCCGGCAACCCGGCGACCGGGGCTTCGGCATCGGCCGCCACCGCCTCCTCGAACTGCTTGCCGAACGCGCCCGAATCCTGGGCGTACGGCTGGAGTTCGAGAGCGGGATCACCGAACTCCCCGACGGCGCCGACCTGGTGGTGGCCGCCGACGGCATCGGCAGCACCCTGCGCACCCGGCACGCCGACGCCTTCGGCACCCACGCCACCCACGGCCGCAACCACTACCTCTGGCTCGGTACGACCAAGGTCTTCGACGCCTTCACCTTCGCCTTCGCCGAGACCGCGCACGGCTGGATCTGGGCCTACGGCTACCCCTACGACGACATCCACAGCACATGTGTCGTCGAATGCTCCCCGGAGACGTACACCGGTCTCGGCCTGGACCGCGCCGACGAGGGCGAGCAACTCGCCCTGCTGGAGAAGCACTTCGCCCCCGTCCTGGACGGCCATCCCCTCCTCGCCCAGCCGCAGGCGGGCGCCGCCGCCCCCTGGCCCACCTTCCGCACCCTCACCAACCGCACCTGGCACCACGGCAACCTCGTCCTGCTCGGCGACGCCGCCCACACCACCCACTACTCCATCGGCGCGGGCACCACCCTCGCCCTGGAGGACGCCCTGTGCCTGGCCGCCGCCCTGCGCGACCATGCCGCGCTGCCGGAGGCACTGACCGCGTACGAGACCCGGCGCCGCGCCGACCTGCTGTCCGCGCAGAGCGCCGCCCGCTACAGCGCCCGCTGGTACGAGAACCTGCCCCGCTACATCGACCTCCCCCCGCACCGCATGTTCGCCCTGCTCGGCCAGCGCCACTCCCCGCTGCTGCCGTACGTCCCGCCGCAGCTCTACTACGGCCTCGACCGCGCGGCCGGGCGCCTGGAGCCGCTGCGCAGGCTCAAGCGCGGCCTCGGCCCCCGGGTGGCCCGCGCGCTGCACGCCCGCTCCCCGCACCACCGTGACCAGTAGCCCCAGCACCGCTCGGGCGCACGGGTAAATGTTGGTGAAAGGCCATTCACTGGATAGGGTGAATAGTCATTCACCAGTCACGCACATTCCGCAGGAGCGCCCATGGAGCCGTCCGCCCCCATACCCGAGCCGTCCGGCGGCCGCGCGGCGCCGCCCCGGCTCCGGGAGCGCCTCACCATCCCCGTGCTGGCGTCGGGCGGCATCCTCATGGCCGTCATGCAGACCGTGGTCGTACCGCTCCTGCCCGACCTGCCCCGGCTCACCGGGTCGTCCCCGGCCGCCGTCTCCTGGATGGTCACCGCGACCCTGCTCTCCGGCGCCGTGCTCACCCCCGTGCTCGGCCGCGCCGGTGACATGTACGGCAAGCGCCGGGTGCTCACCTCCGCGCTGCTCCTGATGACCGTCGGCTCGGTGCTCTGCGCGCTGTCCTCGGACATCGCCGTGCTGATCGCGGCTCGCGCGCTCCAGGGCGCCGCCGCCTCCGTCGTGCCGCTGTCGATCAGCATCCTGCGCGATGAACTCCCGCCCGAGCGGCGCGGCTCGGCCGTCGCGTTCATGAGCTCCACCGTCGGCATCGGCGCCGCCCTCGGGCTGCCGCTGGCCGCGCTGGTCGTGCAGTACGCCGACTGGCACACCATGTTCTGGCTGACCAGTGCCCTCGGCGCGCTCGGCGTCGCGGCCACCTGGTGGGCGGTCAAGGAGTCGCCGGTACGGGAGCCCGGCCGCTTCGACGTCGTCGGCGCGCTCGGTCTCGCCGTCGCCCTGGTCTGTCTGCTGCTCGGTGTCTCGCAGGGCGGCCAGTGGGGCTGGGGCAGCCCGCGGGTCCTCGGCCTCTTCGTGGTCGCGGCGGTCGTGCTCGTCCTGTGGTGGCGCCAGCAACTGCGGGCCCCGCGTCCGCTGGTCGACCTGCGCCTGGTGACCCGGCCCCGGGTGGGCCTGTCGCACATCGCGGCGCTGCTCACCGGGTTCGCCTTCTACGCCAACTCCCTCGTCACCGCCCAGCTCGTGCAGGCGCCCAAGGCCAGCGGGTACGGCCTCGGCCTGTCCATCGTCGCCACCGGTCTGTGCCTGCTGCCCGGCGGCGTCACGATGCTGCTGTTCTCGCCGCTGTCGGCCCGTATCTCGGCCCGGCGCGGCCCGCGCATCACGCTCGCGCTCGGCGCCGCCGTCATCGCCTGCGGCTACGCGCTGCGCATCGCGGACAGCCGGGACCTGTGGATGATCATCCTCGGCGCGACCGTGGTCGCCACCGGCACCACCCTCGCGTACTCCGCGCTGCCCACCCTGATCCTGCGCGCCGTACCGCCCGCCGCGACCGCCTCCGCCAACGGCGTCAACGTGCTGATGCGGACCATCGGCCAGGCCGTCTCCAGTGCCGCCGTCGCCGCCGTGCTCGTCCACCACACCAGCCTCGTCGGCGGTGTCCCGGTGCCCACCCTGCACGGCTATCTGCTGGCCTTCGGGATGGCCGGGGCCGTCGCCCTGTTCGCCTGCGCGGCCGCCCTCACGATCCCCGGGGACTCCTCGGGCGAGGGGGACGACTCGGGTACCCGGCGCGCCAGGGGCTTCGTCCGGAAGACCCGCGCCGGTGCCCTGGAGGGCGCGTGAGCACCCCGGACACCCCGCCCCCCGCGCAGGGCACCGCCCGCCGGGACGCCGATGCGACCAGGGCGGCCATCCTCAAGGCCGCCCGCCACCTCCTGGCCCGGCACCCGCACGGTGCCATCACCCTGAAGGCCGTCGCCGAGCGGGCCGGGGTCAGCCCGCCGCTCGTCGTGAAGTACTTCGGCAACAAGGACGCCCTCTTCGCCCGCGTGATGTCCTTCGACACCGACGCGGACGACCTGCTCGACGCGCCCCTAGACGCCCTCGGCCGGCACATGGTCCGGCACGTCCTGAGCAGCCAGCGCGAGCGCGGCACCGACCCGCTGCTGCGCATCGTCTTCGCCCCGCTGCACGGCGACCACGGCGACGTCCTGCGCGCCAACTTCCGCGCCCAGGTGACCGAACGCCTCGCCGCCCGGCTCACCGGACCCGACGCGGGCCTGCGCGCCGAGCTCGCCGTCGCCGC
>NZ_WWIR01000625.1 GCF_009863025.1 Streptomyces sp. SID4985 | reverse complement strand
CGCCCGGCGGGCGTGCGCGCGGTCGCGACGGCCACCAGCGCGTCCAGCTCGGGCGCGAGCCCGGGGACCAGCGCCGAGGGCGGGGGCACGTCCTCGTGCAGGTGCTGGTAGATCACCTGGGCGGGGGAGTCGCCGGAGTGCGGCTTGGTGCCGGTCAGCATCTCGTAGAGCACGACACCGCACGCGTACACGTCCACGCGCGGATCGGCGGCGCCCCGCTCGATCTGCTCCGGGGCCAGGTAGGAAACGGTGCCGAGCACGGCGCCGGTCGTGCTGGTCACGGTGTCCACCGAGCGCACCAGTCCGAAGTCGGCGACCTTGACCCGGCCGTCGTCCCCTATCAGCACGTTCTCGGGCTTCATGTCCCGGTGCACGAAACCGGCCCGGTGCGCGGCGCCGAGCGCGGCGAGCACCGGCTCCAGGATGTCCAGGGCGGCCCGCGGCCGCAGCGCCCCGCGCTCGCGCAGCACATCCCGCAGGGTGCACCCGGCGACGTACTCCATCGCCAGATAGACGTACGACCGGTCGGTGCCCTGGTCGAAGACCTGCACCACGTTGGGGTGGGAGAGCCGGGCGACCGACTTGGCCTCCCGGATGAAGCGCTCCACGAACGCCCCGTCGGCGGCCAGCGCCGGGTGCATCACCTTGACGGCGAGCACCCGGTCCAGGCGCATGTCCAGGGCCCGGTAGACCGTGGCCATCCCGCCGACGGCGATCCGCGCCTCGACGCGATAGCGGCCGTCGAGCACCTGCCCGACAAGGGGGTCCTGAAGCGTTGCATCCACGCGAAGGAGTCTACGAGGGACGACCGGCACTCCCCTCCTGAGAGAGGCCACCGGGGCGGGATTGCGGCAGAGCTGTGACGAGGCACTCAGCCGAACGCGGGGCGCTCGGGGTCCAGGTGCGCGCGCCCCTCCACCGGCGAGGACGCCTCGGCGAAGTGCCTGCGCGGG
The DNA here is from genome assembly GCF_009863025.1 of Streptomyces sp. SID4985. Lineage (GTDB taxonomy): Bacteria > Actinomycetota > Actinomycetes > Streptomycetales > Streptomycetaceae > Streptomyces. The sequence continues at coordinate 14,172 of NZ_WWIR01000625.1, read as the reverse complement.
ATGCGTCCCGCCCGCCGCGCGAGCCGTCCGGCCAGCACCGCGTGCCGCATCGCGGCGGCCATGGTCTCCGGTTCCTGCGCCCGGGTGACGGCCGAGGCCAGCATCACCCCCGCGCACCCCAGCTCCATCGCCAGCGCCACGTCCGAGGCCGTACCCGCCCCCGCGTCCAGGATCACCGGCACGCGCGCGTGTTCCACGATCAGCTGGAAGTTGTGCGGGTTGCGGATGCCGAGCCCGGAGCCGATCGGCGAGCCCAGCGGCATGACGGCCGCGCAGCCCACGTCCTCCAGCTTCCGGGCGAGCACCGGGTCGTCGTTGGTGTACGGCAGCACGGTGAAGCCGTCGTCCACCAGCGTCTCGGCCGCCTCCAGGGTCTCCACCGGGTCCGGCAGCAGGGTCCGCTCGTCGGCGATGACCTCCAGCTTCACCAGATCGGTGCCGAGCGCCTCGCGGGCGAGGCGGGCGGTGAGCACGGCCTCTCCGGCGGTGTAGCAGCCCGCCGTGTTCGGCAGCACGCGTACGTTCAGCTTCTCCAGGACGGAGAGGACCGAGCCGTGGGTGCCCGGGTCGACGCGGCGCATCGCGACCGTGGTCAGCTCGGTGCCGGAGGCGGTCAGGGCGCGCTCCAGGACGTCCAGGCTGGGGGCCCCGCCGGTGCCCATGATCAGCCGGGAGTTCAGGGTCAGGCCGCCGATGACCAGGGGATCGTCGCTCATCGTTCAGCCTCCCTGCACGGCGGTCAGCACCTCGACCCGGTCGCCCTCGGTCAGGCCGGTCTCGGCCCAGCGGGTGCGCGGGACGACGGTCTCGTTGAGGGCGGCGGCCACTCCGGAAGGGGCCGGGGTCAGGGTCCGCACCAGGACGTCGAGCGCGGTGCCGGGGGCCACCTCGCGGGGCTCCCCGTTGACGGAGATGTTCATGCGGAGTGCTCCAGGGTCGGGGAGTCAGCGGTGACGGCGGAGGCGAACCGGGCCGGGGTGAACGGGCGCGCGGCCTCCGGCGGTTCGGCCCCGGTCAGCAGGTCCGCCATGACGTCACCGGTGACGGGCGTGAGCAGCACGCCGTTGCGGTGGTGGCCGGTGGCCAGCAGCAGCCCCTCCAGGCCGGAGGGTCCGAGCAGCGGGGCGTTGTCGGGGGAGCCGGGGCGCAGTCCGGCGCCGGTCTCGGTCAGCGGCAGCTCGGTGATCCCGGGCACCAGCTCATGGGCGTCGCGCAGCAGCTCGTACACCCCGCCCGCCGTGACCGTGGTGTCCCAGCCCTGCTCCTCGGTGGTGGCGCCGACGACCAGCTCGCCGTTCTCGCGGGGCACCAGGTAGACATGGCCGCCGCGTACGACGGCCCGCACGGTGCGGCTCAGGAACGGCGCGTACCGGGGCGGCACGGTCAGCCGCAGCACCTGGCCCTTGACCGGACGCACCGGCGGCAGCACCTCCTCGGGGACACCGGTGAGCCGTCCGCTCGTACTGCCACCCGCGAGGACCACCCGGGGGGTGCGCAGTACGGTGCCGTCCTCACCGGTGACCCCGACGGCGCGCCCACCGGCCGTGTCGAGCCGCGCGGCCCAGGTCCGGTGGAACAGCACCCCGGCCCGCTCGCAGGCCAGCACGAGGGCCGTGGCGAGCCGTCTCGGGTCGATCTGGTGGTCCCCGTCCACGCGGAGTCCGCCGCGCACGCCCGGCGCCAGCATCGGCTCCAGGCGGCGGCACTCGCGCCCGGTCAGCCACTCCGACTCCAGGCCCGAGCGGAGCTGGAGGGCGTGCAGTTCGCGCAGGTGGGCGCGGTCGTCGGCGTCCAGCGCGACCGCGAGGGTGCCGCAGCGGCGGTAGCCGAGACCGAGCCCGGTCGCCTCCGTCAGCTCGGCGGCGAAGTCCGGGTAGCGGCGGGCCGACTCCAGGTTGAGGGCGAGCAGCGCCTCCTCGCCGTAGTGCAGCTCCGTGACGGCGGCGAGCATCCCCGCCGCGACCCGTGCGGCCCCGCCGCCGGGCTCGGGGTCCACCACCGTGACGGCGAGCCCGCGCTGTGCGGCCCGCCACGCCGTGACCAGGCCGATGATCCCGCCGCCGACCACGAGCACGTCGCTCGCGGCCGCTCCGCCGGGGTTCCCGTGGACGTGCGGACCGGATTTCTCGGACATACGTGCGTGCATGGGCGTCCAGCCCCTCCCTTCGCCGGCATGACCCGGATCAGGTTCGTACGGTCGGAGGCCGCCAGCCTCCCTCTCAGCCCGGTGCGTCCGGGCTCCCGCGAGTGCTTTCTACGGTGGCCACCCTAGTCCTCGGCGCATGTCACCGGTATGTCGGCCTCCGGGCGCGGGTTGAGGAGGCGTCAGTGATCGCGCGGCCGTCTATGGTGGCCGGGTGAGCGAGCAGACAGCGCGGGAGAGCGCGGCGGACGGGCGGCGCGTGGTCGTCGTCGGGGCGGGCATGGCCGGGGTGCAGACCGCGGTCGCCCTGCGCGAGCAGGGCTTCGCCGGGACCATCACCCTGATCGGCGCCGAGCCGCATAAGCCGTACGACCGGCCGCCGCTGTCCAAGGGCCTGCTTCTCGGCAAGGCCGAGGACTCCGCCTTCGACGTGGACTTCGCCTCGCTCGGCATCGACCTCAGGCTCGGTGTCGAGGCGCTCGGCGTGCGCCCCGCCGACCACGAGCTGGACACCGTCGCGGGCCCCGTCCCGTACGACGCGCTGGTCCTCGCCACCGGCGCCGAACCGGTCCGGCTGCCCGGCACCGACGATGCGCCCGACGTGCATCTGCTGCGCACCCTGGACGACGCCGAACGGCTGCGCCCGGTCCTCGCCGGACAGCACGAGATCGTGGTGGTGGGCGCGGGCTGGATCGGCGCCGAGTTCGCCACCGCCGCCCGTGAGGCGGGCTGCGCGGTCACCGTCGTGGAGGCCGCCGACCGCCCGCTCGCCGAGGCGCTCCCCGAGGAGGCCGCCGCCCCGATGGCCGGCTGGTACGAATCGGCGGGCGTCGAACTGCGCACCGGCGCGCGCGTGGAGCGCGTCGAGCCTGGCGCGGTGGTGCTCTCCGACGGCTCGCGGCTGCCCGCCGGTGCCGTCGTGGTCGGCATCGGCGCCCGACCCGCCACCGCGTGGCTGGCCGGTTCGGACATCGCCCTGGGCACATACGGCGAGGTCCTGGCCGACGACCGGCTGCGCACCTCGGCCGAGGACGTGTACGCGGTCGGCGACTGCGTCTCGTTCCCCTCGGCCCGCTACGGCGAGCGGCTGCTCGTCCACCACTGGGACAACGCCCTCCAGGGCCCCCGCACGGTCGCCGCCGACATCCTGGAGGCCGGGACGGCGCCCTACGACCCGGTGCCGTACTTCTGGTCGGAGCAGTTCGGCCGGTTCGTGCAGTACGCGGGCCACCACGCGGCCGCCGACCGCACGGTCTGGCGCGGTGCGCCGGAGGACGCGGCCTGGACCCTGTGCTGGCTGCGCGAGAACCGGCTGATCGCCCTGCTGGCCGTCGGCCGGCCGCGCGATCTCGCCCAGGGGCGACGGCTGATCGAGTCGGGGCGCACGCTCGACGCGGGCGTCCTGGCGGACCCGGCGCGGCCGCTGAAGGAGGCGGTGGCGGGCTAGTTCCGGCCCGGGGAGGCGGTGGTCGGGGCGGCCCCGGCCGGGCTTTGGGGCGACCCGGGCGGACCGTCCTGGTTTCCTCCCGTCGGCAGAGGATGGCAGGCTTGGTCCTGTGACCGAGATTGAAGCGAAGATCGATGCTCTCGTCCCCGCCTGGCTCACCCTCCCCGACATCGCCGAACAGCTCGGCGTCGAGGTGACGCGTGTGCGGCAGCTGGTCAAGGAAGGCCAGATCATCGCCGTACGCCGTGGTGAGAACCGGGCGCTGCACGTCCCCGCCGCCTTCATCGACGGGGACAAGGTCGTCAAGGGCCTGACCGGCACCTTGACGCTCCTGCGGGACGACGGCTTCACGGTCGAAGAAATGATCGAATGGCTGTTCACCCCCGACCCCTCCCTGCCGGGCACCCCCGCCCAGGCCCTGAGCGAGAACCGCGGCACGGAGGTGAAGCGCCGGGCCCAGGCGCTCGCCGTCTGACCCACCGCACCGCCGGACGGCGTACCGGCTGACCGCCCGTACGCCGTCCGCACCCGCGCGCCCGTAACCCGCGGGCCCGCATCACTGATCGACTCCGGGGGACCACCAGATGTCCGACACCGCCCGCACCCGCCTCGCCGACGCCCGGATCTACCTCTGCACGGACGCCCGTACCCGGCAGGGCGACCTCGTCGAGTTCCTGGACGCGGTCCTCGCGGGCGGGGTCGACGTCGTGCAGCTGCGCGACAAGGGCATGGAGGCCGCCGAGGAGCTGGCGCACCTGGAGGTCTTCGCCGACGCCTGCGCCCGGCACGGCAAGCTGCTCGCGGTCAACGACCGCGCCGACGTGGCCCACGCGGCCCGCGCCGACGTGCTCCACCTCGGCCAGGGCGACCTGCCGGTGACGGCCGCGCGCGCGATCCTCGGCGAGAACGTGCTGATCGGCCGCTCCACTCACAGCGAGGCCGAGGCCGCCGCGGCCGCCGTCGAGGAGGGCGTCGACTACTTCTGCACCGGCCCCTGCTGGCCCACCCCCACCAAGCCGGGCCGCCCCGCGCCCGGTCTGGACCTCGTCCGGTACACCGCCGGGCTCGGCACCGACCGCCCCTGGTTCGCCATCGGCGGTATCGACCTCGGCAACCTCGACCAGGTGCTGGACGCGGGTGCCCGCCGGGCCGTCGTGGTCCGCGCGCTCACCGAGGCGGACGACCCCGGCGCGGCCGCCGCCGAGTTCGCCAAGCGGCTGCGCGAGGTCTGACAACCGCCCGGATCCCGCCGTTCGTGTCCAAGGGATGGACAAGCGTCCGGCAATTCGGCCATATCGCCGGTTCCCGGTTGGGGGACCGGCGCCCCCTGGCTAACCTGCGGGTATGGCCCTCGGAACCGCATCCACCAGGACTGATCGCGCCCGGACCGTCCGGGACATCCTCGCCACCGGCAAGACGGCGTACTCCTTCGAGTTCTACGCGCCGAAAACCCCCAAGGGCGAGCGGAACCTGTGGGACGCGCTGCGCCGGGTCGAGGCCGTCGCCCCCGACTTCGTCTCCGTCACCTACGGCGCGGGCGGCTCGACCCGGGCCACCACGGTCAAGGAGACCCAGCAGATCGTCGTGGACACGACGCTCACCCCGGTAGCCCATCTCACCGCCGTGGACCACTCGGTGGCCGAACTGCGCAACATCATCGGCCAGTACGCCGACGCGGGCATCCGCAACATGCTCGCCGTGCGCGGCGACCCGCCCGGCGACCCCATGGGCGACTGGGTCGCGCATCCCCGGGGACTGACCTACGCCGCCGAACTCGTCCAGCTCATCAAGGAGTCGGGCGACTTCTGCGTCGGCGTCGCGGCCTTCCCCGAGATGCACCCGCGCTCCACCGACTGGGACACCGACGTGTCCCACTTCGTGGACAAGTGCCGCGCGGGCGCCGACTACGCGATCACCCAGATGTTCTTCCAGCCCGAGTCGTATCTCCGGCTGCGCGACCGGGTCGCGGCGGCGGGTTGCGAGACCCCCGTGATCCCCGAGATCCTGCCGGTCACGAGCGTGCGGATGCTGGAGCGGCTGCCGAAGCTCAGCAACGCCGTCTTCCCGTCCGAGCTGAAAGAGAGGATCCTCGCGGCGAAGGACGACCCGGCGGCTGTACGCTCCCTTGGCATCGACTTCGCCACGGAGTTCTGCGCGCGGCTGCTCGCAGAAGGAGTGCCCGGACTGCACTTCATCACGCTCAACAACTCCACGGCGACACTGGAAATCTACGAGAACCTGGGCCTGCATCACCCCCCGCGGGCCTAGACCGGCCGCACCGCCGTAAGACACACTGCGTAACGGTCACTGGGAGAGGGGCGTACATGGGCTGGACGGTCCTCTACATCGCGTTCGGCATCGTCGCGCTGTGGTTGCTCGGCGAAGTGCTGCTGCAGTACAAGGCGCGGCTGCGCTGGCGGTTGCTCGCGTTCACCGGATTCCTCGGCGTCGTGGTCGGCGTACTGCTGCCGTCCGTGATCGTCATCGGCATAGGCGCGATCGCCTTCGCGGTCGGCCAGACCTACGTCACGCTCTCCTTCCGCAAGGGCTTCGCGGCGGGCTGGGCGGTCAAGCGCCCCGACGACGGCGAGGAGACGCCTGTCAAGCGCCGCCGCGGCGGCCGGGGCGAGCTCCAGGACCCGGTGTTCGGCGCCGGTGACACCGACGGCGACACCGAGGCTCCCTACGAGCCGCCCGCCTACGCCCGGGAGAGCGCCGACTTCGAGGACGACGCCTACGACCGGGACGACGTGTTCACCCCGGTCCGCGCGCCCGAGCCCGGCGCCGCCGAGGCGACCACCGTCTACGAGCCCCAGCCGATGCCCGACGACACCGGCTCCTACGGCGTCTACGGCGACCAGACCCCGGCCGCCGCCCAGCAGCAGCCCCAGCCCACCGCCGAACAGGCGTACGCCTACGACTACTCGGGCTACGACCAGACCCAGCAGCAGGCCTACGGCTACGACGCCACCACCGGCGCCCAGGGCTACGGCACCTACCAGGACCCGTACGCCGCCGCCCAGACCCAGGACTACAGCGGCTACGACGCCTCCGGCTACGGCCAGCAGCAGTACGCCCAGCAGACGCAGCAGACCTACGGCCAGGACCCCGCCTACGGCACCGGCGGTTACGGCGACGCCAACACCCCGGCGGGCGGGGTCTGGGTGCCGCAGCAGCGCACCGACGAGGCGTACGGCGGCGAGGTCCCGCAGGAGCAGCAGCAGTACTACCAGGGGCAGGCGCAGCAGCAGCCGAACACCGGGTACGACGAGCAGTACCGCTACTGAGCGCGTCCGCGGCTCACGTCGAGCCGCGGAACTCCGGCCCCTCCACGACGAGTCCGGCCACCAGCGCGCCCGACATGCCCGCGTGCGGCAGTCCGCCGCCGGGGTGGGCCCAGCCGCCGACCCGGTAAAGACCGGGCAGCCGCGTGGAGTTGGCGGGGTGCAGGAAGCGGCCGTCGCCCGCGGCGAGCGAGGGCGCGGGTACGGCACCGGCCTGATCCGGGGTCAACACCTCGTGCCAGAGCAGACGTTCGCGCAGGTCCGGTATCGCCGCGCTCGCGGCGTCGAGCATCAACTCCGTTGCGCGGGCGACCTTCTCGGGCTCCTCCCAGCCCGCGTCCACCGGGACGGTCGCGCAGAGCACGGCCGACTCGTGGGCGTCGTCGGGCCGGAGCGCGGGGTCGCCGGGACGGTGGACGGTCACCGTCGGTCGCGGCTGGGCATCGCCGCCCGGGGCGGTCAGGAAGTCCAACTCGGCCTGGCTGTCCGGGGCGTGCACCACCGTGCGGTGCGGGGCGCCCTCCTCCCGGGCGCCGCGCAGGGCGAGGAGCACCGTGAACCGGGCGGCACCGGAGGGGGCGAGCCCGGCCGGGACATCGCCCTCGCCGTCCAGCGGACGGTCCGTCAGCGAGCCGAGCAGTACCGGGTCCACGCCCGCCACGACATGGTCGGCCTCGACCGCGGAACCGTCGGCCAGCTCCACGCCCGCCGCCCGGCCGTCCTTCTCCACGACCCGCGTCACCTCGGCGCCGAAGACGAACTCCACCCGGCGCCGCACACACCGCTCGTACACCGCGCGGGCCAGCTCGCGCATCCCGCCGCGGACGTACCAGGTGCCGAAGGCGTGCTCCATGTAGGGCAGCACGGCCGCGCTCGCCGGGGCGGTGCGCGGGTCGAGGCCGTACGCGAGGGCGTGACTCGCCAGCAGCCCGGCCAGGCGTTCGTCGCGCAGCTCCCAGGCGCCGACCTCGGCGAGCGTCGAGGCCCGGCGGGTGCGCAGCAGCTTCTTGTGCGGCACCGACGGGTACGGCTCACGCTCCGCCAGCACCTGCCAGTTGGGCCACAGGGGTTCTTCGAGGAGCGGGCGGCGGGTGCGGTCCCAGGCCTCGCGGGCCCGCACCAGGAAGTCGCCCCAGCGCTGCCCGGCCCCGGCGCCCAGGGTCGCGTCCAGGGCCGCGACGACTCCCGCGCGCGAGGCGTTGGGCAGGTCGACACGGGTGCCGTCCGCGAAGACGTGCCGGGCGGCCGGGTCCACCTGGACCAGCTCGACCAGGTCCTCCAGCGGCTCCTTGCCGGTCTTCAGGAACAGATCGCGGTAGACGGCGGGCAGCGGCAGCAGCCCCGGGCCGGTGTCGAAGGCGAAGCCGTCCCGCTCGAAACGGCGCACCGCGCCGCCGTACGTCTCGTCCCGCTCGTACACCGTCACCCGGTGGCCCGCGACGGCCAGCCGGGCGGCGCACGCCATCGCGCCCATCCCGGCGCCGATCACCGCAATCCGTGCCATGACCGCGACTTTACCGACCCCACCGACAGCCCGGTCGGAGAGGGCCCTGACCTAGGGCGGTCCCTGTATCCGCGAGGCCATACGGCGTTCCTCGAGCCGCTGGGCCCGGCGGCGCAGGAAGCGGCGGATGCGGGAGATCAGGAAGACCAGCACGACCAGGCCGGAGACCAGCAGCACCGCGCAGATGATCGCCGCCGCCTCGGGGTGGAACATCGCGAACGAGACGATCCCGCCCACCCCGAGATCCTCGGCGAGGCTCAGCACGATGTTGCTGACCGGCTCGGGCGAGGTGTTGACCGCCATCCGCGTCCCGGCCTTCACGGCATGGCTGGCCAGCGCAGTCGAACCGCCGACCAGTCCGGCGGCCACGTCGGAGAGTGAACCGCTGTGCCCGGCGAGGAGCGCCCCGACCCAGGCACCCGCGAGCGGCCGGATCACCGTGTGCGCCGAGTCCCACACCGAGTCCACGTACGGGATCTTGTCGGCGACCGTCTCCAGCAGGAAGAGCACACCGGCCGCGATCAGCACCTCGGGGCGCTGGAGGGTCTGCGGGACGTCGTCGCTCACCCCGGTCAGGCCGAACAGGCCGAGGAGCAGTACCACCGCGTAGGCGTTGACACCGCTGGCCCAGCCGCTGGTGAAGACCAGGGGGAGTACGGACACGGAGGCGATCGTAACCAGCGCGCGGCCGCGGGGGGCGGGTTCGCGTGCGGACGGCTGAGTATCCGTACTCAGGCGGCGAGATGAGTAGCCGCGCGGATGGGCCGGAGGGCGGCCGCGCGGGAGAGTGGAGGCACGGCAAGGGGGCGCGGCCCGGCACCGCCGACACGGGGCGGCGGAACGGTGCCCGCCCGCCTGCCGCTCCTTCCGCCGACCAGTCGGCGGAAGCGAGACACGGGGGCCCGTGGACCGACCGCCACGGGGACCGGGAAGGGCCGTACGGGGGGTACGGGGGAAACAGGAGGGCGCCGGTCCGTCATCGCGACGGACCGGCGCCCTCCGGCCGTTCAGCGGTTGCCGCTCACCCGGCCCTGGAGCAGCCGGGACAGCGCCGCGTGCACGTCGTCCAGCGAGCGCTCCGGCTGGAACGCCTGCCAGTCCAGCGCGGCCACCAGCACCATGCCGACCAGCGCGGCCGCCGTGAGCTGGATGTCGATCTCCGGGCTGAACTCGCCCGCCGCGACGCCCTCCCGCAGCACGTTCTCCACCACGGCGACAGCCTCCTGGCGCACCACCATGAGCGTGGACTGCCAGGCGCGGTTGGTGCGCCACAGCTCGGCCACGTAGAGCTGGGTGAAGGCCGGGTAGCGGTCGATGAACTCCAGGCCCGCCCGGATCATCGCGTCGAGCGCGTCCACCCCGGTGCCGCCCTCGGCCGCCGCCTGCTCGGCCGCCTCCCGCAGCGAGGCGGTCAGCAGCCCCACGCCGTGCCGCAGCAGCTCCTCGAAGAGGACCGACTTGCTCGCGAAGTTGTAGTAGACCGTGCCCTTCGCGACCCCGGCCCGCTCCGCGATCTCGTCGACCGTGGTCGCGGAGAAGCCCTGCTCGGCGATGAGCGTGACGGCCGCCTCGTAGAGCTTCTGCCGGGTGGCCTCGCGGCGCGTGCTGCCGCCGGACGTGGCGCTGGTGCTTTCCATGGACCCGATTCTCACAGGTGCGCGGGTGTGCCGGACCTCTCCGGGGAGCCCGCCGATCACAGGCTCAGCTCGGGATGCAGCCGGTCGAGCGTCCACACCTGGCGGCGCCGGGCCGCGACCGCGGTGAGCGCGAGGGCCCCGGCGGTGAACGCGGCCAGTACCGCGCACGCCTGCCACACCGGTCCGAGCCCGCCGCCCGTGATCAGTCGGCGCAGCGCCGCGACCACGTAACTCATGGGCAGGAACGGGTGGATGGCGTTGAAGAAGCCCGGACTGGTCTGCACCGGGTAGGTGCCGCCCGCCGAGGTCAGCTGGAGCATCAGCAGCGCGAGGACGAGGATGCGGCCCGCCGCGCCGAAGCGGGCGTTCAGCCACTGCACGATCGCCGCGAAGCATGCCGTGACCAGGAACAGGAAGCCCACCGTCCCGGCCGGACGCGCCATCCGCAGCCCGATCCCCCAGTGCAGTACGGCCATGAGCGCCAGCACCTGGAGCACGCCCACCGCCACCACCGGCAGCCAGCCGGCCGGGGCGATCCGCCGGGCCGGGGCACCGGCGGCCAGCGCGCGGCGGCTGAGCGGCGGCAGCAGCATGTAGGCGACCATGGCGCCGACCCACAGGGACAGCGGGATGAAGTACGGCGCGAATCCGGTGCCGTAGTTGGGCGCCCGGTGCAGATCCCGCGAGGCCAGCCGTACCGGGTCGGCCATCACATCGGTGCGCTCGTCGCGGTCCCGCTTGTCGTAGTCGGGGATCTCGCGCGCCCCGGAGTGCAGTCCGCCCGCGAGTTTCCCGGAGCCGTCGGAGAGGCGGTACAGCCCGCCGTCCAGGGTGCGGGCGCCCGACTCGGCGGTGCCGATTCCCTTGTGCAGGGCGGCCGCGCCGGATTCGGCGGTGCCGAGGCCGGTGTGCAGCTTCCCGGCGCCCGCGGCGACCTTGGCCGCGCCGTCGTTCAGCTTGTTGATCCGGGCCACGGCGTCGGCCAGGTCCTCGTGCAGACGCGGGGCGCGCTCGGCGAGGGCTCGGGACTGCGTCTGAAGGGTCTTGAGGTTCTTCCGCATGGTCGTCAGGTCGCCGCCCTGGTCGGCGATCACGGTGTTGAGGTCGTCGGCCACCTTCGCCACGTCCTCGGCCGCCTGCTGGGCCTTCTTCAGATCCGGGCAGGCCGGGTCGGGCAGCGGGGCGGTCTCGCAGCGCGTGCGGTGGATCTCGGTCAGTACGGTGGCGGAGGCGTGGGCCGCCTTCGCCGCGCCCGGGGCGAGCCGTACCAGGGTGTCGAGGTTGTCGTCCACGGCGGCGGCCGAGTCCGCCACCAGGCGGGCGGTGTCCCCGATCGTCCGCTCGTTGTCCTTCAGGAACGGACCGGCCTTGGCGTAGACGCCGTTGACGTTGTCGGCCAGGGTCTGCGTGCCGTCCGCGACCTGCCGCGAGCCGTCGGCCAGGTCGGCCGAGCCCTGGGTGAGCTTGGTCAGGCCGGTGGACAGCTTGCCGCTGCCGCTGTTGGCGTCCTTGAGGCCGTCGGTGAGTTTCCTGGCGCCCTTCTCCGCCTTGCCCAGGCCCTGTTGGAGTGTGTCGGCGCCGTCGGCCGCGGTCACCGTCTTGTCGTGGATCGTGGAGAACGAGACGAAGATCTTGTCCAGGAAGGACCGGGACGCCTTGGTGGAGGCGGCCGAGCGGACCTCCGCGAAGACGGTCCGGGAGATCTGGCCGACGATGTAGTTGTTCGCGTCGTTCGTGCGCACCTGGAGCGCGCCCGTCTCCGGCGAGTCGCCCGAACTGGACGCGATCCGCGCGCTGAGGTCGGCGGGCATCGTCAGGGAGAGGTAGTAGGTGCCGTCCTCCACACCCTGGCGCGCCTCGGCGTCGCTCACCTCGTGCCACTCGAAGGTGTTGCTGTCGCGCAGCCCGCGCACGAGGTCGTCACCGGCGTCGAGATGCTTCCCGGCGACCGTCGTGCCCTTGTCGTCGTTCACGAGGGCCACGGGGACGCGGTCCAGGCGGCCGTACGGGTTCCAGAACGACCACAGGTAGAGGGCGCCGTAGAGGAGCGGCAGCAGGAGCAGCGCGACGAGGGCGGCGCGGGGGAGCCGCCCCCGCCCGAACCGCCTCAGCTCAAGCGCGGCGAGCCGGGGTGAGCGCATTGGTGTCCGCCTCCTTCTGGTCTTCGGGCTTGGGGTCGGAGTCGGCTTCGGGGCGGGAATCGGCCTCGGTGGAGACGACCACGCAGTCCTCGGGAGCCGTACGGCACACCGCGAGGACGGTCGTGCCCGCGCGCGTGAGGGAGCGCAGCAGGGTCCACACCTCGGCGCGCTCCTCCTCCGAAAGCCGCAACTCCGCGTCGTCCACCGCGAGCAGCCGGGGTCGGCCGACGAGGGCGAGGGCGACGGACAGCCGCAGCGCCTCAAGGCGTTCCAGGTCCCGTACGGGCGTACGCGAGCCCTTGGGCAGCGTGTCCGGGTCCAGCCCGGCGGCGGCCAGAGCGGCGTCGGCGCGCAGCCGCGCCTCGTGCACCCGGTCCGGGTGCGGGCGCAGGGCCTCGCGCAGGGACTCCCCGAACCGCCTTTGCAGCAGCGCCCGTTCACGCAGATGCTCGGCGACGGTGAGCGCGGGCTCCAGATCGGTGGCCCCGGCCATGTTGGCCACGGCGCTGATCCTCCGTACGGCCGCCATCCGCCGGGGCAGCGCGAGCCCGCCCACGGCCGCCGTCCCCGCGCTCGGCTTCATCCGCCCCGTGAGCGCGAGCAGCAGACTGGTCCGCCCGGAACCGGACGGCCCCGCGACCGCGATCAGCGAACCGGCCTCCGCGGTGAACCCGATCCCCCGGAAGGCCCACCCCCGTGGCCCCTTGACCCCGAACTCCTCGGCCGTGACGTCCACGCCGTCCACAGGCCCCCCAATGTTTTTGAACTGACTGGTCAGTTCAAAAGTATGCCGGACGACGGAACTGGGGGAAACAGCGGGGGTGTTCGGGCCGCGTGTACCCGGCTATGAACCCGGCTCTCCTCGCTGGACCCTGGGAATCGCGCGTCTAGGCTGGCGCGGTGACTGATGAGCAGGAGTGGGTGCGGCCGTCGGGAGTGTGGGCCACGGCGGTGGGGGTGGCCCGGGTGCGGGCGCTGGAGACCGAGCGGGAGAACGCGCTGTTCCGCGACCCGCTGGCACGGGCCTTCGCCGCGGCCGGCGGTCTGTGGCCCTCCTCGCCGCCGCCCGCCGACGAGGCCGCGCGACGCCGCCGCCTTGGTGTGGCGTTCTCCATCGTCATCAGGACGAAGTTCCTCGACGACCTGCTGCGGGAGGCCTCCGCGTCCGGGATCCGGCAGGTCGTGCTGCTCGGCGCCGGCATGGACAGCCGGGCCTTCCGGATGGACTGGCCCGAGGGCACCCGGCTGTTCGAGGTCGACACCGCCGTGCCCCTGGACTTCAAGTCCTCGGTGCTGTGCCAGGAGCGGGCCGTCGCGCGCTGCGAGCGGATCACCGTCCCGGTGGATCTGCGGGAGGACTGGCCGCGCGCGCTGGCCGCCGCGGGACACGATCCGGGGGCCCCGACGGTGTGGATCGCCGAAGGGCTGCTGATCTATCTGCCCGAGGACGCGGTGGAACTGCTGCTGGCCCGGATCGGCGCGCGATCGGCGCCGGGCAGCCGGATGGGGCTGACGCTGGGCTCGCGCGGCGTGATCGAGCGCTTCGGCGCGGACGCCGCGCCGGGATCGGCGGCGTCTCTGTGGGTCTCGGAGATGCCCGACGACCCGGTGGAGTGGCTGGCCGGACACGGCTGGGAGGCAAGCAGCCACACTCTGCGCGAGCGCGCCGCCGCCTACGGACGCCCCCTCGGCACCCAGCCGCAGGGCGAGGAGCGGCCCGGTGGGCTGATCTCGGCGGTCCGGCGGTAGGGCGGTAAGTCGGTAGTGCGGCGGCTGTCCGTCCCGCGAGGGGGCCGGTGACGTCCCGCGAGGGGCTGCGGCCGGCCCTCGTCGTATGCCCGGCATCGGTGCGAAAGCGCAGGTCGGGGCGGATTGTCAGTGGCAGGGCCCACGATGGGCACAGTCGGCATCCGTGCCGTCACCGACGACAGGAGGCTCGTCATGGCCGTCTCGTCCTCAGCCGCAGCCCGACGACCCGGCGCCACCGGCTCCGCCCCGGCACGGAGCGGCCCGGCG
>NZ_WWIR01000624.1 GCF_009863025.1 Streptomyces sp. SID4985 | reverse complement strand
TCGAGCCCGCCGGCCGCCGCACGCACACGCCGCAGCCAGGGCCCGTGATAGCCGTGCCGGTCCGGCCGCCGCAGCGTCCGCACCGCGTCCTGCGTCTCCCAGAGCGGCGAGATCGCGAACCGGCAGCGCAGGAAGTCCTCCTCGCCGAAGCGGAGCTGCGAGGCCACGGCACCTCCGTCACTGTGGAGCGCGAGCGTTCATGGAGCGCGCGCCTTCATGGAGCACGATGCGGCCGGACGACCGACGGGAACGGCCGGGCGGCCGACAGGATTCGGCTGGAGCCGAAACTCTACGGCCCGCCGCCCCCGCCCCGGCACCCTGCCCGTCATGTCCGCACCACCCCAGAACACGACGCTCCAAGCCGACGAGCCCGCCCGCGCCGGATACCGCGGCGTCCTGGCCGTCCGCGAGTTCCGCGCGGTCTTCGCCGCCCACGTCCTCTCCCTGCTCGGCGTGATCGTCAGCGAGATCGCCCTCTCCGTCCTCGTCTACGACCTCACCGGCTCCCCGCTGATGAGCGCCCTCGTCTTCGCGCTCGGCTTCCTGCCCTACGCGGTCGGCGGCGCCCTCCTCGCCCCGGTCGCCGACCGCTTCCCGGCCCGGCGCGTCCTGGTGACCTGCGACCTGGTGTGCGCCGTGTGCGTGGCCGCCATGGTCGTGCCGGGCGCGGGCGTCGGCGCGCTGCTCGTGCTGCGCTGCTGCCTCGCCGTCGTCGCGCCCGTCTTCAGCGGCACCCGCATGGCCACCCTCGCGGACGTGCTCGGCGACGGCGAACCGTTCGTGCTCGGTCGCTCCCTGCTGCGGATCGTCTCCCAGAGCGCGCTCCTCGTCGGCTACGGACTCGGCGGCCTCCTGCTGACCGTGACCGCCCCCCGCCACGCCCTGCTCGTCACGGTGACCACCTTCCTCGCCTCCGCCCTGCTGCTGCGCCTCGGCACCCGTAACCGCCCGGCCCGGGTCCACGACCGCGCGCAGGACACCGGGAGCGGAGTCCGCGCGCTCTTCGCGCACCCGCGCGTACGCGTGCTGCTCCTCGTCTTCTGGGTGCCCGCGCTGTTCGGCGTCGTCCCCGAGGCCCTGGCCGCGCCCTACGCCCACGACCTCGGCGCGGGCTCCCCGGGCCTCGGCCTGCTGATGTGCGCGCTGCCGGTGGGCACGGTGGCCGGCGAGCTGTACGCCGGAGCCCGGCTCGGCGCGACCACCCGCGAGCGGATCGTGCTGCCGCTGCTCTGTCTCACCCTGCTGCCCTACATCGCCTACGCCCTGCGGCCCGACCTGTGGTTCTCGCTGCTGCTCCTGGTGCTCGCGGGCGCGGGCTCGGCGTACACCCTCGGCCTCGACCAGTGGTTCGTCCGCGCGGTGCCCGAGGAACTGCGCGGCCGGGCCATGACCGTGCTCCACGCCGGGCTGATGACCGTCCAGGGCGCCGGAATGGCCCTCGCGGGGGTCGCCGCCGAGGTCACGGGCGTGCGCGCGGCCGTCGCGGGGGCCGGGGTGCTGGGCGCGCTGTGCTGCGCCGGGCTCGCGGTGGCCTGCCGGGCGACCGAAGGGCGAGACGGGGCTGACCGGCATATGACCGGCCGGTAGTGTCTGATGACGTGCCCAAGCCTCTCGGACTCCCCTTCGACCCCATCGCCCGCGCCGACGAACTCTGGAAGCAGCGCTGGGGCAGCGTGCCCTCCATGGCCGCGATCACCTCGATCATGCGGGCCCAGCAGATCCTGCTCGGCGAGGTCGACGCGGTGGTCAAGCCGTACGGACTGACCTTCGCGCGGTACGAGGCACTGGTGCTGCTCACCTTCTCCAAGGCGGGCGAGCTGCCGATGTCCAAGATCGGTGAACGGCTCATGGTGCACCCCACGTCCGTGACGAACACGGTGGACCGGCTCGTCAGGTCGGGCCTGGTGGCCAAGCGTCCCAACCCCAACGACGGCCGCGGCACCCTCGCCGTCATCACCGACAAGGGCCGCGAGGTGGTCGACGCGGCCACCCGCGACCTGATGGCGATGGACTTCGGGCTCGGCGCGTACGACGCGGAGGAGTGCGGGGAGATCTTCGCGCTGCTGCGGCCGCTGAGGGTCTCGGCGCACGACTTCGAAGAGGACTGACCGGCGCGTACGGGGGAGTGACCTGGGCCGATACGGTCCGGCGGACCCGGGGCAAGATCTCCCGGAACGGGTGGTTACGCTCGACGGCATGAAAAAGAGCGTGCTGACCCGCTACCGAGCCCTCGCCTACGTCACCGGCGTGCTCCTCGTGCTCCTGTGCCTGGGCATGATCGCGAAGTACGCGTTCCACCTGGACGGCGCCCAGGACTTCACCCGTGTCGTCGCCATCGCGCACGGCTGGCTGTACGTCGTCTACCTGGTCTTCGCCTTCGACCTGGGCTCCAAGGCGAAGTGGCCGGTCGGCAAGCAGCTGTGGGTGCTGATCGCCGGGACCATCCCGACGGCCGCCTTCTTCGTCGAGCGGAAGATCAGCCGCGAGCTGGAGTCCAAGGTCCAGGGCGCCGCTCCCGCCCCGGTCAAGGTCTGATTCGTACCGCCGTACGAGTGTCGTACGGCGGTCCCCCATCGACATTTACTAGGACGTCCAAGTAAATTCGAGGGTATGGACGCTCACGCGATCGACGAAGGCCGCCGCCGCTGGCAGGCCCGGTACGACGCCGCGCGCAAGCGCGACGCAGACTTCACCACGCTCTCCGGCGATCCGGTCGAGCCGGTGTACGGCCCCCGCCCCGGGGACACGTACGACGGCTTCGAGCGGATCGGCTGGCCCGGTGAGTACCCCTTCACGCGCGGGCTCCATCCGACCGGTTACCGGGGCCGCACCTGGACGATCCGCCAGTTCGCCGGCTTCGGCAACGCGGAGCAGACCAACGCGCGGTACAAGATGATCCTGGCCGCGGGCGGCGGCGGCCTCTCCGTCGCCTTCGACATGCCGACGCTGATGGGCCGCGACTCCGACGACCCGCGCTCGCTCGGCGAGGTCGGCCACTGCGGTGTGGCCATCGACTCGGCCGCCGACATGGAGGTCCTGTTCCAGGACATCCCGCTCGGCGACGTCACCACGTCGATGACGATCAGCGGCCCCGCCGTGCCCGTCTTCTGCATGTACCTGGTCGCCGCCGAGCGGCAGGGCGTGGACCCCGCGATCCTCAACGGCACGCTCCAGACCGACATATTCAAGGAGTACATCGCGCAGAAGGAGTGGCTCTTCCAGCCCGAGCCGCATCTGCGCCTGATCGGCGACCTGATGGAGCACTGCGCGGCGGGCATCCCGGCGTACAAGCCGCTGTCGGTCTCCGGCTACCACATCCGCGAGGCCGGGGCGACGGCCGCGCAGGAGCTGGCGTACACCCTCGCGGACGGCTTCGGCTACGTGGAGCTGGGCCTCTCGCGCGGCCTCGACGTGGACGTGTTCGCGCCCGGCCTCAGCTTCTTCTTCGACGCGCACCTGGACTTCTTCGAGGAGATCGCCAAGTTCCGCGCCGCGCGCCGCATCTGGGCCCGCTGGATGCGGGACGTGTACGGCGCGAAGACCGACAAGGCGCAGTGGCTGCGCTTCCACACCCAGACCGCCGGGGTCTCGCTGACCGCGCAGCAGCCGTACAACAACGTGGTGCGCACGGCCGTGGAGGCGCTGGCGGCGGTGCTCGGCGGCACCAACTCGCTGCACACCAACGCCCTGGACGAGACCCTCGCGCTGCCGAGCGAGCAGGCCGCCGAGATCGCGCTGCGCACCCAGCAGGTGCTGATGGAGGAGACCGGCGTCGCCAACGTGGCCGACCCGCTGGGCGGTTCGTGGTTCGTCGAGCAGCTCACCGACCGGATCGAGGCGGACGCGGAGAAGATCTTCGAGCAGATCAAGGAGCGGGGCCTGCGGGCCCACCCGGACGGGCAGCACCCCATCGGCCCGATCACCTCGGGCATCCTGCGCGGGATCGAGGACGGCTGGTTCACCGGCGAGATAGCCGAGTCCGCCTTCCGCTACCAGCGGGCGCTGGAGAAGGGAGAGAAGCGGGTCGTCGGCGTCAACGCCCACACCGGTTCGGTCACCGGGGACCTGGAGATCCTGCGGGTCAGCCACGAGGTGGAGCGCGAGCAGGTCAGGATGCTGGCCGAGCGGAAGTCCGGGCGCGACGAGGCCCGTGTGAAGACCTCCCTGGACGCCATGCTGGCCGCCGCGCGCGACGGCTCCAACATGATCGCCCCGATGCTGGACGCGGTCCGCGCGGAAGCGACCCTGGGCGAGATCTGCGGGGTGCTGCGGGACGAGTGGGGGATCTACACGGAGCCCGCCGGGTTCTGATCCCCCCCCGGAGTGCGACGGGGCCCGCCGGGACGGCTGTCCGTCCCGACGGGCCCCCGCGCTGTCGCGCGATGCTCCGCCGGTGCTTCCGTGCTTCCGTGCTTTCTCAGAACTCCTGCACGAAGTACGGCTCCACGGTCATCCAGCCGTTGCCCCTGGCGCCGTAGTAGGTGCCGTTGTAGTTCTGCGCCAGGGTGTACCAGGAGTCGACGTAGTCGGGGTCGTCGGTCCACCAGGAGGTGGGGATGGCGTTCAGGATCGCGTCCACCAGGGGGATGTAGGCGCCCTGGTCGGTGATGGTGAGCAGCGCGCCCGCGATGGCGACGGCGAGGTCGTGGTAGTTGGTGTCGCCGTCGTCCTCCATCATCACGGCGTCGGCGAGGTTGTACTTGTAGTTCGACCAGTTCACGAGGATCTGGTTGGGCCGGTAGACCGTGCCGTCGTAGTCGAGGTAGGG
Organism: Streptomyces sp. SID4985; assembly: GCF_009863025.1. GTDB lineage: Bacteria > Actinomycetota > Actinomycetes > Streptomycetales > Streptomycetaceae > Streptomyces. The sequence goes on along the minus strand of NZ_WWIR01000624.1, from coordinate 30,513 downwards.
CATGTCGACCGGGTCGACGCGGACCTTGCCGTCCTGGCCGAAGCCGGAGACCAGGGTGTAGATCTCGGCGGCGCCCTTGACCCAGGGCTCCTCGTCGTCGGACAGCTCGACGGCGTCGATCTTCGTGGTCCAGAAGCCGCCCGCGGCCGCGGCGGCGGACCGGCCCGAGGTCGTGGTGGTCGCGGCGGTGTTCACGGCACCGGGCGCGTCGGAGCGCACCCCGCTCTTCGCCAACTCGTCACGGAGTACGTCGAGTCCGGCCGCGAGCGCCTTGGAGCCGTCGATGTCGACGACGTACACCGGGTGGGCGGGGGCCGTGCGGGCGTCCAGGGTGTGGGCGTTGCCCTGGCTGTCGTAGGCGGTGACCGCCGTGGCGTCGTCGTCGGAGACGGCCGCGGCGACCCAGGGGGTGGTGCCGTCGGCCAGGGCGGCGCGCATGGAGCTCGCGCCGAGCCGGAGCTGGAGCAGGGAGCCGACCTTGCCGTTCAGGCCCTTGGCATCGGCGATGGCGTGGTCGGCGGCGGCGAGGTCGGACCCGAGGGCGGGGTCGGCCTGGGCGGCGAGCGGGGTCACGGCGACGTCCGGGGACGTGAGGACGGCCGTGCTCAGGCGGGTGCGCCAGGACTGGTCGCCGAGCGAGCGGGCGATGGCCCGGGCGGCGCGGTCCTGGGCCCCGGCGACCTTCTGGGCGGTGGCGGAGTGGGCGGTGGTGGGGGTGGCGGGCGCTGCCGTGGCCGAGGGGGCGGTGATGAGGGCCTGGGCGGCGGCGAGGGCGAGCAGGGTGGCCGCGGTGACGGTCTGGGCGGCGCGGCGACGGGACTGACGGGGTCTCACGGGGATCGATCCCTCCGGATGCGAGTGGCCAGGTGGGGGAGTGACGCACTGTCAGGGGGGTGGTGCCGGGACGACTGCCGGACGGGAGTCCGGGTGAGGTTCTATGCGAGTAGACCTCGCCGCCCATGGTGACCTGAACATGTCACGCCCGCAAGACCTTCACACCGCCAACGCCTCGTGAGGGCAGGGGAGTTCAGCCCTCGGCGGCCGTGAGACCCCCGAGCAGTACCGCGATGAAACGCCGTACCCACTCGGTGTCCGCCGGTTCCGCGCTCACCAGCATCCGGTGCACGACCGTGCCCGCCACGATGTCGAAGATGAGGTCGACGGCGCGGCAGGCCGCCTCCGGGTCTGACTCCGGCGGGATCTCGCCGCGCTCCTGCGCCCGCTCGCGGCCCGTCACGACCAGGTGTTTCTGGCGCTCGACGATGGAGTGGCGGATGCGCTCGCGCAGGGCGTCATCCCGGCCCGCCTCCGCGACCACCGCGATCAGGCCGCTCCGCGCCTCCGGGCGGCCGAGGATGGCCGCGAACTGGAGGACCACGCCCTCGATGTCGTCGGCGAGGCTGCCCCGGTCGGGCACCTCCAGCTCGTTGAACAGCTCGGCGATCGCGTCGACCACCAGCTCGCTCTTGCCGGACCAGCGGCGGTACAGCGTCGTCTTCGCAACCCCGGCGCGCGTCGCCACGTCTCCCAGGGTGAGCCGGGACCAGCCCAGTTCCACCAAGGCCTCCCGGGTGGCGGCCAGGATCGCGGCGTCCGCGGCGGCGCTGCGCGGTCGGCCCGTACGGGCTGCTGGGGTGCGGCTCTGCATGTCCCCGACCATAACCGGCCACCTCCGGGCGGTCGTGAGGGAGATCACCGGAAAAGGCTGTCGCCGCAGCCCCTTCTGCCATTACGCTACGACCCGTAGCGAAAGCTCGCGATGGACGTACGCGGGCGACGGCCACCGGCGCGGGGTGGGGACCTCGGCGCCGGCCGACATCGCTTTTTTCCTTCATGCGCGGGAACGGGGGAGGATAGACCCATGCAGCCACGGAACATGTCCATGAGCGGCGTCGTCGACCTCGCCGCGGTGAAGGCGGCCCAGGAGGCCAAGGCCAAGGCGGAGCAGGCGCGCGCCGACTCCGCCCGGCGCGGCGGCGCGGGGGCGATCTCCCCGGCCGATCTCGTCGTCGACGTCAACGAGGCGGACTTCGAGACCGAAGTCCTCCAGCGCTCCGCCGAAGTCCCGGTCGTCATCGACTTCTGGGCCGAGTGGTGTCAGCCCTGCAAGCAGCTGAGCCCGGTCCTGGAGCGGCTGGCCGTCGAATACGACGGCCGCTTCCTGCTGGCCAAGATCGACGTGGACGCCAACCAGATGCTGATGCAGCAGTTCGGCGTCCAGGGGATCCCGGCGGTCTTCGCCGTGGTCGCGGGCCAGGCGCTGCCCCTCTTCCAGGGCGCGGCCGACGAGCGGCAGATCCGCGAGACGCTGGACCAGTTGATCCAGGTCGCCGAGCAGCGCTTCGGGCTGACCGGCCTGACCGTGGACCCGGACGCGCAGCCGGGCGCCGCCCCGGCCGAGGAGCCGGAGGGGCCGTACGACGCGCTCCTGGAGGCGGCCGTGCGGGCGCTGGACGAGGGCGATCTGGGCGGTGCCGTCCAGGCGTACAAGAACGTACTCGCCGACGACCCGGCGAACACAGAGGCGAAACTCGGCCTGGGTCAGGCCGAGTTGCTCCAGCGCGTGCAGGGTATGGATCCGCAGAAGGTGCGCAAGGACGCCGCCGAGAAGCAGGGCGACGTCGACGCGCAGATCGCGGCCGCCGACCTGGATCTGGTGGGTGGTCACGTGGAGGACGCCCTCGGGCGTCTCATCGAGACCGTCGCCCGCACGGCCGGTGACGACCGGGACGCGGCGCGGCGCAGGCTGCTGGAGCTGTTCGAGGTCGTGGGTGCGGAGGACCCGAGAGTGGTGGCGGCCCGTCGGGCGCTTGCACGGGCGCTGTTCTGACGGTCCGTCTGCTTGTGGCGCGGCGGTGAAGGAATGGCCGATGTGGCGTGGGAGCCGCCGCGCTTTACCAAATCTTGGTAATCGGTTCAGCTGTTACTCCGAGTAAATCAAGGTCGTTGGTCTGTCCGGCTTCGCCCCGGGATCAACGACTTTGTTCTGCCCAGTGTTGGCACCGTGCGTCGCCCTTTGAGACCACTGAGTCGTCTTTCGGTTATCGCGCCGTTACTAGGCAGTAACGAAGCCCCTTGTGCGGGCGGCGAGAATGCACCACGATCGGCCACGCTCGGTCCATTTCCGTTACCCCGGCACCCGGCCGGGTCACGGCGAATGTGTCCCCACCGGGCAGAACCGGCGGCAGTGGCGCCGGTTCTGGGACAGGGGGGTCTTCGCCACTGCGGCGAAGCCTGTCCAGAAGGTTGTGCGTGATGTGTGTCAGGCGCGACCAGTGGTTGTCGCTCGGGGGTGAACGCCGGTTGTCCGGGCGCGTCTCGCGCCGTCGGGCGCGGGCGCTCTCCTTCCCGAGGACGTAGCACTTCTCCCATCCCTGTCCGGTCGCAACCCCCCTGGGGCGGTCCGGACCAGGAGATGTACGTCCGAGAAGGAGGAAATATGGAGTCCCAGGTGCGTGGCGGGACCAGATGGAAGCGGTTCGCTGTGGTCATGGTGCCCAGCGTCGCCGCAGCAGCATGTGTGGGTGTCGGTCTGGCGCAGGGTGCCCTCGCGGCGTCCTTCAGCGTTTCCGGCCAGTCGTTCAAGGTCTCGGCGGAGCACCTGCACGGTGAGGGCTTCGCCCAGTACGGCGGCATCGACACCGGTTACGCGACGACCGACGGCGACAAGAAGACGGTTCACCCCGTCGCTATCTCGTCGTTCGACAGCGCGACCATCACCAAGATGTGTCAGTCGGTCGCCACCGACGTTCCGCTCATAGGCAAGACGGTCTACCTCCGTCTCGACGCCGGTCCGAGCGAGAAGAAGCAGGTCGAGGCCACCAACCTCTACATCGACGTCGCCCAGCTCGACGCCGACGCGGAGTTCAAGAACATCGACATCGGCGTCGCGCTGAAGGACAAGTCGCGCGGCCCCGCGGTCAAGGACACGGCGAGCACGCTGCCGGGCGGCTTCGCCCAGCAGGCCGAGTCGGCCGACCTCTACGGCGTGAAGCAGACGGCGTGGGCGACCACGGCCGGCACGTTCAAGCTGAGCGGTCTGTCGATGAAGCTCGGCTTCGACAAGGGCCTGGAGTGCTACTGACGGCTCCGGTCACCGGGTGACCCGGGACGGCCGAGCCGTCCCGGGAGTCCGCGTCAGGGGCGGGGGAGCCGTTGCTTTCCCGCCCCGGGCACCCGGCCCGACCCCGCGTCGGGCCCCCATCGACTCACCATTCTCCGGCTTCTCGGCGCGACGGCCGAGCCGGTACGTACGTCCACTGGACCCAGGGAGCTGTTTTCCATGAGTGCCGAGACTCCGGTCCAGAGCGCCGGGAACTTCGCCCGGCTGCGTCTGCGATTCCATGACTGGCGGGGCACCCGGCCGTTCTGGGCGGGCCTGCTCACCCTGCTCGGCGGGGTGCCGATCGCCTACTTCCCCTACGCCACGCTCAAGCTCGGCACCATGTCGATCGCGATGTCGACCACCGCGGGTGCCGGATCGCTGATCATCGGGGCCCTCTTGATCACGCTGGGCCTGACCATGTGGTTCCAGTCGGCCACCCGGATCTTCGCCGGAGTCGCGGCGATCATCCTGGCCCTGGTGTCCCTGGTGGTCTCCAACATCGGCGGCTTCATCGTGGGCTTCCTGCTCGCGCTGGTCGGCGGCGCCCTCGCCCTCTCCTGGGCACCGGCCGGAAAGCCGGCCAAGGCGGCGGCCACGGGTGCCGGACAGCCGGGTCCCGCCACCGGCGACGGCTACCCGGCCGCACCGGGCGCCCCCACCGTCCCGGCCCAGCCGCAGCCCGCGTACGACACCCCCGTGGAGCACACGGCCGACGGCGCCACGGACGGCGAGCGGGCCGAGAAGCCCAACGGGGGGTCCCGTGTCGGCTGACCAGGCGCGCGGTCAGGACCAGGCGGCCCTCACCTCCGCTCCGGAGAGAACGGGGCCGCGTCACGCGGCGCCGAGGAAGCCGCTGTTCACCCGGCTCCACATGCCGGCCGGCAAGGCGATAGCCTCCGTGGCGATGCCGACGGCCGTCATCATGGGCATGGGCTTCACGTCCACGCTCGCCATCGCCGACAGCACCGGCACCAGCCCCGCGTCCAACAGCCAGAAGGCGGCGGACTACAAGGACTGCGTGAGCGCGCTGGACGGTTCCGGGGACGCGTCCCCGTCGGCGAGCGCGTCGGCCACGCCGTCCGCGACCGCGACGCCCTCCGCGACGGACTCCTCCAAGAACTCCCCGAACTCCTCTGACTCCTCCGGCACTTCGGGCTCCGACGGTTCCTCGGGTTCCAAGGGGTCGGAGTCCAAGGGCTCTTCGGACCCGCAGGGCGGTGCGGACAACGCCTCTTCGCCGGATTCAGGTTCCGACGGCAAGGCCGCCGCGCTCCCGAGCGCCCCGAAGGGCGACGCGCAGTCGTCCCCGGCCGCCGAGACGCCCGCCACCACCCCGGCCCCGTCCAAGAGCGCCGACGGCGGTCTGCTCGGCTCTCTCGGCAACGCGATCGGTGACGTCCTCACCGGCGGCAAGCAGGCCGTCGGCGCCACGACCCCGGCGCCCGCCGCGTCGTCGACCGCGCCCGCTCCGGCCCCTTCGGCCACGTCCGGTACGGACAAGGCCGACGCGGACAAGGCCGGTACGAGCGGTGGCGCCGCGACCACCAAGAAGGCGCCGCGCGCGGTCCAGGGCACCCCGGAGAAGGACGCCGCCACCACGCCGTCCGCCACGCGGAGCCCGTCCGCCGACCCCTCCACGAGTGCCTCGCCCGACCCCTCCGCGAGCGACTCGGCCGCGCCGGAGGACTGTCTCAAGGCCACCGACGACAAGGGGGGCGTGGACAACAAGCTGGAGGTGGCGAACGACCCCTGGTACCTGAACGCCAGCTCCCTGCTGCTCAAGGGCGCCGACTACAAGGGTGTCGTCGAGGTCCGCACGGCCGACGGCACCACCAAGAAGGTGCTGAAGTACGTCATCTCCGGCGGCACCGACATCGGCGACCTGCACCAGACCGTGAAGGACGAGCAGGCGGGCAAGACGTACCACGTCCAGGCGGCCAAGGGCTCGATGTCCACCATCACCGGCGGTGACACGGTGATGTACACCGAGAGCATCTCCGGCAACCTCTTCGGCCTGATCCCGGTGACCTTCAGCCCCGACAGCCCGCCCCCGCTGAACATCCCCCTGATCTACTTCACCGACGCCAAGGTGACCCAGGCGGGCCAGTTCGGCGGCAATCTCCACATCCCCGGCATGCAGGTCTACACCACGGACTGAACCCCCGAGCCACTCCGGGAGCCGCGAAAACGTGGCCCGGTTCCCCTCACCGGGGGGACCGGGCCACGTGCGCGTCGGTCACTCCTCGTCCGGCACCGCGCGGGCGCCGTCCCGGCCCGCCATCCGCACGAACGCCGGATGGTCCGCGACGGCGGCCGCCTCCAGCGCGGCCGCCTCCTCGGCGGCGCCGTCCGCGCGCAGGGCCCGGATCAGGTCGTGCAGGACCGCCGCCTCGTTCCACTCGTAGGCGCCGCCCCGGTAGACGGCGAAGGCCGCCTCCAAGTCGTCGCGCGCCTCGCGGAACCGTCCCAGTTCCCGGTACGCCACACCCCGCAGATGCAGGGCCATGGCCTCCGCGTACGCGTCACCGGCCCGGCCGGTCACCTCGATCGCCCGGGTGAGCGGCGCCAGCGCTTGGTCCGGACGGTCCTGGCGCAGCTGGAGCCAGCCGACGTCCCGCTCGGTGTGGGCGCACCACATCTCGTTCCCCAGCTGCTCGAACAGGTCGAGGGCCGCCCGCACCGAGGCCCAGGCGTCGTCGAACCGCCCGAGCCCGGCGTACACCCGGATACGCGCGTTCTGAACGCGGCCGGTCCACAGCCGTTCGCCCAGGGGACCGAGGATGTCCTCGGCCTTGTCGTAGGTCTCCAGGGCCTGTTCACGGCGTCCGAGCAGCCGGTAGATCTTGCCCAGGGCGTAGAGGCTCGCGCCCTCCCAGACCCGGTCGTTCAGCACCTTGAAGTCATGGACGGCCTGTTCCAGGAGCGGGGCCGCCTCCTCGGGCCTGCGCAGATAGCCCAGGGTCTCGGCCAGGGTGCGCCGCAGCCGGGCCCTGGCCCGGGTGTCCCCGGACTCCAGGGCCAGCCGCAGGGCCTCCCGCTGGCTCTCCTCCGCCTTCTCGGGACTGCCGCGCCACCTCTGGAACTCGCCCAGTTTCTCCAGGGAGTTCAGCACGTGCCACGGATCGTCCCGGGTGCGCAACGCGTCGACGGCCCGGCTCATGTGCTCCAGCGCGGCCGGATAGTCGTTCTTGGCCGCGTACGCCCTCGCCACGACCATGCGGTCCCGCGCCGCCTGCACGTCGTCCGGGGCCGTGGCGTCCTCGGCGACGAGCAGTTCCAGGGCCGTGTCCGGCGCTCCCTCCGCCAGGGCGGCCAGCGCGCGCCCCCGGCGCAGGCTCCGTACCACCCGGGGCCGGTGCTCCGTTCCCTCCCGGAAGAGCCACTGGGCCGACGCCGAGGACAGGGTCATGTCGTCGAGGAAGTACGACAGCGCCTCGGCCGTCTCCGTGCCCGTGGCCTCCATGTCCAGGCGCCGGGCGCGCGCGATCGCCCACTGGACACGCTCGCCCTCCCGGGCCACCCAGGGACCGGCCGACTCACGGTCCGGCTCCCCGGCGCCCTCCCGGGGTGCCTCGGCGGCGAGTTCCGGGGCCCGGGCCGCCGCCAGGCGTACGACGGCGTCGCGGTAGGCGCGCACCAGACGCTCCTCGGCCGTCCGCCGTTCCTCCGGCGGCAGGGTGTCGTACTGCTCGCTCGCGAAGACACGCACGAGGTCGTGGAAGCGGTAGCCGGACTCCGCCGAGTCTCCGCCGCCCGCCTCCATCAGGCCGACCGCGACCAGTTCGTCGGTGACGCCTCCCGTCATGCCCGGGTGCGGCAGGGACCGGCCGACATGCCAGTCGGTGAGGCCCCCGACGGGCAGCGAGGCCAGCAGGCCCACCGCCGTGCGGACGGTCTCGGGGAGGTCCCGGTATGTCAGGGACAGACACGCCTGAAGGCTCAGGTTCTCGTAGACCAGCTCGTGCAGCCGTGCCCGTTCGTCCTCCAGCCGCGCGCGCATCTGCCGGAGCGTCAGGTCCTCCCGCACGCCGATCTTGCCGCCCACGATGCGCAGGGCCAGCGGAAGACGCCCGCAGAACTGCACGATCTCCAGTGCCGCGGCCGGATCGGCGGCGACACGTTCCGGGCCCGCGTACGCGCTGAGCACCTCCAGCGCCTGGTCCTCCTCCGGGAGCTGCACCTTCACGCCACGGCGCCGGGTGACACCGCCGGCCGACAGCTCCCGTCTGCTCGTCACGAGGACCGAGCAGCCCGCCCCCACGGGCAGAAGTGGCTGGATCTGTTCCGTGCTGTGCGCGTTGTCCAGGACGACCAGCAGCCGGAGGCCGTTGGTGAGGCTGCGGAACAGCGCCGCCCGGTCCTGCGTTCCCCGGGGGATGTCGGGCATCGCCGCGCCCAGGCTGCGCAGGAACTCCGCCAGGACCCCGCCCGCCTCGCGCGGGGCGTCCGCGTCACCGCGCAGATCGACGTAGAGCTGTCCGTCGGGGTAGTGCTCCTTGACGCGGTGGGCCGCGTGCAGGGCGAGCGCGGTCTTTCCCGTACCGGCCGCGCCGTGGACCACGGTCACCGCCGCCTGTCCGGCCGAAGGGTCTCCCGGCAGTACGTCGCCCGTCGGGGGCGGTACGTCCCGGAGCCGTTCGACGAGGCTGTCCCGCAGGACGTCGCGTCCCACGAGGACGGGCTCATGGGGGAGTTGGCGCCGCAGTTCGAGCCCGGGACCGCCCGAGGCCACGAGATCGTCGGCCGAGTGGCGGTACATGAAGGCCGACAGACCGCCCACCAGCACGGCGGCACCCGCGAAGGTCCCCAGCGCCCACCTGTCCTTCAGGAAACCGAAGATCAGGTCTCCCGACATCCCGCCCACGGCGACGACTCCCGCCGTACTGGCGAGCAGCAACCGCCTGCGGCGGATCTGCGGCTGATTCGTCACGCTGCCCCCCGGATCGACGTGGCCGGATGATCGCATGGATCACCGGGGGCACGGAACAGGCGGGAGCCTTATCGAGACGGCGGGTGCCGTCCAACGCCGAAGGCGCCCCCCGTCGCAGGGAGCGCCCTCGGTGATGCGTGAATCCTCGGAGAGGAGACGTCAGTTGGCGTCGCCGCCCACGTGGTGCACCCGGACCATGTTGGTGGTGCCGGGGACGCCGGGGGGCGAGCCCGCGGTGATGATGACCGTGTCGCCCGCGCTGAAGCGGTTGAGGCCGGCCAGCTCCTGGTCGACCATGTCGACCATCTCGTCCGTGGTGTTCACGAACGGCACGACGTGCGACTCGACGCCCCAGCTGAGGGTCAGCTGGTTGCGGGTGCCCTCGTCGGTGGTGAAGGCGAGGATCGGCTGGGCGGCGCGGTAGCGCGACAGACGGCGGGCGGTGTCACCGGACTTGGTGAACGCGATCAGGCCCTTGGCGCCGAGGAAGTCGGCGATCTCGGCCGCCGCGCGGGCCACCGAACCGCCCTGCGTGCGCGGCTTCTTGCCCGGCACCAGCGGCTGGAGGCCCTTGGAGAGCAGCTCCTCCTCGGCCGCCTTGACGATCTTCGACATCGTCTTCACGGTCTCGACCGGGTACGCGCCCACGCTCGACTCGGCCGACAGCATGACCGCGTCGGCGCCGTCCAGGATCGCGTTGGCCACGTCGGAGGCCTCGGCGCGGGTCGGCCGCGAGTTGGTGATCATCGACTCCATCATCTGGGTCGCGACGATCACCGGCTTGGCGTTGCGGCGGCACAGCTCGATCAGGCGCTTCTGCACCATCGGGACCTTCTCGAGCGGGTACTCGACGGCGAGGTCACCACGGGCGACCATCACGCCGTCGAACGCCAGCACGACGTCCTCCATGTTCTCGACCGCCTGCGGCTTCTCCACCTTGGCGATCACCGGAACACGGCGGCCCTCCTCGTCCATCACCTTGTGGACGTCCTGCACGTCCTTGGCGTCGCGGACGAAGGACAGCGCGACCATGTCGCAGCCCATGCGGAGCGCGAAGCGCAGGTCCTCGACGTCCTTCTCGGACAGCGCGGGCACGTTGACCGCCGCGCCGGGCAGGTTGATGCCCTTGTGGTCGGAGACCACACCGCCCTCGATGACGATCGTCCGCACCCGCGGGCCCTCGACGTCGACGACCTTCAGCTCGACGTTGCCGTCGTTGATGAGGATCTGGTCGCCGCGCGAGACGTCACCCGGCAGGCCCTTGTACGTCGTACCGCAGATCTGCTTGTCGCCCGGCACGTCCTCGGTCGTGATGACGAACTCGTCACCGCGCTCCAGCTCGACCGGACCCTCGGCGAAGGTCTCCAGGCGGATCTTCGGGCCCTGGAGGTCGGCCAGCACACCGATGGGGCGGCCGGTCTCCTTGGAGGCGGCGCGGACGCGGTCGTACCGCGCCTGGTGCTCGGCGTGGGTGCCGTGGCTGAAGTTGAAGCGGGCCACATTCATGCCCGCCTCGATCATGGCGACGAGCATCTCGTGGGAGTCGACCGCGGGGCCGAGAGTACAGACGATTTTCGAACGGCGCATGAGGCGATCCTATCGGTTTGTTTCACTGCGGAATATTCCGCCCTGCGGAGATACAAATGGGCGGACAGGCGCTCAGGCGTGTTACTGCGGTGTAATGCTTAGCTCTTCTTTCCGACCAGCGCATAGGTCTGCGTGGCGATCTCCAGTTCCTCGTCGGTCGGTACCACGGCGACGGCCACCCGCGCGGACGCGGGCGAGATCAGCCGGGCCCCGTCGGCCCGTTCGGCGTTCCGTTCCTCGTCCACCGCCAGGCCAAGGCCCTCAAGGCCCGCGACCGCCGCCGAGCGCACGGCCGCCGCGTTCTCCCCGACCCCGGCGGTGAACGCCACCGCGTCCACCTGCCCGAGTACGGCGTAATAGGCGCCGATGTACTTCTTGACGCGGTGAATGTAAATGTCGAAGGCGAGGGACGCCTCTTCGTCGCCCTCCTCGATCCGGCGGCGGATCTCCCGCATGTCATTGTCCCCGCACAGTCCGAACAGACCGCTCCTCTTGTTCAGAAGAGTGTCGATCTCGTCCATGGACATTCCGCCGACACGGGCCAAATGGAAGATGACGGCCGGGTCCAGATCACCGGAGCGCGTGCCCATGACCAGACCCTCCAGCGGCGTCAGCCCCATCGAGGTCTCCACGCACCGCCCGCGCTCCACCGCCGACGCCGAGGCGCCGTTGCCCAGGTGCAGCACGATCACGTTGACCTCGTCAGGGGCCTTGCCCAGCAGCTTCGCGGTCTCGCGGGAGACGTAGGCGTGCGAGGTGCCGTGGAAGCCGTAGCGGCGGATGCGGTGCCGGTCGGCGATCTTCGGGTCGATCGCGTAGCGCGCCGCCGACTCCGGCATCGTCGTGTGGAAGGCGGTGTCGAACACGGCGACCTGGGGCAGGTCGGGGCGCAGCGCCTGGGCGGTGCGGATGCCGGTGAGGTTGGCCGGGTTGTGCAGCGGGGCGACGGGGATCAGCCGCTCGATCTCGGTGAGCACCGCGTCGTCGATGACGGTGGGCTCGGTGAAGAACATGCCGCCGTGCACCACCCGGTGCCCGATCGCGGCCAGTTCGGGCGAGTCGAGGCCGAGCCCGTCGCGGGCCAGCTCCTCGGCGACCGCCTTCAGCGCGGTCTCGTGGTCGGCGATCGGGCCGTTCTGCTCACGGGTCTCGCCGGTGGCGACCAGGGTGTGGCGCAGCCGCGAGGTCTGCTCGCCGATCCGCTCGACCAGGCCCACCGCGAGCCGGCTGCTGTCCCGCATGTCCAGGAGCTGGTACTTCAGCGAGGACGAGCCGGAGTTGAGGACGAGGACACGGGTGGGGGTCACTGCGCGGAAGCCCTTTCGGTTTCGGTCGGCTGCTGGGCCTGGATGGCGGTGATGGCGACTGTCGTCACGATGTCGGGGACGAGAGCGCCCCGCGACAGGTCGTTGACCGGCTTGCGCAGGCCCTGGAGGACCGGGCCGACCGCGATGGCGCCCGCGGAGCGCTGCACGGCCTTGTAGGTGTTGTTGCCGGTGTTCAGGTCGGGGAAGATCAGCACACTCGCCTGGCCCGCGACCTCCGAGCCGGGCAGCTTGGTCGCGGCCACGGCGGCGTCCACGGCCGCGTCGTACTGGATCGGCCCCTCGATCTTCAGGTCGGGCCGCCGCGAGCGCGCCAGCTCGGTCGCCGTGCGCACCTTCTCCACGTCGGCGCCCGAACCGGACGTCCCCGTGGAGTACGACAGCATCGCGATCCTCGGCTCCACGCCGAACTGCGCCGCCGTCGCCGCCGACTGCACGGCGATGTCCGCGAGCTGCTCGGCGTCCGGGTCGGGGTTGACCGCGCAGTCGCCGTAGACCAGCACCTTGTCGGCCAGGCACATGAAGAAGACGGACGAGACGATCGAGGAGTCCGGCCTGGTCTTGATGATCTCGAAGGCGGGGCGGATCGTCGCGGCGGTGGAGTGCACCGAGCCGGAGACCATGCCGTCGGCCAGGCCCTCCTGGACCATCAGCGTGCCGAAGTAGTTCACGTCGGTGACCACGTCGTACGCCAGCTCCACGGTGACGCCCTTGTGGGCGCGCAGCGCGGCGTACTTCTCCGCGAAGGAGTCGCGCAGTTCGGAGGTCGCCGGGTCGATCAGCTGGCTGTCGCCCAGGTCGATGCCGAGGTCGGCGGCCTTCTTGCGGATCTGGTCCTCGGGGCCGAGCAGCGTGAGGTCGCACACGTCCCGGCGCAGCAGCACCTCGGCCGCGTGCAGCACCCGCTCCTCGGTGCCCTCGGGGAGCACGACCCGGCGCTTGTCGGCGCGGGCCCGCTCCAGGAGCTTGTGCTCGAACATCATCGGCGTGACCCGGTCGCCGCTCGGCGCCGAGACCCGGCCCGCGAGGCCCGCGGTGTCGGCGTACCGCTCGAACAGGCCCAGCGCGGTCTCCGCCTTGCGCGGGGTGGCGGCCGTCATCCGGCCCTCCAGCGAGAACAGCTGCTCGGCGGTCGGGAAGCTGGTCCCGGCCACCGAGAGCACCGGAGTGCCGGGGGCGAGACGGGCGGCCAGGGTGAGGATCTCCTTGCTCGGCACCTCGTTCAGGGTGAGCAGCACACCGGCGATGGGCGGGGTGCCCGCGTTGTGCGCGGCGAGCGCGCCCACGACCAGGTCGGCGCGGTCGCCCGGGGTCACGACCAGGCAGCCGGGGGTCAGGGCGGCGAGGAAGTTGGGCAGCATGGCGCCGCCGAAGACGAAGTCAAGGGCGTCACGGGACATCCCGGCGTCGTCCCCGAGCAGGACCTTGGCGCCCAGCGCGTGCGCGATCTGCGAGACGGTCGGCGCGGACAGGGCGGGCTCGTCGGGCAGCACGTAACAGGGCACGGGCAGCCGGTCGGCGAGGCGCTCGGCGATCTCGTCGCGGTCCTCGCGGGCGACCCGGTTGGCGACCATGGCGAGCACGTCGCAGCCGAGGCCCGCGTAGGCGCGGAAGGCGTTGCGGGTCTCGGCGAGCACGGCGGCGGCGGTCTGCTTGCGGCCGCCCACGATCGGGATCACGGAGGCGCCGAACTCGTTCGCGAGCCGGGCGTTGATCGCCAGCTCGTCGGGGAGCTGGGTGGCGGCGAAGTCGGTGCCGAGGACCAGGACCACGTCGTAGTCGCGGGCCACCCGGTGGAAGCGGTCGACCAGGACGGAGACCAGCTCGTCGGTGCCGCGCTCGGCCTGGAGGCTGGACGCCTCCTCGTAGTCCATGCCGTAGACCGTCGCCGGGTCCTGGGTGAGGCGGTAGCGCGCCCGCAGCAGCTCGAACATCCGGTCCGGCCCGTCGTGCACCAGGGGGCGGAACACCCCGACCCGGTCGACCTGCCGGGTCAGCAGTTCCATGACTCCCAGTTCGACGACCTGACGGCCGTCGCTCCGGTCGATCCCGGTCACGTACACGCTGCGCGTCACGCGTGCTCTCCGATCCTTGCTCGTACGACTCCGCCACCTGGGGGATCGCCGTACGCCGGCACAAAAATCGCCCACCGAGGTGAGCACAACCCTCTTGACAATACTCTGGGCCGTCGATAAGGCGCCCGTCAGCCCGGGGGGTCACGCAGGGTGCGCATCGCCTCCGGCGGTGGTGCCCGGAAAGGGGCGGCGGGGGCGGTCGGGAGGGTGGTGGTCGTCGGCTCTTCGGCGGCCGTGAAAGAATCGAAGCGGCTCACCGGTACCCACAGCGAGCAGGAGACACAGCACGATGCGCATCGGAGTTCTCACCGCAGGCGGCGACTGCCCGGGCCTGAACGCCGTGATCCGGTCGGTCGTGCACCGCGCGGTGGCGCACTACGGCGACGAGGTCATCGGCTTCGAGGACGGCTACCGAGGTCTGCTCGACGGCCACTACCGTTCCCTCGACCTGGACGACGTCAGCGGCATCCTCGCCCTCGGCGGCACCATCCTCGGCTCCTCCCGCCTGGAGCGGGACCGGCTGCGCGAGGCGTGCGAGCGGGCCACCGACATGGCCGAGGAGTTCGGCATCGACGCGCTGATCCCGATCGGCGGCGAGGGCACGCTGACGGCGGCCCGGATGCTGTCGGACGCGGGTCTGCCGGTCGTCGGCGTGCCGAAGACCATCGACAACGACATCTCCGGCACCGACCGCACCTTCGGCTTCGACACCGCCGTCGGCGTGGCCACCGAGGCGATGGACCGCCTGAAGACCACGGCCGAGTCGCACCAGCGGGTGATGGTCGTCGAGGTCATGGGCCGCCACGCGGGCTGGATCGCCCTGGAGTCCGGCATGGCCGCCGGTGCCCACGCCATCTGCCTGCCCGAGCGCCCCTTCGACCCGGCCGACCTGATGAAGATGGTCGAGGAGCGCTTCGCGCGCGGCAAGAAGTTCGCCGTGATCTGCGTCGCCGAGGGCGCCCACCCGCTCGACGGCACGATGGACTACGGCAAGGGCGAGATCGACCAGTTCGGCCACGAGCGCTTCCAGGGCATCGGCACCGCGCTGGCCTACGAACTGGAGCGCCGCCTCGGCAAGGAGGCCCGCCCGGTCATCCTCGGCCACATCCAGCGCGGCGGCACCCCCACCGCCTACGACCGCGTCCTCGCCACCCGCTTCGGCTGGCACGCCGTGGAAGCCGCCCACCGGGGCGACTTCGGCGGCATGACCGCCCTGCGCGGAACCGACATCACCCTGGTCCCGCTCGCGGAGGCGGTCACCGAACTGAAGACGGTGCCGGTGTCGCGGATGGACGAGGCGGAGTCGGTCTTCTAGCCGGTCCCGCCTTTCAGCTCTTTCAGCCGGTCCTGCCCGGAGGGAAGGCGCCTCAGCGGCCCTTCCCCTCCGGCAGCCAGTGGTACATCAGCTCCGGGCGCCCCACCTGGCCGTACTGCGGCCGTCGGACCGCCCGGGCCGACTCCACCAGGTACTCCAGATAACGGCGCGCCGTGATGCGCGAGATGCCCACCTCCTCGGCGACCCCGGCCGCCGTGAGACCCTCCGCGCCGTCCCGCAGTACGGCCGTGACCCGCTCCAGCGTAGGCGCGCTCAACCCCTTCGGCAGGGCCGTCGGGGTCGGGGCGCGCAGGGCGGCGAGGGCTCGGTCGACGTCTTCCTGGCCCGTGGCCTCGCCCGCGGAGGCGTGGTAGTCGGCGTAGCGGAGGAGGCGGTCGCGGAGGGTGGCGAAGGTGAAGGGCTTCAGGACGTACTGGACGACGCCCAGGGAGACGCCTTCGCGGACGACGGCCAGGTCGCGGGCCGAGGTGACCGCTATGACGTCGGCCTGATGGCCCGCCGCGCGCAGGGAGCGGGCGAGCTGGAGGCCGTGGACGTCGGGGAGGTGGAGGTCCAGGAGGAGCAGGTCGACCGGGGTGCGGTCGAGGAGGCGGAGGGCCCGGGCGCCGGTGGGGGCGCTGCCGACCGCGGTGAAGCCGGGGACGCGGTTGACGTAGAGGACGTGCGCGTCGGCGGCGACCGGGTCGTCCTCCACTATCAGGACCCGAATCGTGCGTTCTCCGGTGGCCGTCATGCCTCGCCTCCCGCCCCGACCGCGGTGTGCAGCGGCAGCCGGGCCTCGAACAGCGCGCCGCCCTCCGCCGCCTCCGTCACCGTCAGGGTGCCGCCGAGCCGGGTCACCGCCTGACGGACCAGGGCCAGACCGAGCCCGCGCCCGCGTCCGCCGGGACCGGCCGGTTTGGTCGACCAGCCGCGCTGGAACACCAGCCCCGCGTGGGCCGGGTCGACACCCGGACCGGTGTCGGAGACCCGCAGGACCAGGGAGTGCGCGGACCCGGACGCGTACGCCGTCACCGTGACCCGCGCGCCCGGACCGCCCTGGGCCGCGTCCACCGCGTTGTCGATGAGGTTGCCGAGGACGGTCACCAGGTCCCGGGCGGTCAGGCCGGGCGGCAGGACCCCGTCGTCCAGGCGGCTGTCGGGGGAGACCACCAGCTCCACGCCCCGCTCGTTCGCCTGCGCGGTCTTGCCGAGCAGGAGGGCCGCGAGGACCGGTTCGCCCACCGCCGCGACCACCCGGTCGGTCAGCGCCTGGGCCAGCTCCAGTTCGGCCGTGGCGAACTCCACCGCCTCCCCGGCCCGGTCCAGTTCGATCAGCGAGACCATGGTGTGCAGCCGGTTCGCCGCCTCGTGCGCCTGTGCGCGCAGCGCCTGGCTGAAGCCCCGCTCGGAGTCCAACTCGCCCATCAGTGACTGGAGTTCCGTCACGTCCCGGAGCGTCACCACCGTGCCCCGACGCTCCCCGCCGGACACCGGCGAGGTGTTGAGCACGAGGACGCGGGAGGCGGTCAGGTGTACTTCGTCCACGCGGGACTCACGGGAGAGCAGCGCCCCGGTCAGGGGGCCCGGCAGTCCCAGCTCCGCCACCGGCCGCCCCACGGCGTCCTCGCCGAGGCCGAGCAGTTCGCGCCCGCCGTCGTTCGCCAGCGCCACCCGCCCCTGCCCGTCCAGCATCAGCAGACCCTCGCGCACCGCGTGCAGCGCGGCCTGGTGGTAGTCGTGCATCCGGCTCAGCTCGGCCGCGTTCATGCCGTGGGTGTGGCGGCGCAGCCGGACGTTGACGACGTACGTGCCCACCGCGCCGAGCAGCAGCGCCGCGCCCGCCACCGCGAACAGCGCCGTCACCTGGTCCTGGACCCGCGCGCTGATCGCCTCCACCTTGATGCCCGCGCTGACCAGGCCCACGATCCGGCCGCCGTCCCGCACCGGAGTCACCGCGCGCACCGAAGGGCCGAGCGTGCCGGTGTACGTCTCGGTGAAGGTCCGCCCCCGCTGCGCGGGCCCGATCCGGCCGAGGAACCGCTTGCCGATCTCCCCGGTGTGCGGGTGGGTCCAGCGGATGCCGTCGGGGTTCATGATCGTGACGAAGTCGACGTCGGCGTCCCGGGTGACCTGGAGGGCGTACGGCTCCAGGTCGGCCGTCGGGTCCGGGGTGCGGATCGCCGCGCGCACCGAGGGCGCGTCCGCGATGGTCCGCGCCACCGCCCGCACCTGCCGTACGGCCGCGTCCTCGGCCTGCCGCCGGTCGCTGACGTAGGTGAACAGCGCGTACCCCGCCACCACGACCGCTATCAGTACGGCCTGCATGGCGAACAGCTGGCCCGCGAGGCTGCGGGGCAGGGGGAGGGCGGGCGGACGCATCCCAGCAGTGTGCCTGTCCATCCCGGCGTGAACTAAATGAACGCAAGGGTGACCGCCGTCACATGGCGGGAGATAGTACGGCGATCCCCCGCACCGCCCGGACGTGAGCCGCACGCCGAAGGTGCCGACGAAGACGTCAAGGAGGGCAGCCGTGGCCGCCAGCACCCCCGATACGGCACCTGCCGAACCCGCCGTGAAGCGGGACCGCACCCACTATCTCTACATCGCCGTCATCGTGGCGGTCGCCCTCGGCATCGCCGTGGGCCTCATCTGGCCCGACGCCGGAGTCGAGCTGAAGCCGCTGGGCACCGGCTTCGTGAACCTCATCAAGATGATGATCTCGCCGATCATCTTCTGCACGATCGTGCTCGGCATCGGTTCCGTACGGAAGGCCGCCAAGGTCGGCGCGGTCGGCGGCATCGCGCTCGGCTACTTCACCGTCATGTCGCTGGTGGCGCTCGCCATCGGCCTCGTCGTCGGCAACGTCCTGCACCCCGGCGAGGGCCTGCACCTGACCGACGCCCTCCGCCAGACCGGGCACGCGCAGGTATCCAGCGACGCACTGCCCCCGGTGGACTTCGTGCTGTCGATCATCCCGGTCACCTTCGTGTCCGCCTTCACCGAGGGTCAGGTCCTGCAGACCCTGCTGATCGCGCTGCTCGCCGGGTTCGCGCTCCAGGCGATGGGCTCGGCCGGACAGCCGGTCCTGCGCGGCATCGAGCACATCCAGCGGCTGGTCTTCCGCATCCTCGCCATGGTCATGTGGGCCGCGCCCATCGGCGCGTTCGGCGCCATCGCGGCCGTCGTCGGCTCCGCCGGACTGGACGCGCTCAAGAGCCTCGCCGTGCTGATGCTCGGCTTCTACGTCACCTGTGTGCTGTTCGTCTTCGTGGTGCTCGGCGCGCTGCTGCGGATCGTCTCCGGGCTGAACGTCTTCTCGCTCTTCAAGTACCTCGCCCGCGAGTTCCTGCTGATCCTGTCGACCTCGTCCTCGGAGTCCGCGCTGCCCCGGCTCATCGCCAAGCTGGAGCACCTCGGAGTCAGCAAGGCCGTGGTCGGCATCACCGTCCCGACCGGGTACTCCTTCAACCTCGACGGCACCATGATCTACATGACCATGGCGTCCCTCTACATCGCCGACGCCCTCGGTACACCCATGTCGATCGGCGAGCAGATCCCGCTGCTGCTCTTCCTGCTGCTCGCCTCCAAGGGTGCGGCGGGCGTCAGCGGCGCCGGACTCGCCACGCTGGCCGGCGGACTCCAGTCGCACAAGCCCGCGCTGGTGGACGGCATCGGCCTGGTCGTCGGCATCGACCGCTTCATGAGCGAGGCGCGCGCCCTGACCAACTTCGCGGGCAACTCCGTCGCCACGGTGCTCATCGGCACCTGGACCAAGGAGATCGACGTGGAGCGGGTGAAGCGGGTGCTCTCGGGTGAACTTCCCTTCGACGAGACGACGTTGCTCGACGACGGCGACGCCTCGCGGGAACCCCGGGAGCGCGAGGGCGGGGAGAAGGAACTGGCCACGGCGTGAGGCTCCGCCGGTTCGCGAACCTCGCCACGAGCCGGGGCCGTTGAAAACTCCGGACGCCCGGCCCCGCCTGAACCGGGGCCGGGCGTCCGGCCGTTGAGGACGGTCTAGACGTGGCCCCGCGCCCGCTCCACCAACTCGACCGCCCGCTCCGCCGGCACCCCGGCCGCCGTCAGCATCGTCACCGCCGCCGCGCTCCCCGCCTCCTCGGCCGGGAGCGCGCCCTCGTTCACGGCCTCCATCACCGCGAACAGCATCTGCTCGTGGACGAGCGAGAGTGCCGCGGGCGGCAGCGGGGAGACGAACGTGCCGTCCTCCAGGCCGCGTTGGAGCAACTGGGCCTTCTCCGCGCGCAGCGGGGCGAGCCGGTCGCGGATGCCCTGCACGGTGACCGTGCGCTGGGCGAGGGCCACCAGCAGCCGGTAGCGGTCGGCGATCTCCCAGACCGTGAGCACCGAACGGGCCACCGCCTCCGCCGGGTCCGTCACATCCGTCCGGGCGCACGCGTCGGTCTCCGTCAGCACCTGCACCGCCTCGTCCACGAGCGTGCCGATCAGCGCCTCGCGGCTCGGGAAGTGCCCGTACACCGTGCGCCGTACGACGCCCGCCGCGCGCGCGATCTGGTCCATCGAGGCCTCGGGGTCACGCAGCAGTTCGGCGAGCGCGACATCGAGGATGCGGCGCCGGTTGGTGTCGGCGCGGCTGGGGTTACCCGTGGTCATGGCAGTCATTGTGCACATCCTCTCGACTTGCACAGCGTTGTGCAACGGCGTACATTGCACATCGTTGTGCAATTGCACGCCCCTGTGCAAATCGATTTCGCGCAGGTTGTCCCGTCGCGCACGCTGTTGAGGAAGGCCACCCCTGCCATGCGACTCGTCATGAACGAACCGGTCGAGCGAACGGGGCGCCCGTACCCCCGGCGCTGGTGGGCACTGCTCGTGCTGTGCCTCAGCCTGTTGATCATCGTGATGGCGAACACCGCCCTCACGGTCGCCGCTCCCGACATGACCCGTGACCTGGGGCTCTCCAGCGCCGACCTCCAGTGGGTGATCGACGGCTACACCGTTCCGTACGCCGCGCTGATGCTGCTGCTGGGCGCGATCGGCGACAAGTACAGCCGTCGCGGGGCGCTGATCCTCGGCCTCACCGTGTTCGGCGGGGGAGCGGTCTTCGGGTACTTCGCCGACAGCTCCACCACCGTCATCGCGGCGCGTGCCGTGATGGGCTTCGGGGCCGCGCTGATCATGCCGGCCACGCTGTCGCTGCTCGCGGCGACCTTCCCGCGCGCCGAGCGCGCCAAGGCCATCACCCTGTGGACCGCGACGGCGGGCCTCGCCATCGCCGCCGGACCGGTCGTCGCGGGCGCCCTGCTGCGCGACCACGGCTGGTCCTCGACCTTCCTGATCAACGTGCCGATCGCGGCCGTCGCGATCGTCGCCGCCCTGGTCCTCGTACCGCCGTCCAAGTCGGGCCACCGCGAGCGGATCGACTACGTCGGCGGCCTGCTCTCGGTCGTCTGGGTCGGCGCGCTCGTCTACATGATCATCGAGGGCCCGCACTTCGGCTGGGGCACCAAGGCCGTCACCGCCGCGGTCGTCGCGGGCCTCGGCCTGCTCGCCTTCGTCGGCTGGGAGCTGCGGCACCCGCGCCCGGTCCTGGACGTACGCCGCTTCGCCGACCGCCGCTTCGCGGGCTCCAACCTCGCCGTCGCCCTGTTCTTCCTGGCCGTCTTCGGCGCCTTCTACTACCTGACCCAGCACCTCCAGTTCGTCCTGGGCTACGACGCCCTGGAGACCGGCGTACGGATGCTGCCGCTGGCCGGCGCGGTCTTCGTCGGCTCGGCGCTCACCGGCTGGCTCACCCCGCGCGTCGGGATGCGCTGGACGGTCGGCGCGGGCATGCTTGGCGGCACGGTCGCGCTCGCACTGCTGACCCGCGTGGACGCGGGCTCGACGTACGGCGACTTCGTGGCGCCCCTCGTCGTCCTGGGCCTCGCCATCGGCCTCGCCCTCTCGCCCTGCACCGACGCGATCATGGGCTCCTTCCCGGAGTCCGAGCTGGGCGTGGGCGGCGCGGTCAACGACACCTCCCTGGAGCTGGGCGGCTCGCTCGGCATCGCGATCCTCGGCTCGCTCCTCGCCACGTCCTACGGCGACCACCTGACCTCGGCGACTCGCGGGTCCGGCCTCCCGGCCAACGCCCTGGCGACGGCCCGGGACTCGGTCGGCGCGGGCTACGCGGTCGCCCAGGGCATCGGCGACAAGGCCCACGCCCTCGCCGCGAAGGCAGCCGCCGCGACCGACCCGCAGCAGGCGGCCCAGCTGAAGGCCCAGGCGACCCAACTGGCCTCCGGCGCGCACCGGATGGCCGAGGCGGTCGGCGCGTCGTTCTCCGACGCGGTGGCCCACACGAGCCTGATCGGGGCGGTGATTCTGGCGGTGGGCACGGTGGTGGTGACGGTGTTGCTGCCGGGGCGGGGTGGGGCGGAGGCGGCGGGGGTTGCCGAGGCCGCTGGGGTTGCTGAGGCGACTGGGATGGCTGGAGTTGCCGAGGCCGCTGAGGTGGCCGACGACGCGAAGGAGGCGGCCGTGGAGGCGGAGCCGAAGTCGTCACCGCAGCCGAAGCCGTCACCGCGGTCGGCACGGGAACCCGCCGCGGAACCGGCCGAAACCGCGGCCAAGTGACCGCCCCGACCGACTGACCCATCACGATCCACTAACGTGCCGTGCCGGACCCGCGAACGCGCGGTACCGGCACGGCACGGCACGTCATACGGAGGCACGGGGGATGAAGATCGACTGGGACCGGCGGACCTGCGCGCGCAAGGGCCATGTGACCTACGCGCCGGACGACCCCCGCCTCCGCATACGCCTGCACGCCCGCACCGAACTGGGCGACATCTGGCGCTGCCTGCGCTGCGGCGACTTCACCCTGGGCGAGCCCCACGGCTCGGGCCCGGCGTCGGAGGCCCCGCTCGTCCCGCGCGGAAAGGTGCTGCGGGACCTGTTCATCCTGCGCTTCCTCGCGGTGGAACGGGCGCTGCGCGGGGTGTTCATCGTCCTCGTCGCGGTCGCGGTCTGGAAGTTCAGCAACAGCCAGGACGCGGTGCGCCGCCTCTTCGACGAGTACCTGGACGTCTTCCGCCCGGTCTTCCGCCACTTCCACTACGACCTGGACCACTCCCCGGTCATCGGCTCGATCCAGAAGGCGTTCGGCTACCACCACTCCACCCTCCTGGCGGTGGCGGCCGTGCTCCTCGCCTACGCCCTGATCGAACTCATCGAAGCGGTCGGCCTCTGGTACGCCAAACGCTGGGCGGAGTATCTGACCGTCGTCGCCACGGCCGCCTTCCTCCCCCTGGAAATCTACGAACTCACCGAACACATCAGCTGGGTCAAGATCGCCACCCTGACCCTCAACATCCTCGCCGTCCTCTACATCGCCCTGACCAAGCGGCTGTTCGGGCTGCGGGGTGGGCGGAGGAAGTTCGACGAGGAGCGGCGGAGTGCTTCGTTGCTGGAGGTGGAGGAGTCGGCGGGGGTGTGATCAGTCCCGCCGGGTTCAGAACGGAGCGGGAACTCCGGGAAGGCTCAGCAAGTGTGGTGCGCGGAGGCTGAGGTGGTCATGGAGCCAACGGGCGTCCCCCAACTCGTCGAGGACATAGCAGTCGAGGAGCCGCCGGAACTGGAAGAGCGGCAACAGCGCGTCGAGACCGGACTGGTCGAACCCGTCCCGGCCGTAGGCGTCCAGGAGCGGAGCCATCTGTGCGCCGCGGGGCAGGTCGACAGCGAGGGCCCAGGCCAGGTCGAACTCGGGCGGCGCGATGTGGATCGCTCCGGGATCGAGAATTCCGGCGAGGCGTCCGCCCTCGGTGGCGAGCGCGTTGTGGGACACGGCGATGTCGCTGTGAACAGCGGTCATCTCCAGCCCGCGGCTGGTTTCGGCCAGAAGCTCGGCGAAGGCGGGGTAGGTGTCGGGGTGGAACTTTCGCGCGCTGCCCAGCATGACGCCGAGACCACCGGGGTCGTCGAGAGCGAGGCCGGCGAGGGGCACCTGTTCGTGCCAGCTGCGAAGTGCCCTGCCGAGACTGTGCTGTTGCGCCGGGGTGGGGTGGCGAACGACACTTCCGTGGATCCGCTCCAGGACCAGCCACCAGCGGTTGCCGTCCCGCTCCGAGGTGGTGCCGTGATCCAGGAGAGCGGGAACCGGTATGCCGGTGAGCGGTCCGATCGCGGCGAACCAGAGCGCGGTGTCGAGGAGTTCATGAAGTCGATGTTGGGCTTTGGCGATGGTCGCGGCGCCGAAGGCGACTGGACCGTTGTAGTCACGTCCGACAGGCGGACCGTCATACGCCGGGCGCCGGGTGGCCGCGGCCAGGGCCGCCTGAACCTGGCACTCGGGCACGCGGTCGGTGGGGAACAAGGCACGGGTGTCGCCGAGGTCGAGGGGGCCGCAGCGGGTGAGGCGTCGTGGCACGGGCTGAGTCATTCCCCTCGCCGGTCGCGGGCAAGCAATCTGTCCAGGGGTGCTTGCCAGCGCTGACGCGCGGTTTCCGGCTCGATCCAGTCGATGGAGGCGAATGCGACGTGGTGGTCGGGGGCCGTCCAGAGTTCGGTGATCGCGGTCCAGACAGGTGGGCCGAGAGGGCGATCGGCATGTGCGGCAGCGGCAAGGCTTCGCGCCGTGTTCCGGGCGTCGGGCAGCTTGCGTTGCCCGAGAAGGACGAGGGTTTCGATGGCCTCGATCGGAAGGAGGTCGAAGGTCACCCCCGCGACGGCGTGGCCTGCCCTGGCCCGGTCGAGGAGTTGCTCGGCTCGGTCCCAACGGCCGCGGTGCGCGTGGACGAGGGCGTCCGCCACGTCACACTGGGCGAGGCCGATGGTGTCACCCAGCCGGCTGTTGAGGTCCCGGGCCTCGGTGAGGAAGTCGGCCGCCGTGTCGGGTTCGAGCCACATGTGAGTCAGCGCGAGGTGCCGTGTGGCACGGGCGGTCCACAGGGTGGATCTGGCCTCACGGGCGTGCTGAAGCGCTCGGCCGAAGTGCTCTGTCGCACGCTGGAACCTCGCGTTGTGCAACTCCAGGTGGCCCAGCGCGTCGGCGGAACCGCTCTGGGCGATCCGAGGTTCCAGCGCCGGGCTCACCGCGAGCAAGGGGGCGGTGAAGCGGCTGGTGCGGAGCGCCAGGCCGATCAGTCCGAGCTGTGCCTCGCTGCCGAGGGGTTCGGCTTCGTCGACGACGGCGGTGAAGGCGCGCTCGGCTCCGTCGAGTTCCCCGCAGGAGAACGCGAGGTTTCCCCGCACGACCTCTCCGTAGGCGGCGTACGGGTCACCTTCCTTTCGCGGCAGCGCTCGGAGCTGGGCGAGGCGCACGCGGGCTTCGAGGTTCGTGTCGGCCGAGATCCGGGCTGTCTCCCGCAGGCGGATCAGTTCCCCCGCCGCGTCACTTGGGATTGCCGGTAGTCCCAGGAGTACCTGCCACTGCCCGAGTTCATAGAGCACGTAGGCGAGTTGACCAAGGTCAGGAGGCAGGATCCGGTGTTCGACAGCGGCTTGGAAGCTGAGCAGGAACGCGGACACGGCTCGGGGGAGGTAGGTCGCGGCGGTGGCACGGTGGCCCCCCGCAGTGCTTTGTCCTCGGTGCTCCGTCAGCGCGGACTCGGCGAGGTGTCCCACGGCACGCATCGCCGCTTGCTGGCGCTCCTTGGGCGTCCAGCCGTCCGGCGTGTGGTCGTCGCACGCGTTGACAGCCTGCCTGAGGCTTTCGTGCAGGCGATAGGCGGGCCAGCTCGTGTCGTCCGAGAGCACCAGTGCGCGGTGGAGGAAGTCCTCGATGCGACGCCTGCGCACTCCGGGGAGCGCGGCGGCGAGGGTGTCCGGGTCGAAAGCCTGCAGCACGGCGGCGGCACGCAGCAAGTCCCGGTCCACCACGTCGAGATCCCGCATGAGACGGACGACGAGTTCGGGGAAGGGAAGGCCGAAGAGCTCTTCCTCCGGAGTCTGGCCACGGGCGGCGATCTGCTCGTAGAGCGAGGCCGACAGTTCGAGGTAGTGGGGTGAGCCGATGGAGCCTTCGATGATGCGGCGGCGCAGTTGCTGCGGAATCGCTGGCCGGCCTTCGCGGGTAAGGCGGGACCGAAGATATTCGTCCGCTTGGGGATCGTCGAAGCCTTCCAGGGCGAGCTGGTCGCCGCTCGGAGTGGAGGTGTCGGCCTGATCCGGTGCCCGCAGGCCCGGCCAGCGCTGCGGCCCTCCGTAGACGAGGGTTGTGGCACGGATCGGGTCGTGCCAGGTCAGATGGCGTCGGGACGAGGCGAGGAAGAGGACGTTGGGCATGAGATAGACCAGGCGTGAGACCAGGTCCTCCAGGCCGTCCCGCTCGGGCGGGAGGACCTGGACGTGCTCGAAGGTGTCGAGCAGGCAGAGCACCAGGGTCGGCTCCCTGCGCCGATGGGCTTCCAGGTCACGAGCGAGAAGGACGGGCAGGTAACCGAGCATCCGGTCGGGGTCGGTCTCGTTGATCAACGCCTCGAAGGGCGGGAACTCCCGGATCAGATGCTTCACGCGGTTGTTCTGCGTGGCCTTCTGCCCGACCAGCTTCAGCAACTGGTAGCCCAGACCGACGAGACCGAAACCGCCGGCCATCTGGTCCACAGTGTTCGCCACCTGGTCGGCGACGCGCGCGGCCGCCGCGCCTGCCGCGTCATGCCGACGCAGGAAGGTCACCAGGTTCTCGCCCGGGTGCTTGCGTTCCCAGTACAGGGCGAGGGCCAGATCGAACGCGGGCCAGCTGCGGCCCAGTGATCCGACGGCCGCCCGGATACGCAGGAGCACCGCCTCGAAGCCGAGCGCGTCAGGGTCCGCGAAGTTGATCTGTGCTGTGGCGCCGCGGGAGGGGAGTCCGGCGAGTTGGCCGGTGGCCGCCAACCGTGCGGCCTGCCGGAGCAGGGTGCTCTTCCCCGCTCCGCCGAGGCCGATGAACGTGAGCAGGTTCTCCGCCGGACGCTGGAAGTCCATCAGCTCGGTGGGCGTCCAGCTTCGCGAGGCTTGTGCGAGGCAGCGGTCCCGGAAGGCTGCCAAGGGGACTTGACGATCAGTGAACACCTCGTGCACCTCGAAAGGCGCAGCCGGACCCAGGGCGAAAAACCGATCAATATCCACATGGCAATGACAGCATGCGTACGCAGGGTTCCGGGGTGAGATCGCCGAGTTGGCCCGACCACGCCATGTCGTCAGGCCACGACCATCACGGCGTCACGGGTTGCCTTGCCCCCCACGTCAACCCCTACCGTCCCTGACATGCGAATCGGCGAGCTGGCCACGCGGGCCGGTACGACCACCCGGGCTCTGCGGTACTACGAGGCGCGGGGGCTGTTGCCCGCGCGGCGGGATGCGCAGGGGTATCGGGAGTACGACGAGGGGGATCTGCGGGTGTTGCGGCAGATCCGGACGCTCAGGGACTTCGGGTTCGAGCTGGAGGAGACGCGGCCGTTCGTGGAGTGTCTGCGGGCCGGGCATCCCGAGGGGGACGCGTGTCCGGCGTCGCTCGTGGTCTACCGGCGCAAGCTGGACGAGCTGGACGAGTTGATCGGGCAGCTCGCGGCGGTGCGGGAGACGGTCGCGGGGCAGTTGCGGCGGGCCGAGGAGGCGCGGGCGGAGCTGGCCGCCGAGTCGCTGGTTCCGGGGGGTCCGGAGCCTTCGTGCGAACTGGGAGGGCCGCGATGAGCGTGGCGAGCGGACTGGCCGAAGTGACGGACGCGGATTTCGCGGTGGAGGTGATCGGCTCCGACCTGCCGGTGCTGGTGGAGTTCACGGCCGACTGGTGCGGGCCGTGCCGCCAGATGGTGCCGGTGCTCAAGGACATCGCCTTCAGCGAGGGCGACCGGCTCAAGGTCGTCCAGGTGGACGTGGACCGCAACCCGGCGACGGCCCTCGCGCACGGCGTGCTCTCCGCGCCGACCCTGGTCGTCTACCGCGACGGCGCGCCGGTCAGGTCGATGGTGGGAGCACGCTCCAAGCGACGGCTGCTGGAGGAGCTGGCCGACGCCGACGTGCTGTGAGACCCCTGGCGGGCTCCCGCAGGCCCCCTCCGCGGCCTCGTGGACATCCCCCCGCGGCTCCGCGGACATAAGGAAATCCCCGAGCAATTGCGCTCGGGGGATTTCCTTATGTATATTCATTGATTCGCGACTTCCGTAAAGGCGATCGCGAAGAAGTTCAGTGAGCACAGTATATGCGGGCGGGAGTGGAATTGTCAAACACAGAATTTCCGGACGATGAATTGCGGCACGAGCAGGAATTCATCGACGGACTGTACGAGCGCGTGGACGTGTTGCGCGGCGAGGCCGAGACCTCGGTCAAGGACGCCCTCGCGCAGGGCGACAAGCCTCAGCAGGCCCGGCTGGAGCGGGACATCCTGGTCGCCGAGCGCTCCGGGCTGCTCGCCGCGCTGAACTCCGTCGACGGCTCCCTCTGCTTCGGCCGGATTGACATGTCCGACGACGCCACCCACCACATCGGCCGCATCGGACTGCGCGAGGAGGACGTCGAACGCACCCCGATCCTCGTCGACTGGCGTGCCGACGTCGCCCGTCCCTTCTATCTCGCCACCGGGCACACCCCGATGGGTCTGCGCAGGCGCCGGCACATCACCACCGAGGGCCGCAGCGTCACCTCCTTGCACGACGAGATCCTCGACCTCGGCGACCAGGAGCGCACCGGACACGAGGACCCCACCGGCGACGCCGTGCTGCTCGCCGCGCTGAACTCGGCCCGCACCGGCCGCATGGGCGACATCGTGCGCACCATCCAGGCCGAGCAGGACGAGATCATCCGGGCCCCGCACCGGGGCGTGCTCGTGGTCGAGGGCGGCCCCGGCACCGGCAAGACCGCGGTGGCACTGCACCGCGCCGCCTACCTCCTCTACGAGCACCGCGAACTGCTGGCCCGCCGCGCCGTCCTCATCGTCGGCCCCAACCCCGCCTTCCTCGGCTACATCGGCGAGGTGCTGCCCGCGCTCGGCGAGACCGGCGTACTGCTGGCCACCGTCGGCGAGCTGTTCCCCGGGGTGCGGGCCACCGCCACGGACACCCCCGAGGCCGCCGCCGTGAAGGGCCGCGCGGAGATGGCCGACGTGATCGCCGCCGTCGTACGCGACCGGCAGGCGCTGCCCGACCCGGTGATCACCGTCGAGCACGAGCGCGAGGTGCTGATGCTCGACCAGGGCCTCGTCGGCGTCGCCCGCGAGCGCACCCGCGCGACCGGGCTGCCGCACAACGTGGCCCGTGAGCACTTCGAGGGCCACATCCTCAACGCGCTGACCGAGCTGTACGCCGAACGCGTGGGCACCGACCCCTACGACGGCACCAGCCTCCTCGACCCCTCCGACATCACCCAGATCCGTGACGAACTCGCGGAGAACCCCGAAGTCTGGTCCGCCATCGACCAGTTGTGGCCCCGCGTCACCCCGCGCCGGCTGATCGCGGACTTCCTCGCGGAGCCCGACGGCCACCTCCCGGCGGCGGACGCCGACGCGATCCGCCGCCCGGAGACCCGCGCCTGGACCGTCGCGGACGTGCCGCTGCTGGACGAGGCCGCCGAACTCCTCGGTGAGGACGACCGGATGATCCGCGCCCGCGCGGAACGCGATCGGCAGCACCAGATCGCCTTCGCGCAGGGCGTGCTGGACGTGTCGTACGCCTCCCGCACCTACGAGTTCGACGACAAGGAGGAGCTGGACGCCGACGCCTCCGAGGTGCTGTCGGCGCACGACATCATCGACGCCGAGCGCTTCGCCGAGCGCCACGAGGAGGCCGACCACCGCAGCGCCGCCGAACGCGCGGCCGCCGACCGCACCTGGGCCTTCGGGCACATCATCGTGGACGAGGCGCAGGAACTCTCCCCGATGGCCTGGCGGTTGCTGATGCGGCGCAGCCCGACCCGCTCCATGACCCTGGTCGGCGACCCCGCCCAGACCGCCGAGGCGGCGGGCGTCGGCTCCTGGTCGGACATCCTCGCGCCCTACGTCGAGGACCGCTGGGAACACACCCGCCTCGGCGTCAACTACCGCACCCCGTCCGAGATCATGGACCTCGCCGCAGGCGTGGTCCGCGCCACCGACCCGGACTTCGAGCCGCCCACCTCCGTCCGCTCGACGGGCGCACGGCCCTGGGTGCGCGAGGTGACCGACGACCTCCCCGGCGCCGTAGCCGAGGCGGCCGCCGAACTCACCCCGGACGAGGGCCGCTTGGCGATCATCGCCCCCCGCCCCCTCCATCCGGCCCTCGCCGCCCGCCTCGACGGCATCACCGCCGGAACCGAACCCGACCTGACCCGGCGCGTCGTCCTCCTCGACCCCCGCCAGGCCAAGGGCCTCGAATTCGACTCGGTCCTGGTGGTGGAACCCGGCGACTACGGCACGAGCGACCTATATGTCGCCCTGACCCGCGCCACCCAGCAACTGGGCGTCCTGCACAGCGAGAAGCTCCCGGCGGGGCTGGCCCCGGCCGCCGTGTGACGGCACCGGTCCGGGAGCGCACGGCTCCCGGACCGGCCCACTTGGCTCACGCCGGACGCAGCCACACCGTCGAAAGCGGCGGCAGCGTCAGCCGGACACTCGCCGGGAAGCCGTGCCAGGGCTGGGGTTCCGGCTTGATCACGTCCGGGTTGGTGACGTCGCTGCCGCCGTAGTGGGCGCTGTCGGTGTTGAGGGTCTCGTGCCAGGCGGGGATGTCGTCGGGGACGCCGAGGCGGTAGTCGTGGCGGACCACCGGGGAGAAGTGGGACACCGCCAGGAGCGGGGTGCCGTCGGCGTCGCGGCGCAGGAAGGCGAGGACGTTGTCGTCGGCCGCGTCGCCCATGACCCAGGCGAAGCCCGAGGGGTCGGTGTCCCGCTGCCACAGGGCCGGGGTGGCGCGGTACTGGGTGTTGAGGTCGCGCACCAGGTCCCGTACGCCCCGGTGGTCGGCGGCGGCGCCGTACGACGGGTCGAGCAGCCACCAGTCCGGGCCGTGCGCCTCGGACCACTCCGCGCCCTGGGCGAACTCCTGGCCCATGAAGAGCAGTTGCTTGCCGGGGTGGGCCCACATGAAGGCGAGGTAGGCGCGCAGGCTCGCCCGCTGCTGCCACCAGTCGCCCGGCATCTTCGACACCAACGACCGCTTGCCGTGGACGACTTCGTCGTGCGAGAGGGGCAGGACGTAGTTCTCGCTGTACGCGTACACCATCGAGAACGTCATCTCGTGGTGGTGGTACTTGCGGTGCAC
>NZ_WWIR01000623.1 GCF_009863025.1 Streptomyces sp. SID4985 | reverse complement strand
AGCGCAGCCGAGCAGCGGGCGCGGGCGGGACAGCCGCCCGCACAGGGCGGCCCGGTGACCGCCGTGGTGCGCGAGGGCCATCGCGCGGTGCCGCCGGGCCCGCCCGTGTGGCCGGGGTCGTCGACCCCGCTGGGGGCCCGGTTCCGCACCGGCCCGGACGGGGTGGCGGGCACCAACTTCGCGCTGTGGGCGGGCGGGGCCGAGGCGGTCCGGCTGTGCCTGTTCGACGAGCGGGGGCGCGAGACACAGGTGCGGCTGACCGAGCTGACGCACGAGATCTGGCACGGCTTCGTGCCGGGCGTCCTGCCGGGCACCCGCTACGGCTACCGGGTGGAGGGCCGCTGGGACGCGTGGACGGGCGCCCGCTGGAACCCGGCGAAGCTCCTGCTCGACCCGTACGCGCGCGCCGTGGACGGGGAGTTCACGCTGCCGCCGGAGGTGTACGGGCACGTCCGGGACTGGCCGGACCAGCGGGTCGCCGACACCGTGCGCGACGAGCGGGACTCGGCGCCCTTCGTGCCCAAGGGCGTGGTGGTCCATGACGACGACGACTGGTCCGACGACCGCCGCCCCAAGACGCCGTGGGCGGACTCGGTCATCTACGAGCTGCACGTCAAGGGCTTCA
The DNA here is from genome assembly GCF_009863025.1 of Streptomyces sp. SID4985. Classification (GTDB taxonomy): domain Bacteria; phylum Actinomycetota; class Actinomycetes; order Streptomycetales; family Streptomycetaceae; genus Streptomyces. The sequence goes on along the minus strand of NZ_WWIR01000623.1, from coordinate 13,188 downwards.
CCAAGCTGCACCCGGGTGTCCCGGAGGAGCTGCGCGGCACCTACGCCGGGCTCGCGCACCCCGCCGCGATCGAGCACCTGACCCGACTGGGCGTGACAGCGGTGGAGTTGCTGCCTGTCCACCAGTTCGCGCACGAGGACCACCTGTTGCGCCGGGGCCTGACCAACTACTGGGGCTACAACTCGATCGGTTACTTCGCCCCGCACGCCTCCTACTCCGCCTCCGGTACGGCCGGACAACAGGTCGGCGAGTTCAAGCGGATGGTGCGCGCGCTGCACGCGGCCGGGATCGAGGTGATCCTCGACGTGGTCTACAACCACACGGCGGAGGCGGGTGAGCTGGGCCCCACGCTGTCCCTGAAGGGCATCGACAACCGGGCCTACTACCGCCTCCAGCCGGACGCCCGCCGCTACGCCGACTACACCGGCTGCGGCAACACCCTGCACGTGGTCCGCCCCCAGGTGCTGCGGCTGATCACGGACTCGCTGCGCTACTGGGTCACCGAGATGGGCGTGGACGGCTTCCGTTTCGACCTCGCGGCCGCGCTGGCCCGCTCCATGCACGACGTGGACATGCTCTCGCCGTTCCTCGCGGTCATCGCCCAGGACCCGGTGCTGCGCCGGGTGAAGCTGATCGCGGAGCCGTGGGACATCGGCTCGGGCGGCTACCAGGTGGGCGCCTTCCCGCCGCTGTGGACCGAGTGGAACGACCGCTACCGCGACACCGTGCGCGACTTCTGGCGCCACGCGCTGCCGGACGTACGGGAGATGGGCTACCGGCTCTCCGGCTCCAGCGACCTGTACGCCTGGGGCGGCCGACGCCCGTACGCCTCGGTCGACTTCATCACCGCGCACGACGGCTTCACCCTGCGCGACCTGGTGTCGTACGAGCACAAGCACAACGAGGCCAACGGCGAGGACAACCGCGACGGCACCCACGACAACCGCTCCTGGAACTGCGGGGCGGAGGGCGAGACGGACGACGAGAGCGTACGGGCCCTGCGCAGGCGGCAGTTGCGGAACCTGCTGACCACGCTGTTGCTGTCCACGGGCGTGCCGATGCTGGTCGCCGGGGACGAGTTCGGGCGCACGCAGGGCGGCAACAACAACGCCTACTGCCAGGACAACGAGACCAGTTGGGTGGACTGGTCACTGCTCGACGACCCGGAGTGGCGCCCGCTGTTCGACCTCACCACGCGGCTGATCGCCCTGCGCCACCGGCACCCGGTGCTGCGCCGCAGTGCCTTCTTCTCCGGCCGCGCGCACTCGGCGGACGGGCTGCGGGACCTGGCCTGGTTCACCGCGCACGGCAGGGAGATGACGGAGGGCGACTGGTACGCCCCGGCTGCCACGCTTGGCATGTATCTGTCCGGCCGGGACATCCCGGGGCGGGACGAGCGGGGCGCCCCGATCCTGGACGACAGCTTCCTCGCCGTGCTGCACGCGGGCGGGGATCCGGTGGGCTTCACGCTGCCGGGGGCGCCGTGGGCGGGGTCGTACGAGGTGGTGGTCGACACCTCCCTGGAGGAGCAGACCGGTGCGCCGGGGGCGGTGCATCCGGCGGGGTCGGAGATCACGCTTCCGGCGCGGTCGGTGCTGTTGCTGCGGGTGCTCTGAACACGGCGTTGTACGAGCCTTGTTGGGGCCTAACCGAGAATGCCCCGCTGGTACGCCGCCGCCACCGCCGCCGCGCGGTCCTTGACGCCGAGCTTGGTGTAGAGGTGGGTGAGGTGGGTCTTCACGGTCGCCTCGCTGATGAACAGTTCGCGGGCGATCTCGCGGTTGGAGGTGCCCCGGGCGACCAGGGCGAGGACCTCGCGCTCGCGCGCGGACAGCGGCTCCTTGCCGGGGGTCGCGGGTGCGCGGACCGCCGAGACAAGGCGGGAGGCGACGGCCGGGGAGAGCACGGTACGGCCCTCGGCGGCGGCGCGGACGCCGGTGAACAGCTCGTCGCGCGGGGCGTCCTTGAGGAGGTAGCCGGTGGCGCCCGCCTCGATGGCCGGGAGGGTGTCGGAGTCGGTGTCGTAGGTGGTGAGGACGAGCACCTTGGCGCGGGCGCCGCGCCGGGTCAGCTCGCGGATGGCGTCGACGCCGGAACCGCCGGGCATCCGCAGGTCCATCAGCACCACGTCCGGGTCCAGGGCGGCGACCCGCTCGACGGCCTCGATGCCGTTCGCCGCCTCGCCGAGCACGGTGAAGCCGGGCGCGGAGGCGAACATGGCGCTCAGACCGTCCCGTACGACGGGATGGTCGTCCACGACGAGCAGGGTGATCGGGGTGTCAGCGGTCATCGCGCACCAACGGTACGCGAGCCGAGACGGCCGTGCCGTGGCCCGGTTCGGACTCGACCGTGAGGGTGCCCGCGATGCGCTCGGCGCGGGCCCTCATGCCGTCGAGACCGAAGCCTCCGGCGCGGGTGCGGGGCGCGACGGCGGCCGGGTCGAAGCCGGTGCCGTCGTCGCGGATGTCGAGGACGACCTCGTCGCCCATGAAGGAGAGGGTGACGCCGAGGCGGTGGGCGCGGGCGTGCCGGGCCGCGTTGGACAGGGCTTCCTGGGCGATGCGCAGCAGGGTGGCCGCGACCTCCTCGTGGAGCTGTTCGGCGGTGCCGGTGACGGTGAACTCGGCGCGGATCGCCGTCCGTTCGCCCCAGTCGGTGACCGTCTTCTTCAGCGCCTCGGGGAGTCCGTCGGCGGCGAGGGCGACGGGTGCGAGGTTGTGCACCGAGCGGCGGGCCTCGCCGAGGCTGTGCCGGGCGAGTGCGGAGGCGCGCTCCAGGTGGGTGCGGGCGGTCGCCAAGTCCTGCGCGCTGGAGACGACTTGGAGCTGGGCGATGATGCCGGCCAGGCCCTGGGCGATGGTGTCGTGGATCTCCGCGGCGAGCCTGCGGCGTTCGTCGGCCACGCCCGCTTCCCGTGCCTGCACGAGGAGTTGGGCGTGAAGGGCCGCGTTCTCGTCGAGTGCCTGTTGCAACGCCGTGTTGGTGCGCTCCAGTTCGGCGATGGTCCCGGCCTGTTCGCGGGCGCGGGCCTGCTCCTGTTCGTTGAAGCGGGTGAAGAGGGCGACCATGCCGATGTTGACCCCGAACACCACCACGAAGCCCAGCCAGAGCACGGGCCCGCGCGGCGGCATCCCGCCGATCTCGCTGCCCGCCATGGTGGCGGCGGTCAGGCACAGGCCGGGCATCATCAGCCGACGCGGCAGCTGCCGGGCGCCGTTGTAGTACCCGGTGACGGCGTAGAAGGCGAAGAACGGGTTGAGCCAGGTGAGGACGAACCCGTTGGCCCACCGTACGAAGTAGAAGGCCGCGCCGGTCGCGCTCGGCGCCGACCGGTCGCGGATGGCGCGTCCCCAGGCCAGTTGCAGGACGACAGCGAACACCACCAGCACGCCGGAGACGTACAGTTCGGCCCGGCTCATGCCGACGAGCCGGGCCGACCCGGCCGCCGTCAGCGCCCCGGCGGCGAGGAGCGCGTAGGGGCCCCAGCTGTCGAAGAAGGCCCGTCGTCCGAAGTCCGCCGCCTGCGTCATCCCCTCAGTGTCGGACACGGCCGTGCCGGTGTCGGGCATGCGCTCACTCCCAGCGGAACCAGCGGGCGGCCGCCGCGGTGAGCAGGACGGTCCAGAGCGCGAGCACGCCGAGGTGTTCCCAGCCGGGCCAGTGGCCGGTGGCGGCCTCGCCCAGGGCGCGGGCGGCGGCGCCGAAGGGGGTCACACCGACGATCCGCGCGAGGGTGTGCGGCATGGACTGCACGGGCAGCCAGAGTCCGGCGCAGAACATCATCGGGAAGAACACCATCGTGCCGACCGCCCCGGCGATCTTCGTGGTGCCGGACACCGCGGCGACGACCGAGCCGAGGGCGAGGGCGGCCAGGGCGGCCAGGGCGAGCGCGGCCAGATAGCCGAGGGGCTGTTCCGGCAGCCGTACACCGAAGGCGATCCGGCCGACGGCGAGCGCGAGCAGCGCCGAGCACAGGGCGGCCGCGCCCTGCACGGTCATCTGGGCGGTCAGCAGCGCGGCGGGGCGTACGGGGGTGGCGGACATGCGGCGCAGGATGCCGCGCTCGCGGTAGCCGGTGAGGGCCTGCGGCATCGACTGGACCCCGGCCATGATCAGGGAGATGAGGACGGCGACGGGCACGTAGACGTCGATCAGCCGCTGCCCGCCGAGCGCGTCGTCGCTCTCGCGGAAGCTGGGGATCGAGCCGAGGACCACCAGCAGCAGGGTCGGGAACAGCAGGATCCAGAAGACGGCGCCGGGTTCGCGGCGGAAGAGGCGGAACTCGGTGCGCAGCACTGCCGTGTTGAGGAGGGTGGTGTGCAGGGCCGGGGCGCTTGGGGCTGGTGTGCTCGGGGCTGTGGTGTTCATGCGGCGGCCTCCTTGGTGAGGTCCAGGAACGCGTCGTCGAGGGTGGCGTCGGACACGCGCAGCTGGTGGGCGGTGACGCGGTGTCGGGCGAGCAGGGTGAGGACGGCGTCGACGGTCGCGTCGGTGCCGGAGAGCGTGATCCGGCCGTCCTTGTGCGCGACGGAGGCGAGGCCGGGGAGGGCGGAGAGGTCGGCGTCGTCCAGCGGGGCGGACGGGGTGAAGCTGATGACGGTCGCGCCCGCCGAGCGGCGGATGAGCCCGGCCGGGGTGTCGAGGGCGGCCACCCGGCCCTTGTCGATCACCGCGATCCGGTCGCAGAGGCGCTGGGCCTCCTCCATGAAGTGGGTGACGAGCAGGACGGTGACCCCGCTCGCGCGGACCTCCTCGATGAGCTGCCAGGTGTCCCGGCGGGCGCGCGGGTCGAGCCCGGTGGTCAGCTCGTCCAGGACGACGACGCGCGGGCTGCCGATCAGCGCGAGCGCGATGAACAGCCGCTGCTGCTGTCCGCCGGAGAGCCTGGCGAAGCGGGTGTCCACCCGGTCGGTCAGGCCCAGGCGTTCGGCCAGGGTCCGCCAGTCGGCCGGTGCCGGGTAGAAGGAGGCGTACAGCTCGAGTGCCTCGCGCACGGTGAGTTTGGGCTGGAGCTCGCTCTGCTGGAGCTGCGCGCCGAGGACCCGGGCGACCTCGGCGTGGTCGGCGACGGGGTCGAGGCCGGTGACGCGGACGCGGCCCGCGTCGGGGACGCGCAGCCCCTCCACGCACTCCACGGTGGTGGTCTTGCCGGCGCCGTTGGGGCCGAGGACGCCGAAGATCTCGCCCTCCTCGACCGCGAGGGAGATGCCGTCCACGACGGCGCGGCCGCCGTAGGACTTGCGCAGGTCGGTGACTTCGATGACGGATGCCATGGTCCGAGGTTCGCGGGCGGAGGGCACCGGCCACATCGGCCGTCGCGCTCGAAGCGGCATCATCCGATCGGTTGATCCTGGGCTACGACCTTCCCGGTCCCTGGGCCACGACCTCCATGTGCCGCCCCGTGAAGCCGCTGGTCGTAGGTCCGCGGACGGATACGGGTCCGGCCAAAACTCGGTGGGCGGCGGCGGTGCGCGTCCGTACGCTCGCGATGATGGCCACTACACACACGAACCCCGAGGTCCGGCGCTCCACGGTGCGCACCCTGCTACGGCTGTGGCCGTTCGTCCGGCCCGTACGGGTCCGGCTGGGCGCCGCCGTCGTCGTGGCGGTCGTCGCCTCCTGCACCGGTCTGGTGATCCCGCTCGTGCTGAAGTGGATGGTGGACGGTCCGGTCGCCCGTCGCGACCCGTCGGGGGTGTGGCTCGGCGCGCTGTGTCTGCTGCTGCTCGGGATCGCCGAGGCGCTGTTGTTCGGGCTGCGGAGGTGGCTGGTGGCGCGGCCGCTGTCGCGGGTGGAGGCGGATCTGCGGGCCGCGCTCTACCGGCGCCTCCAGCGGCTGCCGGTGTCGTTCCACGACCGCTGGTCCTCGGGCCAGTTGCTCTCCCGGGGCACCGCCGACCTGATGCTGCTGCGGATGTTCCTCGCCTTCGCGCTGACGTTCATCATCGTCAACTCGGTGACCATCGTCGCCGGTGTGGTGATCATGCTGGTGCAGGACTGGGCGCTGGGCCTTGTCGTCCTCGGGCCCGCCGTGCCGGTGGTCGTCGCCTGTGCGGTCGTGGAGCACCGGTACGCGCTGGCGTCGCGGCGCGCCCAGGACCAGGTGGGCGACCTGACGACGCTGGTCGAGGAGAGCGTGCTCGGCATCCGGGTCGTCAAGGGCTTCGGGCGCCACCACAGCCAGGCCCGCGCCTTCCACGAGGTGGCGGTCGGGCTGCGCGGCACGGAGCTGCACAAGGCGCGGCTGCTGGCCGCGATCTGGGCGGTCATCATGACGCTGCCCGAGCTGGCGATCGGCGCGGCACTGATCCTGGGCGTGCTGCGGGTGGCGGACGGCGGCCTGTCGGCGGGCACGCTGGTCGCGTTCCTCAGCACCGCGCTCGCCCTGCGCTGGCCGGTGGAGTCCATCGGCTTCCTGCTGGCGATGACCCAGGAGGCGGCGACCGCGACGGAGCGGTATTTCGAGGTGATGGACGAGGCGCCCGAGGACGCCGGGGACACGCCCGTCCCCTCCGCCGCGCGCGAGGACGAGGAGGCGGGCGGACTCCGGTTCGAGGGGGTCGGCTTCCGGCACCCCGACGTGCCGCCCGGCACCGCTCCCCTGCTGGAGGGGGTCGATCTGCACGTCCGGCGGGGTGAGTCGATGGCGCTGGTCGGGGCCACCGGCAGTGGCAAGACGACGCTCACGGCGCTCGTCCCCAGGCTGTACGAGGTGACGCGGGGCCGGATCACCCTGGACGGGGTCGACATCACCGCCATGTCCCGCGCGGAGCTGCGCGCCCGGGTCGCCGTCGCCTTCGAGGAGCCGACGCTGTTCTCCGCGAGCGTCGCCGAGAACGTGCTGATGGGCGCCGGGAAGGACGCGGAGCGCACCGACCTGGACCGGGCGCTCGCGGTGGCCCGCGCCGACTTCGCGCACGAGCTGCCCGAGGGCCCGGACACCCGGGTCGGGGAGCAGGGGCTCAGTCTCTCCGGCGGGCAGCGGCAGCGGCTGGCGCTGGCCCGCGCGGTCGTCGGGCGCCCGGAGTTCCTGGTCCTGGACGACCCGCTGTCGGCGCTGGACGTGCACACGGAGGCGGCGGTCGAGGCGGCGCTGCGGGAGGTCCTCGCGGACACCACCGCCCTGATCGTGGCCCACCGCCCCTCCACCGTGCTGCTCGCCGACCGGGTCGCCCTGCTCTCCGGCGGCCGGATCACCGCCGTCGGCACGCACCGCGAACTGCTGCGCACGAACGCCGAGTACGCCCGCCTGATGTCGGGCGAGCCCACCCCCCACGCCTCGGAGGACCGCCGATGACGACGACCGCGTCCGCCGCCCCCGGCACGGGCGACGACCTGCCGAAGCCGGAATCCGCCCCGCACGGGCACGGGCACGGCGCGAACGACGACCCGCCGAAGCCCGAGTCCGCCCCGCACGGACACGGCACGAGCGACGACCTCCCTGAACCCGAGTCCGCCCCACCCGGACACGCCTCGGACGGCGACCCCTTCGACCGCGACGTGCTGCCCGCCCCCGACGGCGCCACCCGCGCCCTGCTGCGCTCGCTCCTCGCGCCCATGAAGGGCAGGGTCGCCCTCACCGTGCTCCTGCTGCTGCTCCAGCAAGCGGCCGCGCAGTCCGGCCCGCTGCTGGTGGCGTACGCCATCGACACCGCCGTGCCCGCGCTCGGGCGGCACGACCACGGGCCGCTGCTCGCCGTCGCGGTGGGGTACGCGCTGTGCGCGCTGGGCTCCGGCGGCTTCCAGTTCGCGTTCATCGAGTCGTCCGCGCGGGTCAACCAGGACGGGCTGCTGGATCTGCGCGGCCGTATCTTCCGGCACGCGCAGGCGCTGAGCGTCGACTTCCACGAGCGGTACACCTCAGGGCGGCTGATCTCCCGCGCCACGGCGGACGTGGAGGCCCTGCGCGAACTCCTCGGCGAGGGGCTCCAGGAACTCGTGGGCGTGGTCCTGTCGTTCGTCTACATCGCGGCCCTGCTGCTGTGGCTGGACGTCGGCCTCGGCGCGGTCGCGGTGGCCTCGTTCGGTCCGCTGTACGCGCTGGTGCGGATCTACCAGCGGCGCGCGGGGCGGGCGTACCGGGCGCGCTCGACGGCGATGGCCTCGGTGATCGTCAAGTTCGTGGAGACGATGAACGGCATCCGCCCGGTGCGCGCGTTCCGCCGGGAGGCCGTGAACGACACCGGTTTTGGTGTGCTGAACCGGAGTTACGAGCTGCGCAACGGCGACACCCTGCTGGAGATGGCCCGTTACGTGACCGGCTCCCGGCTGGTCGCCAACACCACGGTCGCGGCGATCGTGCTGTGGGGCGCCTACCGGGTGGCGACCGGCTCGCTCGCGCTCGGTGTGCTCGCGGCGGCGGTGCTGTATCTGCGGCGGCTGTACGACCCGATCGACCGGCTCGGGATGTTCCTCAACTCCTATCAGGCGGCGGCCGCCTCGCTGGAGAAGATCGCCGGGCTGCTGGCCCAGACGCCCTCGGTGCCGGAGCCGGTGTCGCCGCGTGAACTCCCGCCGGTGCGGGACGGGTTCACCGGTCGCGAGGTCGTCTTCGAGGGGGTCGGCTTCGCCTACCGCACCGGTGGCGAGGTGCTGCCCCGCTTCGACCTGACGATCCCGGCCGGGCAGACGGTGGCCGTGGTGGGCTCGACGGGCGCGGGCAAGTCCACGCTGGCCAAGCTGGTCGCCCGCTTCTACGACCCCTCCGCCGGGCGGGTGCTGCTCGACGGGGTGGACCTGCGCGAGCTGCCGGCCCTCGACCTCAGGCGTGCGGTCGTGATGGTGACCCAGGAGTCCTTCCTGTTCTCCGGCACGGTCGCGGACAACATCGCCATCGGCCGCCCGGACGCCGACCGCGCCGACGTCGAGCGCGCGGCGAAGGCCATCGGCGCCCACGAGTTCATCAGTCGCCTCCCCGACGGCTACGACACCGACGTACGCAAGCGCGGGGGGCGCATTTCGGCCGGACAGCGCCAACTGGTGTCCTTCGCACGGGCGTTGCTGGCCGACCCGGCGGTCCTGATCCTGGACGAGGCGACCAGCTCACTGGACATCCCGGGCGAGCGCGCGGTACAGCGGGCGATGGCGACCGTCCTCCAGGGCCGTACCGCCGTGGTCATCGCCCACCGGCTCTCCACGGTCGAGATCGCGGACCGGGTGCTGGTGATGGAGGACGGGCGGATCGTCGAGGACGGCGAGCCGAAGACCCTGATCGACGGCACCGGCAGGTTCGCGGACCTGCACCGCGCCTGGCGGGAGAGTCTGGCGGAGCGCTGACCGGCGGGCGGGCCGCGCCCCGCCCGCTCCTGCCGCCCGCCCCGCCACGAAGTCGCCGTCGGCGGTCAGCGCGGCCTGCTCCGGCGCCCATTCCAGCCAACTTGCCCTTGTGGTCATGACAGTTGTCCCGCTCGCCTGACAACCTTGTCGTACCGGCTCACAGCAGCCCCACAGCTCTCACGGCGCACCGTGTGGGCCGGTTCCCGCACGCGTACAGGTTCCGCGCACAGCCCTGTTCTGCCCGGGCGCTCGACCAACGTCCGGTCTCCCCTGGCCGCACGACCGGCGGCCATGCAGAAGGAGTCAGTGTTGAGCAGCAGTTCCTCCCGCAGACGCATCGCCCCCGCCCCCCGTCGCACCGCCGTCGTCGCCCTGGCCGGTGTCGCCGCCCTCCTGGCCGCCGCCGTCCAGTCGGGTGTCGCGAGCGCCGCCCCGGCCGCCCCGCACCCGAGCAAGGCCGATCCCGCGCACACGGCGGTACGGCTCTCCCCCGCCCAGCGCACGGAGCTGATCCGGCACGCCGACACCGGCACGGCCGCCACCGCCCGCTCCATCGGGCTCGGCGCCGAGGAGAAGCTGGTCGTCCGCGATGTCGTCAAGGACGGCGACGGCACCGTGCACACCCGCTACGAGCGCACCTACGCCGGACTGCCCGTGCTCGGCGGCGACTTGATCGTGGACACCGCGAAGTCCGGCGCGACGCGGCGCGTCATCCGGGCCACCGGTGCCACGCTGAAGGTCGCCGGTCTCACCCCGGCCGTCACGAAGGCCGCCGCCGAGCAGCAGGCCGTCAGCCGCGCGAAGACCCTCGGCGGCACCAGGCCCGCCGCGGACAGCGTGCGCAAGGTGATCTGGGCCGCCTCCGGCACACCCGTGCTCGCGTACGAGACGGTCGTCGGCGGTCTCCAGGACGACGGCACGCCCAACGAGCTGCACGTGATCACCGACGCCACGACCGGCAAGAAGCTCTACGAGTACCAGGGCATCGAGACCGGCGTCGGCAACACCCAGTACAGCGGCCAGGTCCCGCTGACCACCACCCAGTCGGGGTCGGCGTACACGCTCACCGACGGGGCGCGCGGCGGCCACAAGACATACAACCTCAACCGGGGTTCCTCCGGCACCGGCACCCTGTTCTCCCAGTCCTCCGACACCTGGGGCAACGGCACCATCTCCGACGCGGCGACGGCGGGCGCGGACGCGCACTTCGGGGCCGCGACCACGTGGGACTTCTACAAGGACACGTTCGGCCGCACCGGCATCAGGAACGACGGCGTGGGTGCCTACTCCCGTGTGCACTACGGGAATTCGTACATCAACGCCTTCTGGAGCGACTCCTGCTTCTGCATGACCTACGGCGACGGCGCGAACAACGCCGACCCGCTGACCGCGCTGGACGTGGCCGGTCACGAGATGAGCCACGGCGTCACGTCGAACACCGCCGGGCTCAACTACAGCGGTGAGTCGGGCGGGTTGAACGAGGCGACCTCCGACATCTTCGGCACGGGCGTGGAGTTCTACGCGAACAACAGCTCCGACCCCGGCGACTACCTCATCGGCGAGAAGATCGACATCAACGGCGACGGCACGCCGCTGCGTTACATGGACAAGCCGAGCAAGGACGGTGCGTCGAAGGACAGTTGGTACTCCGGCCTCGGCGGGATCGACGTGCACTACTCGTCGGGCCCGGCGAACCACTTCTTCTATCTGCTGAGCGAGGGCAGCGGCGCCAAGGTCATCGACGGCGTGAGCTACGACTCGCCCACCGCCGACGGCGTTCCGGTCACCGGCATCGGCCGGGACAAGGCGCTGCAGATCTGGTACCGGGCGCTGACCACCAAGTGGACCTCCACCACCAACTACAAGGCCGCCCGCACCGGCACCCTGGCGGCCGCCGGGGAGCTGTACGGCACGGACAGCCCGGAGTACACGGCGGTGCAGGACGCGTGGGCGGGCGTCGGGGTCGGCACCCGGCCCGGCGGCGAGACCGGCACCTCGTACGAGAGCACCACGCCGGTGGCGATCCCGGACAACGGGCCCGCGGTCACCTCGGCCATCACGGTCGCGGGCCGGGGCGGGAACGCGCCGAGCAACCTCCGGGTCACGGTGGACATCAGCCACACCTGGCGCGGTGACCTGGTGATCGATCTGCTCGGCCCGTCGGGCACGTCGTACCGCCTGAAGGACGCCAGCTCCTCCGACTCGGCGGACGACGTCGACGACACCTATGTGCTGAACGCCTCGGCCGAACCGGCCGACGGCACCTGGACGTTGAAGGTCCAGGACAAGGCGGCGCAGGACACCGGCCGGATCAACGGCTGGAAGGTGACCTTCCCGTAAACGGCCGCCGGGCCGTGGGCGACGGCCCGGTGAACCCGGTGCCGTCCGGGGTTTCGACGCCCCGGACGGCACCTGTTCACACGGCCGCAACAACTATCGGACGCCTCTTTTCAGCCAACATCACCTCGGGGTCATGACATGTACGCGTCCGTGGTGCCACGCTTCCCCCACCCGCCGCAGCAGCACAGCAACTTCAGCCCCACCCCGGACGGTGACCCCACGCCGCCCGGACTCCCCCACGCGAAGGAGCTACTGTGAGCCCCCTCTACGCGCGTCACAAGCGCACCACCCTCGCCATCGCCACGGCCGTCGCCGCCGGTGCCCTCATCTCCACCGGCCTGGCCACCAACGCCAGCGCCCAGCCCACCTCGGCCGCCGCCGCCAAGCCCCTGGCCGGCGCCCCCACCCTCCTGTCGGCCGCCGCCCGCACCGGCCTCATCCAGCAGGCGCAGACCGAGGCCACCGAGACCGCGCAGCGAATAGGCCTCGGCGCCCAGGAGAAGCTGGTCGCCAGAGACGTCGTGAAGGACGTGGACGGCACCGTCCACACCCGCTACGAGCGCACCTACGCGGGCCTGCCCGTGCTCGGCGGCGACCTCGTCGTCCACACCGCGAAGTCCGGCAAGGCCGAGGGCGTCACCCGGGCCACCACCCAGACGATCGCGGTGTCCTCGCTCACGCCGAAGATCGCCGCCGCCACGGCGGAGAAGCAGGCCGTCGGCGCCGCCAGGACCCTCGGCTCCGCCGAGTCCGCCCCCGACGGCGCCCGCAAGGTGATCTGGGCGGGCTCCGGCAAGCCCGTGCTCGCCTACGAGACCGTCGTCGGCGGCCTCCAGGACGACGGCACCCCCAACCAGCTCCACGTCATCACCGACGCGGCCACCGGCAAGAAGCTCTTCGAGTACCAGGGCATCGAGAACGCGACCGGCACCGGCAAGACGCTCTACTCCGGCACCGTCAGCCTCACCACCACCCTGTCGGGCTCGACGTACTCGCTGACCGACGCCTCGCGCGGCAGCCACAAGACGTACAACCTGAAGCACACCAGCGGCTCCGGCACCGGCACCCTGTTCACCAACACCACCAACACGTGGGGAACCGGCACCGCCTCCAGCTCCACCACCGACGAGACGGCCGCCGCCGACGCGGCCTACGGCGCTCAGGAGACCTGGGACTTCTACAAGAACACGTTCGGCCGCACCGGCATCAAGAACAACGGCGTCGGCGCCTACTCCCGCGTCCACTACGGCAGCTCGTACGTCAACGCCTTCTGGGACGACAGCTGCTTCTGCATGACCTACGGCGACGGCTCGGGCAACACCCACCCGCTGACCTCGCTCGACGTCGCGGGCCATGAGATGAGCCACGGCGTCACCTCGAACACCGCGGGCCTCAACTACAGCGGCGAGTCCGGCGGCCTGAACGAGGCCACCTCCGACATCTTCGGCACCGGCGTGGAGTTCTACGCGAACAACGCCTCGGACCCCGGTGACTACCTCATCGGCGAGAAGATCAACATCAACGGCGACGGCACCCCGCTGCGCTACATGGACAAGCCCAGCAAGGACGGCG
>NZ_WWIR01000622.1 GCF_009863025.1 Streptomyces sp. SID4985 | reverse complement strand
GCCTCCTCGATGAGGGTTTCCACGATCTTCGACTCCGGGACGGTCTTGATGACCTCGCCCTTGACGAAGATCTGGCCCTTGCCGTTGCCGGAGGCCACGCCCAGGTCGGCCTCACGGGCCTCGCCGGGACCGTTCACCACACAGCCCATGACCGCGACACGGAGGGGAACCTCCATGCCGGTCAGGCCCGCGGTGACCTCCTCGGCCAGCTTGTACACGTCGACCTGGGCGCGGCCGCAGGACGGGCAGGAGACGATCTCCAGGCCGCGCTGCTTCAGGTTCAGGGACTCCAGGATCTGGAGGCCGACCTTGACCTCCTCCGCGGGCGGGGCCGAGAGGGAGACGCGGATCGTGTCGCCGATGCCCTCGGAGAGCAGCGCGCCGAAGGCGACGGCCGACTTGATCGTGCCCTGGAAGGCGGGGCCCGCCTCGGTCACGCCGAGGTGGAGCGGGTAGTCGCACTGGGCGGCCAGCTGCCGGTAGGCCTCGATCATCACGACCGGGTCGTTGTGCTTCACCGAGATCTTGATGTCGCGGAAGTCGTGCTCCTCGAAGAGGGACGCCTCCCACAGGGCCGACTCCACCAGCGCCTCGGGGGTGGCCTTGCCGTACTTCTGCAGCAGACGGCGGTCCAGGGAGCCCGCGTTCACGCCGATGCGGATCGGGGTGCCGTGGTCCTTCGCGGCGCGCGCGATCTCCTTCACCTTGTCGTCGAACTGCTTGATGTTGCCCGGGTTCACCCGGACCGCCGCACAACCCGCCTCGATCGCCGCGAACACGTACTTCGGCTGGAAGTGGATGTCCGCGATCACCGGGATCTGCGACTTGCGGGCGATGGTCGCCAGCGCGTCGGCGTCGTCCTGCGTCGGGCAGGCGACCCGGACGATCTGGCAGCCGGACGCGGTCAGCTCCGCGATCTGCTGCAGCGTCGAGCCGATGTCCGACGTCCGCGTCGTCGTCATGGACTGCACGGACACCGGGGCCCCGCCGCCGACGGGTACCGCGCCCACCTGGATCTGGCGCGACACCCGCCGGGGCGCGAGCGCCCGCGGCGGTACCTCGGGAACGCCCAGGGATACGGCGGTCACGGCCTCACTCCCGGTTTCCCGAGACGGTCTCGCGCATGGCCCGCAGGGACTCCTTGAGGGAGCCCATGGTGGCGAGGACGGCGGTGGGCTCGTAGCCGCAGTGCGCCATGCAGTTGGCGCAGCGCGGGTCCTTGCCGCGGCCGTACTTGTCCCAGTCGGTGTCCTCGATGAGTTCGCGGTACGTGGGCACGTAGCCGTCGCTCATCAGGTAGCAGGGGCGCTGCCAGCCGAAGAGGGAGTAGTTGGGGATGGCCCAGGCGGTGCAGGGGAAGTCGACCTTGCCCTCCAGGAAGTCCAGGAAGAGCGGGGAGTGGTTGAGCCGCCAGCGCCTGCGGTTGCCGCCGGAGAAGGCCTTCTTGAACAGCTCGCGGGTCTGCTCGACGCCGAGGAAGTGCTCCTGGTCGGGCGCCTTCTCGTAGGCGTAGGCGGGCGAGATCATCATCTCGTCCACCTTGAGGTCGTCGTTGAGGAAGTTGAGGACCTCGACGATGGTCTGCGGGGTGTCGGTGTTGAAGAACGTGGAGTTGGTGGTGACGCGGAAGCCGCGTCGCTGGGCCTCCTTGATGGCCTCCACGGCCTCGTCGAACACGCCCTCCTTGGCCACGGACTCGTCGTGCCGCTCGCGCAGTCCGTCGATGTGCACCGCGAAGGCGAAGTAGGGCGACGGGGTGAACTTGTCCATCTTCTTGCGCAGCAGCATGGCGTTGGTGCACAGGAAGACGTACTTGCGCTTGGCGACCAGCTGGCGCACGATCTCGTCGATCTGCGGGTGCATCAGCGGCTCGCCGCCGGCGATGGACACCATCGGCGCGCCGGACTCCAGCACCGCGCCCACGGCCTGGGCGACGGGCATCCGCTGCTTGAGCACCCCCGCAGGGTGCTGGATCTTGCCGCAGCCCTCGCACTTCAGGTTACAGGCGAAGAGCGGTTCGAGCTCGACGATCAGCGGGAACTTGTCCCGCCTGCGGAGCTTCTGTTCCGCCAGGTACGTAGCAACCTTGATGGACTGACGCAACGGCATGGCCATCTGGCTCACCTCCGGGGGAGCGGCAAGGAACGGTGCCATTCGAAAAACGCGGGAAGTACGGAACGCAGCACGCGGAAGGCCGATATTCCACCGCGTACCGTTCCGATGCGGACGAGTTCATGTTCAGGAGCGTCCACGACCACCCGTACGGCCGCAACCGGGCGGCTGCCCGCGCGGACGGCGGTGAGCAGGGTGGCGGCCGACTCCATGTCCACGGCGATGGCGCCGGTGGCCAGGAGGTCGGCGCGCTCCGGGCCGCGCACCACGTGGTCGGAGCCGGTCAGGGGGCCGGTGTGGACGGTACGGCCGGGCAGGGCCCGGGTCAGCTCCTTGACGAGCAGATCGGTGCGTACGCACGGCACGGTGCCGCGCGGGTCTCGGGTCTCCTCGGCGACCACGAGGTCGCCGGGGTGCATTCCGGGCGCGAGCCCGGCACAGAAGCCGGTGGCCAGTACGGCGGCGTCGGCCAGGTCCGGGGTGGCCAGCATCCGGCCGACGGCGCGCTCCGCCGCGCGCGGGCCCATGCCCGTGCGGACGACGGTGGGCCGGCTGTCGCCGCCGCCGCGTTCGCCGGTGCGCAGCGCGAGGCGTTCGATGCCGAGCGCGCAGGCGATCAGCAGCGGTGCCGGGGCGGGCCGGTTACTCATTCAGCGGCCCTCGGCTCCGGCGTGCCTGCCTCCTGCGGTGGCGAGGGGTGCCCTGTCGAAGGGGTCGCCGTGGAGATAGCGGCCGAGTGCGGTGAGCGGGAACACCTGCCGGTAGAGGTGGTAGTTGATGGAGAAGTCCCAGGGGAAGCCGGTGCCGGTGAAGTGGGGCTCGTCCCAGGAGCCGTCCTCGCGCTGGGTCTCGGCGAGCCAGCGGACGCCGCGTTCGACGGCCTTGGCGTCCTTCTCCCCGGCCGCGAGGAGGGCCATGAGGGCCCAGGCGGTCTGGGAGGCGGTGGAGGTGCCGCGGCCGCTCCACTCCGTGACGTGTTTGTAGGAGCGCAGGTCCTCGCCCCAGCCGCCGTCGTCGTTCTGGACGCGTTCCAGCCAGGCGACGGCGCGGCGGATCGCCGGGTGCGAGGCGGGGAGTCCGGCGGCGGTGAGGGCGGGGACGACGGAGCCGGTGCCGTAGACGTAGTTGACGCCCCAGCGGCCGAACCACGAGCCGTCGGCCTCCTGTTCGGCCAGCAGCCAGTCGATGCCGCGCCGGGTGCGCGGGTCGTGGGCGAGTCCCTCGGCGGCGAGCATCTCGACGACGTGCGCGGTGACGTCGGCGGAGGGCGGGTCGATGACCTCGCCGAAGTCGCAGAAGGGCAGCCGGTTGGGGAACGGGCTGGTGTTGTCGACGTCGAAGGCGCCCCAGGCGCCGTTCTTCGACTGCATGCCGAGGTTCCAGCGCACGGCGCGGCCGATCGCCCCGTCCACGCGGGCGGGTTGGGGGTGGCGGACCCGGCGCAGGGCGAGGACGACCTCGGCGGTGTCGTCGATGTCGGGGTAGTTGTCGTTGTGGAACTCGAACGCCCAGCCGCCGGGCGGCAGTTGGGGGCGTTTGACGGCCCAGTCGCCGGGTCGGCGGATCTCCTCGCCGAGCATCCAGTCGACGGCCTTGACCAACTGGGGGTGGTCGGCGGGGAGTCCGGCGTCGGCCAGGGCGATGGCGGCGAGGCAGGTGTCCCACACCGGGGACTGGCAGGCCTCGATCATGCGGGAGCCGTCCTCGCGCCAGATGGCGAAGCGGTCGAGGGACTCCAACCCGGCGCGCATGACGGGGTGTTCGAGGTCGTAGCCGAGCAGGTGCAGGGCGATGACCGAGTACACGGCGGGGGGCTGGATGCCGCCCCAGCAGCCGTCGTTCTCCTGGCGTTCGACGATCCAGCGGGCGGCGGTGCCGATCGCGGCGTCGCGTAGACGGCGCGGTACGGCCCGGCGCAGCTTGTGCACCATGCGGTCCAGGCGCTGGAAGGCGCCGTCCCAACTGGCCAGCGGCGCGAAGGGCTTGGGCGGGTTGGGGTGGGCCGGGTCGGTGTGCAGCTCGTCCAGCGCGAAGGGCGCGGGGCGCACCGGGCGCTTGGCGGAGACGATGGTGAGCGGCACGATGGTCTGCCGCGCCCAGCAGCCGAAGTCGTAGATGTTGAGCGGGAGCCAGGTGGGGAACCAGATGAGTTCCGGGGGGAGTTCGGGCAGGTCCTCCCACTTCCACCAGCCGAACAGGGCGAGCCAGATCCGGGTGAAGACGCGGGCGGAGGCGATGCCGCCGTGCTCGCGGACCCAGGCGGAGGCGCGGGCCATGTGGGGGTCGTCGGGGGCGTCTCCGGCCAGGCGCAGGGCGACGTACGCCTCGATGGTGGCGGAGAGTTCGCCGGGGCCGCCGTAGAAGGTGGCCCAGGCGCCGTCCGCGCGCTGCTCGCCCCGGATGTGGAGGGCGGCGGCGTGGGTGGTGGCCTCGTCGCGGATGCCGAGGAACTGGCGCAGGAGCAGGTCCTCGGCGTCCATGGTGACGTTGGTCTCCAGGTCGCCCTTCCACCAGCCCTCGGGGTCCTGCCCGGCGAGCAGGTGGTCCGTGGCACGGCGGACGGCGCGTTCGGCGGCCTCGGGTACCCCGGCCGCCCCGGGGGTGGTGCTGTCGGATTCGCTGGCCGCGTCGGCACGGCGGGGCGGAATCGTCGCCCCGGTGCTTCCGTCGGTCGTCGCTGTCATGGCTTCCCCTTCGTGCAGTCGTACGAGTCGTGCTGCTGCGGGTCCGCCGTCGGCCGGTGTGGGTCATCGCGCCGCACCGGCCGGCGACTACGCGAGGGCTATTCGGCCGATAGTGATCATCTCTTCCTGACGACGACGAAGTCGGCGAGCGCCGTGAAGGCGGCCCGCACCCGGTCGGGCATGTCGACGGCGTGGAGGGCCTCGACGGCGACGGCGTGCTGGCGCCGGGCCTCGTCCGCCGTCCACTCGCGGCCGCCCGCCTCCTCGATGAGGGCGGCGCGGGCCGCGAACTCGGCCTCGGAGAAGTTCGCGAAGTCGCTGCTCTTGGCGTCGGCGGCGAGGATCTCGCCGAGGCGCTCGGAGGCGGGGCCGCCCGCGGCGAGCGCGGCGACGACGGGCAGGGACTTCTTGCGCTGGCGCAGGTCGCTCCAGGTCTGCTTGCCGGTGGACTCGGGGTCGCCCCAGATGCCGAGCAGGTCGTCGACGGCCTGGAAGGCGAGGCCGAGGTGGTAGCCGTACCGTTCCAGCGCGTCGGCGGTGGCGTCGTCGGCGCCGCCGAGGACCGCACCGATGGAGGAGGCGCAGGCGAGCAGGGCGCCGGTCTTGTTGCCCTCCATCTCCAGGCACTCCTCGACGCTGACGCGGTCGCGGTGCTCGTAGGAGATGTCCTGGGCCTGGCCGTCGATCAGGGCGCGGGTGGCGGTGGTGAGGCGGCGGGTGGCGCGGCCCGCCTCGACCGTGCCGAGTTCCAGCAGGAGTTCGTTGCCGAGGGCGAAGAGGGCGTCGCCGACCAGGATGGCCTGGGCGGGGCCGTGCACCTTCCACACGGTGTCGCGGTGGCGGCGCTGCTCGTCGCCGTCCATCAGGTCGTCGTGCAGCAGCGAGAAGTTGTGGACCAGCTCGACGGCGACGGCGCCGGGCACGCCGACCTCGGGGGCGGCGCCGGTGACCTCGGCGGAGAGGACCGCGAGCGCGGGGCGTACGGCCTTGCCGCCGTCGCCCTCGGCCGGGTTGCCCGCCGCGTCGATCCAGCCGAAGTGGTAGGCGGCGACGGTGTCCATGGGCGGCGCCAGCCGGTCGACGGCCGCGCGCAGGACCGGGGTGGCCAGGGTGCGGCCGCGCTCCAGCAGCGCGGTCACGTCCACCGCGTCTGCGGCGGTCGAGGCCGGGGGCGGCACAGTGGGCACAGTCTCTCCTCTTGTTGCGGTACCGGGGGTGCGGGGCCGGCCCGCGTGCTCCTGATCGAGCATCACGCCGCCTCCTCGAGAGCGAAGAGGTGACGGGGGCGGGGGCGGCCGAGGGCGCCGAGGGCGGCGTCGGCCGCGCTCACGCCGCTGCGGACCGCACTCTCCATGGTCGCGGGCCACCCGGTGGCGGTCCACGCTCCGGCCAGGTACAGGCCGGATGCCTTGGTGCGGGCGCCGGGCCGCAGCCGTCCGACGCCGGGGGCGGGGGCGAACGTGGCGGTGCGCTCCCGGGTCACGAAGAAGTCCCGCACGCGGGCGGCGCGGGTGCCGGGGATGAGCCGCTCCAGCTCGGGCAGATAGCGCTCGCGCAGCTCGGCGACGGGGGTGTCGATCTCGTCCTGGGCGGCCGACTGGGACAACGCCAGATACTGGCCGTCCGTCAGCCCGGAGGCGGCGGTGCGGTCGAAGACCCACTGCACGGGCGAGCCGAGCGCGGCGAAGAAGGGCCGGGCGAGGACGCGGCGGTCGTACACCACATGGACGTTGAGGATCGGGGCGGTGCCGATGCGCAGCAGCCGGCCGGGGTCGTCGAGGGCGCCGGGCGGCAGCAGGTCGTGCGCCTCGCGCTGGGGTACGGCGAGGACGACGGCGTCGGCGTCGAGCGTCTCGCCGGGAACCTGAACGCTCCAGCCTCCGTTTCCGTTCTGGGAGAGGGAGGTGACGCGTGTACGGACCTCGGTGCGCACGCCCGCGGAGTCGAGCGCCTTGCGGGCCAGCCGGTCGTGCAGTTCGCCCAGCGGGACATGGGCCCAGCCGATGTCGGCCGCGCCCGGGTCGGACAGCAGACCGGTCTTGAACACCATCGCGGCGAGTCCCAGCGAGGCGTCGCCCGCGACCGCGTTGAGGGTGGCGACACCGACCAGGTCCCACAGGGCCTCGACGGCGCGCGCCGACTGGCCGTGCGCGGCCAGCCAGTCGCCGAAGTCCCGCTCGTCCAGGGCCGGATCGGTGAGGTCGAGTCCCTTGAGCGCGAGCGCGGCCCGCCCGACCGCGGCACGCTCGGCGAGCGAGAGGTGCGGATAGGCGGCCAGGCTGCGCCCCAGGTGGAGGGGGACGGGCAGCGGGTCGCGCCGCAGCCTGCCGAGCCGCCTGCCCTCGGGCTTGTCGGCGTCCACGACGGGTACGTCGAGACGGTCCTGCAGCGGTGCCAGCGCCGCGCCCTCGATGCGGTCGAGGAACCAGCGGTAGGCGGTGCAGCAGCGCAGGTAGACGTGCTGGCCGTTGTCCACGGTCAGTTCGCCGCGCTGGAAGGAGAAAGCGAGGCCGCCGAGGCGGGGCCTGCCTTCGAGGAGGGTGACGCGGACGCCCGCGTCGGCGAGGGCGAGGGCCGCGGTGGTCCCGGCGAGGCCGCCGCCGACCACGACGGCGTGCCGGGACGTGCCGTCCGCGGGTGCCGGAGGGCCGGAGTGCGCCTGTGCGGGACGTGCGCCGTCGCTCATCGTGCGTCCTTCCGTGCGTGCCGCGCGTGCTGGTTGAACGGTGCACGCTCGGCCGTCGCAGTCAGGGACGCCACGCCGCAGTCCGGGGTTGCCCGCCCTCTCGGACGGGTGGAGCCCGCCTCGTCCGCCGGGGCCATCAGGCGCGCCTCCTGACGCTCTGGCGGGTGACGTGCCGGGTGTCGAGCCCGGACAGGCCGCGCACGGCGACGTACGCCTTCTCGCGGCCGGGCAGCGAGACACGGCCGCGCAGCACGGCCTCGGGGTCGCGCTCGATGCGGTCGAGCAGGCGGCGGTAGATGCCGGCCATGGCGGCGACGCAGGCGCCGCTGCGCCGGTCGAGCATGGGCAGCAGCCGGTAGCCCTCGGCGAACAGGGCGCGGGCGCGGCGGACCTCGAAGTGGACGAGGCCCGCGAAGTCGGAGCCCTCGGGCGGGGTGGGTCCGGCGAACCCGGCCGAGCAGCCGAACTTGGCGAGGTCGTCGGAGGGCAGATAGGTGCGGCCGCCCTCGGCGTCCTCGCGGACGTCGCGGAGGATGTTGGTGAGCTGGAGGGCGAGGCCGAGGGTGTCGGCGTACTCGGGGGCGCGTTCGGCGCCGCGGGCGCCGGGTTCGGTGCCGAAGACGCCGAGCGAGAGGCGTCCGATGGCTCCGGCGACGCAGCGGCAGTAGCCCTTGAGGTCGTCCCAGGTCTCGTAGGTCTGGCCGCGCACGTCCATCTGGACGCCGTCGATCAGCTCGTCCAGACCGCCGAGCGGGATCGGGAAGACACGGGCGGCGTCCGCGAGGGCGACGGCCACCGGGTCGGTGTCGTCCTCCTCGACCTCGCCCGCGTGGACGCGGGTGAGCAGCGCCCTGGTCTCCTCCAGGCGCGCGACCTTCACGTCGTCGGGCAGCTCGCCGTCGCCGATGTCGTCCACGCGCCGGGAGAAGGCGTAGAGCGCGGACATGGCGCGGCGCTTGGGCGTGGGCAGAAGCCGGATGCCGTAGGCGAAGTTGCGGGCCTGCTGGCCGGTGACCGTCTCGCAGTAGCGGTAGGCGGCGAGTACCGGTGCGGACACGTGCGGTGAGGACTCCACGGCCCGGATCACCCCTCTCCTCGCAGGGTCACGCCCACCTCGCGCAGCAGCTGGAGCCTGCCGGGTCTGGGAGGGCCGGGAAGGACGTCGAATCCGGCGGCGGCGATCGCGTCGACCGCCGCCCTTCCCCCCGCCACGAACCCCGCGAGCAGCAGCTTGAGCCTGCCGTGGACGCTACCCACGAGGGGGGCGCCTTCATTCAGCAGTTCGCGGGCGCGTTGTGCTTCGAACGCGACCAGCGCGCGCACCGATGCGCCGGCGCTCCCTGCGGTGAGGTCGGATTCCTGGACGTGGAAGCGCTTCATGTCCTCTGCGGGCAGATAGATCCGGTCGCGGCCGAGGTCCTCGGCGACGTCCTGGAGGTGTTCGACGATCTGCAGTGCGGTGCAGATCGCGTCGGACAGACGGACCCGCTCGGGCGTCGTCGTGCCGGTGACGGCGAGGACGAGGCGGCCGACGGGGTTGGCGGACAGTTCGCAGTAGGCGCGCAGGTCGTCGTACGTCTCGTAGCGCTTGACGAGCTGGTCCTGGCGGTTGGCGGCGATCAGGCCGAGGAAGGGCTCGGGGCTGATGCGGCAGCGGCGCACGGTGGGCTGCAGGCGTCGCAGCAGCGGGTGGCGCGGAGTGGCGTCGAAGACGCGGCGCAGGTCGGCCTCGAAGGCGTCGAGGACGGCGAGGCGGTCCTTGGCGTCGGACTCGGGGACGCCGAGGACCCGGGCGTCGGCGCCGCCGGGGGCGAGGTCGCCGTCACCGATGTCGTCGACGAGGCGGGCGAAGCCGTAGACGGCCATGAGGTCGTCGCGCCAGGCGCGCGGCAGGAAGAAAGGGGCCACGGGGAAGTTCTCGCTCGTGGCCTTGTCCAGCGTGGCGCGTTCCAGTGCCGTCGCCGTGTCGGTTCCCGTCACCGCGCGCTGCCCGGGGCGGGGACGGCACATGCTGCGCTGAGCTGGGGAGTTTCCGTAGCCATTGCCGTCACATCTCCCGTTCTACACTGCGGAACCGATACACACTATTTCGGACACGCCGCCTGCCCTCCGGGGGAGGTCGCCCGGCGGAGGGTGTCGCGCATTATCGCCCTACTTGCCGGTTTCCGGCACCGGTACAGCTTACGTTGTACAACGCGACAGGGTTCGCCGGGGTGTCCGGCGCATCACAACAACACACCGATTGGCGTCAAGATTCCTACGCACGGCCGGAGTTGACGCTTCTTTTGCAGACGCCGGGCCCCGCCGGAGAAGTTCCGGCGGGGCCCGGGGCCGCTCGGGTCACTTGCCCGTGAACTTCTCGTACTCCTTGAGGACCTCTTCGGTGGGTCCGTCCATGCGGAGTTCGCCGCGCTCCAGCCAGAGGACGCGGTCGCAGGTGTCGCGGATCGAGTTGTTGTTGTGGCTGACGAGGAAGACCGTTCCGGCCTCCTTGCGCAGCTCGCGGATGCGTTCCTCGGAGCGCTTCTGGAACTTGCGGTCGCCGGTGGCCAGGGCCTCGTCGATCATGAGGACGTCGTGGTCCTTGGCGGCCGCGATGGAGAAGCGGAGCCGGGCGGACATGCCGGAGGAGTAGGTGCGCATCGGCAGGGTGATGAAGTCGCCCTTCTCGTTGATGCCGGAGAAGTCGACGATGTCCTGGTAGCGCTC
>NZ_WWIR01000621.1 GCF_009863025.1 Streptomyces sp. SID4985 | reverse complement strand
CGCTACGACCTGAGCGAGGACGCCTCCACCGAGACCGCCATGGTCTTCGGCGAGCTCTACCGCAACGGCGCCGAGTGGAAGTTCCGCGCCATCGGCCAGGGCTACGCCTCGGGACTGCGCGGCATCGCCCAGGACTTCGGCGTCAACGTCTGACGCCACACGTTCCACCCTGCTCCGGCGCCGTTCCGCGTTTGCGGTCGGCGCCGGACGCGCAGGAGAGACACAGGGAAGCACCACAGGGGAGGACCAGCATCATGGGTGTCACGCTTGCCAAGGGAGGCAATGTCTCCCTCTCCAAGGCCGCGCCGAATCTCACCAACGTCATGATCGGGCTCGGCTGGGACGCCCGGTCCACCACCGGCGCCCCCTTCGACCTCGACGCCAGCGCCCTGCTGTGCGGCGCCGGGAACCGGGTCCTGGGGGACGAGTGGTTCGTCTTCTACAACCAGCTCACCAGCCCGGACGGCTCGGTCGAGCACACCGGCGACAATCTCACCGGTGAGGGCGAGGGCGACGACGAATCGATTCTGGTGGATCTCTCCCGGGTGCCCGACCGGTGCGAAAAGATCATCTTCCCCGTCTCGATCCATATGGCGGACGATCGGGGGCAGTCCTTCGGCCAGGTGTCCAATGCGTTCATCCGCGTGGTCAACCGCGCCGACGACCAGGAACTCGCCCGCTACGACCTGAGCGAGGACGCCTCCACCGA
>NZ_WWIR01000620.1 GCF_009863025.1 Streptomyces sp. SID4985 | reverse complement strand
CGGGTGTGGTGGGTGAGGGCCGTGAGGCGGCGGCCGCGGGGGTGGCGAGGTGGTCCGGTGAGGGAGTTGCTGCGGGCGCGCTGAGACAGGGCCGTGGGGCGGCGGTTCCGGGCATGGAGAAGGAGGCCGATGAGGTGACGGGCGCAGGCGGGGGCTCGTTGCCGGGCGACGGCGCGGCGCGGCGCGAAGACACGGCTCCGGCCGACGGCCCGTCCCGGGGCGGGTGCGCGGCGCAGGGGG
>NZ_WWIR01000619.1 GCF_009863025.1 Streptomyces sp. SID4985 | reverse complement strand
TCCACCGTCACCGCCGGACCCTCCAGCCCGTACGTGTACGCCAGCCGCCCGGCCGCGATGCTGCCCGCGCTCCCGCTGAACAGGTAGCCCTCGAAACCGTCCGGCGGCAGTTGGGCACGCGAGCCGTAGTCGCCGTACATGACGCCGGTGAACACGCCGGTGGAACTTCCCCGGAGCGCTTCCGGGTCGATACCGGCCCGTTCGACGGCCTCCCAGGCGGTCTGGAGAAGCAGGCGTTGCTGCGGGTCGGTCGCCAGGGCCTCACGCGGGGACATACCGAAGAACCCGGCATCGAACTCGTCGGCGTCGTAAAGGAA
>NZ_WWIR01000618.1 GCF_009863025.1 Streptomyces sp. SID4985 | reverse complement strand
TTCCGCGCGGACGCCTCCGGTGCCGGGTACACGGCGAACATCGACACCAGCGGGGTCGTCAAACTCTGGCGCCCCGGCCGGGACATCGCGACGTACGCCACGCCCATCCCGCCCGGCAGCACCCACCATCTGAAGGTGCAGACGAACGGCGACCGCATCCGCGTCTGGCTCGACAACGGCTCCGACCCGGTCATCGACGCGACCGACGGCACGTACACGAGCGGGGCGTTCGGCGCGAACGTCTACAGCGGCACCGCCACCGTGCAGAACCTCAACACCGGTACGGGCGGCTTCACTTCCTTCCCCGCCGGACGGTGGACACCGCGCGGCGGCACCTGGACGGTCGGCCCCGACGGGCTGCACGGCCGCAGCGCCGGGGACGGCTTCTACCTCAGCGACCGCACCGGCACCGACTTCACCTACCAGGGCGACCTGTCCATCACCAACGGCACCGCCACAGGGCTCACTTTCCGCGCGGACGCCTCCGGTGCCGGGTACACGGCGAACATCGACACGAGTGGCGTCGTCAAACTCTGGCGCCCCGGCCGGGACATCGCCACGTACAGGACGACCCTCGTCGAGGGCCGCACCTATCACCTCAGGGTGCAGACGAACGGCGACCGCATCCGCGTCTGGCTCG
>NZ_WWIR01000617.1 GCF_009863025.1 Streptomyces sp. SID4985 | reverse complement strand
CGCCCACCGCCAGCCGCCCGGGTCCTTCGCGGGCCGGAAGCCTGGCGGGTGAGGGGCGGCTGCGACCGGGCCGGCCGGACGGACCGGTGGCCGAGGAGGAGGGCACCGACACGGCCGACACCCCCGGGCCCGCCACGAGCCGGGTCGCCTATCCGGAGGAACCGGAGACCGCCGACGCCCCCGCCCTCACGCCGACCGCGTCCGCCACGGCGAGCGCCCCGGCCTCCGCCCCCGCGGCCGTGAACCAGGGCCAGAGCCCGGCCGAACCGGCCGACATCCTGCCGCTGGGCAGCGGTCTGATGCTGATCGGTCTGGGCCTGGCGCTGGCGTTCGTGGGGCTGCGGGTGCGGCGGAGCTGAGCGGGGCCCCTCTTGCGGAGCTGAGCGGCCTCCTCTTAGAGGTCCTAACAAAGGCGTTGGATGTGTCGGTGAGTGATCAGGCAGGT
>NZ_WWIR01000616.1 GCF_009863025.1 Streptomyces sp. SID4985 | reverse complement strand
GCTCATGACCTTGTTCATGGGGGTCCCCGTTCGGAATGGGTTGATACCGGGCGGTAACTCGGTGGTGGGGACCTTGTACGGGGGTGGGTGGCGGGTCGGCAAGGAAGGGGTGGGGCGTGGCGGAGGGGCGGGAAGGTTCACTTATCCGGGTGACGGCGGGGGAGAAAAGCCCGGGAAACGGGGGCCGCACCGGGTGAAGGCGGGGCGTGGGGTGGACGCCTTCGGGGGTGCGGGTGGGCGCCCGAAAGGGGACGGGCGCACGTATTCTGGAGGCCCTCCGGGAGCGGCCGAAGGGGCCTTCCCGCGAGGCTCAGCAGAGCCTCTGACCAGGAAAAGAGCGGCCGGAATGCGCGTCTACGTACCCCTGACCCTTCCCGGGCTCGCCGAGGCGTACCGCACGGGGGTGCTGGGCACCGGCTCCTTCGTCGCCTACGCCGTCACGCCCGAGCTGCGCCAGTGGTGTGGCTCCGAGGACCTGGAGGAGCTGGAGTACGCGGCGCTCGGCCAGGCCGCGCTCGCCTCGCTGCGGCTGCTCGCGGCCGACCGGTCGGCCACCCCGCGCCGGGTCGTGGTCGCCGCCGACGTACCGGACCGTGCCGTCAGGACGGGCCCGGACGCCGACGCGGAGCTGTCCGAGCTGGGCGAGGTCATGGTCGCCGCCGAGGTGCCGCTCGCCAAGGCGGCCGCCGTGCACG
>NZ_WWIR01000615.1 GCF_009863025.1 Streptomyces sp. SID4985 | reverse complement strand
AGGACCGCGCCGCCCGCGCCGAGCACCGCGGCACCGAGGACCGCCCGCCGTCCGGTGGCCTGGGTGGGCCGGTTCGTCTGCTCGCTCTCCATGCGCGCCTCCTGCCGTTGGATCGTCGAATGCGCGCTGATCGTAGGGGCGGCGGGAGGACCGGGGGGAGACCCCGGCACGAACACGCGGCTGACACGAGGTGTCCGGTGGGGGTGGTGAGGTGACGGTTCGTCGGGTCCGTCCCAGGGGCCCGCCAGAGAGCCGTACGGGTGCGATGCCCGTCACATCGCGAACACCCTCCGTGAGGAGGACTCCCAAGTAAACCCGCGTCAACAGTGCGTAAGACCTCGGTGAACCGTGCGGGCCCGACGTGCGTTTCCCCGGTTGCCGCGAGTAATGTCCTCACCTGCACAGTCTCATAACGATCCCGTCGGCCTCGGAGGACCTGTTGTCCCGCTTCCACCTCATCAAGGCAGTGCTCGGACCGATCATGCGCCTGATGTTCCGCCCGCAGGTGGAGGGAATGGAGAACATTCCCGGCGACGGGCCGGTGATCCTGGCGGGCAACCACCTCACCTTCATCGACTCGATCGTGCTGCCGGTCGTCTCCAAGCGGCAGGTCTGCTTCATCGGCAAGGACGAGTACGTCACCGGCAAGGGCGTCAAGGGCCGCGCGATGGCCTGGTTCTTCACCGGCGTCGGCATGATCCCGGTCGACCGGGACGGGGCGAACGGGGGCGTGGCCGCGCTGATGACCGGGCGGCGGATCCTGGAGGAGGGGAAGATCTTCGGGATCTACCCCGAGGGCACGAGGTCGCCTGACGGCCGTCTTTACCGGGGGCGTACGGGTATCGCTCGGCTCACGCTCATGACCGGGGCGCCTGTTGTTCCCTTCGCCATGATCGGCACGGACAAGTTGCAGCCGGGTGGGAGTGGGATGCCTCGGCCTGGGCGGGTGACGGTCCGTTTCGGCGAGCCGATGGAGTTCTCTCGGTATGAGGGGATGGATCGGGATCGGTATGTGCTGCGGGCGGTCACGGATTCTGTGATGGCTGAGGTCATGCGGTTGTCCGGGCAGGAGTATGTGGACATGTACGCGACCAAGGCCAAGGCTGCGTAAGCGTCGTTTTCGGGTGCGGGTGCGTTGTGGCTTGTCGCGCAGTTCCCCGCGCCCCT
>NZ_WWIR01000614.1 GCF_009863025.1 Streptomyces sp. SID4985 | reverse complement strand
CGGGGGGTGTCCGCCCGCAGCGGCCGGCGAAAACTCCACTCGCTTCTCTCCCGACAGTCCGCCGGACCGAGGACGGATACCCCCCGGCGCGGCCCCGCCCCCACGGACGGTGGACGCGGCGAAACGGCGGGACGCCAGACGACGACAGGACCGTGGACACGGACAGGGCCCCGCCCCCACGAAGGGAGGACGGGGCCCGCAACCCGCGAAACGGGAGGTCAGCCGATCTGCGCCCCCGTAGCGGCCAGCGCCTCACCCACCGGCTGGAAGAACGTCTCCCCACCGGAGGTGCAGTCACCACTGCCCCCCGACGTCAGCCCCACCGCACTGCTCCCGGAGAACAACGACCCCCCACTGTCCCCAGGCTCAGCGCACACGTCGGTCTGGATCAGCCCGGAGACCGTCCCCTCGGAGTAGTTCACGGTGGCGTTCAACCCCGTCACGGTCCCGTCATGCACCTGCGTGGTGGACCCACTCCGCGTGACCCGCATCCCGACAGCCGCCTCGGCGACCCCCGTGATCGCCTGCGAAGACCCGTTGTACAGATCGACCTCACTCGGATGGGACACCGCCCCGGTGTACTTCACGAGTCCATAGTCGTTCCCGGGAAAACTCGACACCTCGTTCTCCCCGAGCACGTTCCCGGACGAGTCCGACCAACTGGAGATCGCCGCGGTGCAGTGCCCCGCGGTGAGGAAGTACGGCGCCCCGCCCTTGACCACGTTGAAGCCGAGCGAACACCGCCCACCGGACCCGGTGATGGCGTCACCCCCGGCGATGAAGGGCTTGAACTCCCCCTTGGACCGCTTGAGTTGAACGGCGTCACCCAACCCGTCCACGACGCGCCCCAGCTTCCCCCAAGCGGCAGCGCCAACAGTACGGTCGGCCGTGACGACGACCTTGTTGCTGACGGGGTCGATGGCCCAGGAGGTCCCGGGAATGGTGGCCTGCTGAGTCAACGCGGAACGCGCCCCGTCGAGCTGGGCGAGCGACCGCGTGACGATTCTGGCCCTGGCTCCGGCCGCCTCGACGGTACGAGCGGCGGAGCCGTCCAGCACGTTGACGACGAGGCTCTTGCCCTGGGCGTCGTAGTAGCTGCCGGCGGCGGAGGCCCCGAGGTCGCCGAGAAGGGCGGACCCGAGCTTTCCGGCGGCCGGAGCGGAGAGGACCTTCACCTGCACGGCGGAGCCGGTCTCGCTGGCGTTGGCGGTCTGGAGGGTGACACCCGCCGCGACGAGCGCGGCAGCGGCGCCGCCCGCGAGGGCGACTCGTCGCCTGGGTATGTGTCGGTGCTTCAACTCACGTCCTCCTGTGGGGGGTGCGGCCCGGAAAGATTGTGGGGACCTGCCGAGCCGGAAGGCTGGTTGACAGTCGCTCACTCTTCCGAACCGCACAGCGGACCCACAAGACCGACGCCGGACCGCCCTCAAAAGCCCCACGCGCTCTCCTCACCCTCAACTCAACCCCG
>NZ_WWIR01000613.1 GCF_009863025.1 Streptomyces sp. SID4985 | reverse complement strand
GCCGCACCGCCCGCGACCTCGGCGCGGCCGTCAGCCTGCCGGTCACCGTCGGTGCCTCCGCCCCCGTCACCGGCCTCGCCGACCGGCCCGACGCGGTGGGCGCCGCCTACGCCGAGGGCCGCCGCTGCCTCGACGCGCTGCACCTCCTGGGACGCGGCGGAGACGGTGCGGCGGCGGAGGACTTCGGCTTCCTCGGCCTGCTCCTCGCCGCCGACCGGGACGTCGGCGGCTTCGTCGAGCGCACCATCGGCCCGCTCGTGACCTACGACGAACGGCGCGGCACCGATCTGCTGCACACGCTGGACGCCTACTTCGCCTGCGGCATGAGCCCGGCCCGGACCAAGGACACCCTCCATGTGCACGTGAACACCGTGGCTCAGCGGCTGGAACGGGTGGGCCGGCTCCTGGGCGCCGACTGGCAGACACCGTCCCGCGCCCTGGAGATCCAACTGGCCCTGCGGCTGCACGGGCTGGCGGTACCGGGACGGCACTGACCGGCCCCCGCGCGGGGGCCGGTCAGTGGAGGCCGATCGAGGTCACGTACGTCTCACACCGTCCGCGCCTCGGCGGCCGCACTCGCGCCGGTCTGCTCCCCGCCCCGCTCCGCCACCTGGGCGAGGTCACGGTGCCGGGTCTCGCGGGCCACACCCACGGCGATCAGCGTCAGGACGGCGGCCGCGATCACGTACAGCGCGATCGGCGTGGAGCTGTCGTACTCCTCGAGCAGCGCGGTGGCGATCAGCGGGGCCGGCGCACCGGCCGCGACGGAGGCGAACTGGGCACCGATGGAGGCACCGGAGTAGCGCATCCGGGTCGCGAACATCTCGGCGAAGAAGGCGGCCTGGGGCGCGTACATGGCCCCGTGCAGCACCAGTCCGACGGTGACGGCCAGGATCAGGGAGCCGAACGACCCCTTGTCGACGAGCCGGAAGAACGGGAACATCCACAGCCCGATGCCCGCCGCACCGAGCAGGTACACGGGCCGGCGTCCGACCCGGTCGGACAGGGCGCCCCAGGCCGGGATGACGGCGAAGTGCACGGCGGAGGCGATGAGTACGGCGTTGAGCGCGGTCTGCTTCGAGACGCCCGCGGACGTGGTGGCGTAGACGAGGATGAAGGCGGTGATGACGTAGTAACTGATGTTCTCCGCCATACGCGCGCCCATCGCGACGAGCACGTCCCGCCAGTGATGGCGCAGCACGGAGACGAGCGGAAGCTTCTCCTCCGTGTCCTCCTTCCTGGACTCGGCCCGGGCCAGCGCCTCCTTGAACACGGGTGATTCGTCGACGGAGAGACGGATCCAGAGACCGACCATCACCAGCACGCCGGAGAGCAGGAACGGGATGCGCCAGCCCCAGCTGCCGAAGGCGTCGTCCGTGAGGATGCCGGTGAGCAGCGACAGCACACCGGTGGCCAGCAGCTGCCCGGCCGGCGCGCCGGTCTGCGGCCACGAGGCCCAGAAGCCACGCCTGCGCGCGTCCCCGTGCTCGGACACCAGCAGGACGGCACCGCCCCACTCGCCACCGAGCGCGAAGCCCTGCACCAGACGCAGCACCGTCAGCAGCACCGGTGCGGCGCTTCCGAGGGTCGCGTGCGTGGGCAGCAGACCGATGGCGAAGGTCGCGCCGCCCATCAGCAGCAGACTCAGCACCAGCAGCTTCTTGCGCCCGAGCCGGTCACCGTAGTGTCCGAACACCAGAGCCCCGAGCGGCCGTGCCGCGAACCCGACCGCGTACGTCAGGAACGACAGCAGTGTCCCGACGAGCGGATCCGAGTCCGGGAAGAACAGCTTGTTGAACACCAGCGCGGCGGCCGACCCGTACAGGAAGAAGTCGTACCACTCGATGGTGGTCCCGATGAGACTGGCGGCGACGATGCGGGGGAGCTTCGCTGGAGCGGGTGGGGCGCTTATAGGTGACGACATCGGCACCACTTCCTGGCGTGTGACGGGGACGGAATGCGTGTCGCCACACGGTAGGAACGCGCAGGTCAAGGTCGTATGTGGTGGGACACCATAGTTCTGGGCGCGGGAGTGAGTGCGCCCACCATGGAGGAGGGGTCGTTCGACGGGTCGGCCGGACGGTCTGTCACTGCATCAGGCGCTGCCGGTCGCCCATGACCACCGCGGGATGCCGCGCCGGGTCGAGGGTGCCGAGCAGGGTCTTCATCCCGGACTCGGGGACGGTGACGCAGGCGGAGGTGCCGTCGCCGTGGTCGACGTGGAGCCAGATGCCGCCGCCCTTCTCCACGCCGTCGGGACGGTTCCAGTCGAAGGGCGGGGTGCCCTTGAGGTGGTTGTAGTCGATGGCGATGACGTAGTCGAAGTCGTGGGCGTGGTTCTCGTCGTCCTGGTTGATGGAGGCGGCGAAGGCGTTGTCGTCGTACCAGTAGGGCAGTTTGGTGCCCGGGCTCCTGAGCGAGCCTCCGGCGTCGGTGAGGGTGAAGACGCCGACGGGACTGCGTTCGTCGTCCATCTGATGGTCCGTCGTCCAGCCGCGACGGCCGTTGTGCGCGGGCCAGGCGGCGGTGCGTTCCCACTGGGTGCCGTGCTTCTCGTACAGCACGGCGAGGCTGTCGGCGGAGTCGCGGTCCTCGCCGTAGACGACCACGAGCTGACGGGTGCCGGACGGGATGCGCGCCCCGGTCCGTTCTCCGATGCCGGGAATTCCCGGACCGGACACCGGGTGCGCGGAGCCGGCCGCCGCCGGGTTGCCGTTGTGCGCCGGGCCGCCGGGCTTCGCCCGGTCGTCGGTGCCGCCGCAGCCCGTGGCCGCCGTCAGCAGGGCGCCGCAGGCGACGGCGGATATGAGGAGCCGAGCACCACGGGGTCGCGCGGGCCGGACGCATGACGGGGCGAAAGTGAGGAGACGCATGATCGTGATCCTCCGGCGCGACGGAGGGGCCCCGCATCCTGACGCGGCATCCGGCCTAAGAGGTCCTAACAGAAGCCGTTGATCATGTGACTTTCGGATTGGCTGGTCGTTGGTCCGATCGTGGGGAAACGTCAGTCGCGGCCCTGGATCGTCTCGGACGAACTGTGGTCGCTCATCGAGCCGTTGCTGCCCGTGCCGGGTCCGAAGCTGGTCGAGGGCAGACCGCGAGTCCCGGACCGGCAGGCGCTGTGCGGGATCCTGTTCGTCCTGCACACGGGCATCCAGTGGGAGTACCTGCCGCAGGAACTGGGCTTCGGCTCGGGCATGACCTGCTGGCGGCGCCTCGCCGCGTGGAACGAGGCCGGCGTGTGGGACGAACTGCACCTGGTGCTCCTGAAGAAGCTGCGGGCGGCGAACAAGCTGGACTGGTCCCGGGCGGTGATCGACTCCTCCCACGTCCGGGCCGCTCGACGGGGCCCAAAAGCGGTCCCAGCCCGGTCGATCGCGCACGGCCGGGCAGCAAGCACCACGTTCTCACCGACGGCCAGGGCATCCCGCTCGCGGTGTCGCTGACCGGTGGAAACCGCAACGACGTCACCCAGCTGATGCCCCTGCTCGACAAGATCCCGGCGGTTGCCGGCGTCGTCGGCCGCCCCAGACATCGACCCGACACGCTGCTTGCCGACCGCGGCTACGACCACGACAAATACCGGCGCCTACTGTGGCAGCGCGGCATCCGCCCGGTCATCGCTGAGCGAGGCGTGCAACACGGCTCTGGCCTGGGCATTTTCCGCTGGGTCGTCGAGCGCACCATCGCCTGGCTGCACGGCTTTCGCCGCCTGCGGATCCGCTGGGAGCGACGCGACGACATCCACGAGGCCTTCCTCGGTCTCGCCACCTGCCT
>NZ_WWIR01000612.1 GCF_009863025.1 Streptomyces sp. SID4985 | reverse complement strand
CGGCGAGGGCTCGATGGACGCGGGCAACATCCTCAAGCCCGCCCTCGCCCGGGGCGAGCTGCACGTGGTCGGCGCCACCACGCTCGACGAGTACCGCAAGTACGTGGAGAAGGACGCCGCCCTGGAGCGCCGCTTCCAGCCGGTCAAGGTGCCCGAGCCCTCGGTCGAGGAGACCGTGCAGATCCTGGAGGGGCTGCGCGACGCCTACGAGGCCCACCACCAGGTGCGCTTCAGCGACGCGGCGCTGGTCGCGGCGGCCGAGCTGTCCGACCGCTACATCGCGGACCGCTTCCTGCCCGACAAGGCCATCGACCTGCTCGACCAGGCCGGTGCCCGGGTGCGGCTGCGCTCGCGCGGCAAGTCCAAGGAGGTCCAGGACCGCGAGGACCGGCTCGCCCGGCTGAACCGCGAGAAGGACGAGGCGGTCGCCGGCGAGGCGTTCGACCGCGCCAAGGACCTCAAGCACGAGATCGCCGAGCTGGAGAACGAGCTGGCGCAGATCGAGGAGCGCCGCGAGGGCGTCGTCGCGGTCACCGAGAACGACATCGCGGAGATCGTCTCCCGCAAGACCGGCATCCCGGTCGCGCAGCTCACCGAGAGCGAGAAGGAGCGGCTGCTCAAGCTGGAGGACGCGCTGCACGACCGCGTCGTCGGCCAGGAGGAGGCGGTCCTCGCCATCGCCCAGGCGGTGCGCCGCAACCGGGCGGGCATGGGCGACCCCAACCGTCCCGTGGGCTCCTTCCTGTTCCTCGGCCCGACCGGTGTCGGCAAGACGGAGCTGGCCAAGGCGCTCGCGGAGCTGCTCTTCGGCGACGAGGACCGGCTGATCCGGTTCGACATGAGCGAGTTCCAGGAGAAGCACACGGTCTCCCGGCTCGTCGGCTCCCCGCCCGGGTACGTCGGCTACGACGAGGCCGGTCAGCTCACCGAGAAGGTGCGCCGCCAGCCGTACAGCGTCGTGCTGTTCGACGAGGTGGAGAAGGCGCACCCGGACGTCTTCCACACGCTGCTCCAGGTGCTGGACGACGGCCGGCTGACCGACTCCCAGGGCCGCACCGTGGACTTCCGCAACACGGTGGTGATCCTCACCAGCAACATCGGCTCGCAGCTGATCCTCGCCCACCAGGGCAAGGTGGACGAGATCCGGGGCGAGCTGGAGACGGTGCTCCAGGGCCACTTCCCGCCGGAGTTCCTCAACCGCATCGACGAGACGATCGTCTTCCACGCGCTGTCCGAGGAGAACCTCGGGCACATCGTCGACCTGCTCCTGGAGCGCAGCGCCAAGCGGGTCCGGGCGCAGGGCATCGGTCTGGAGGTCACGGAGGCGGCGAAGAAGCTGCTCGTCGCGCACGGCTACAAGCCGGAGTTCGGCGCGCGTCCGCTGCGCCGCACGATCCAGACCGAGCTGGACAACCGGATCGCGGAGCTGGTGCTCTCCGGTGGCGTGGACAAGGGCGACACGATCGTGGCGGACGTGGTGGACGACTCGCTGCACCTGAGCGTGCGTCACCCGGAGAAGTCCGAGGAGGCCGCGAAGGCGGAGGAGCCCGCGAAGTAGCGAGCGGTTCTGATCGGAGGGGCGTACGGAGGCTGTCCGTACGCCCCTTCCGTATGTCGCTCCCGTTCGCCCGCTACCGTGAGCCCATGCGCCATGAGGTGACCGACGCCGACACGGCGGAGGCGGTGGGCAGCGGTGACGTACCCGTGCTCGCCACCCCGCGACTGATCGCCTGGCTGGAGGCGGCGACCGTACGGGCCGCCGGGCCGTTCACCGGCCCCGGCCTGACCACCGTGGGGACCGCCGTGCGGGTACGGCATCTGCGGGCCACCCGGGTGGGCGGGCACGTGGAGGTGACCGCCGAGCCGCCGCCCGGTGAGCCGGGGCGGCGGCTGACGTTCGCCGTACGGGCCGTGGACGCTTCGGGCGAGCTGGTGGCGACGGGCGAGATCGACCGGGTGGTCGTGGACCGCGCGGACTTCCTCGCGGCGGCGCCCGGCTGACGCTCCCCCGCTCAGACCGGGCTGTGCCCCCGGAGGTACGCGACCACGGCCGGGGGCAGCGCGATGCTCTCCGCCTCGTCGAACGACAGCCATGTGATCGCCTCCGGCGAGAGGCTGGCGCCGTCCGAGGGGTCGTCGGTGAGCAGGCTGCACACCACGGCCGGGGGCTCTTCCCCGGGCTCCAGCGGCTGGGAGCCGTCGACCAGATAGCCGGTGAGTTCGTACACGATCCGGGCGGCGGCGGCCTCCGCGGACTCCGCCTCCTCGGTGGTCCCCGTGGGCAGCACCCACCCGTCGCCCTCGGTCACCAGCAGCAGCCGTCCGTCGTACGGCACCACGGCCTGGACCCCGCCCCCGGTCTGCTCCCACGTCATGACCCGTGCACCCCATCCCTGTTCGCAGCTCGACCGTCCGGCCGCGCGGCCGGACGGTCGTCTCCTACCCAGGGGCCGAGTGCGCCGCACCCGAACGGTTCAGGACTGCTTGATCTGGGAGAGGAACTTCTGCGGGTCGGTGTCCACCTCACCCTCGACGGTGACGACGGGGATGTTCTCCTTGTCGTACCAGACGGCGGGGGTGCCGGGCAGGCCGAAGGTCTCGAAGGTGGAGATGGACTCGCCCGCCCAGGTCACATAGGTGTGCCCGGACACCTTCTGGTCGAATTCGGAGGAGCGCAGCCCGTCCACTCCGTTCGCCACGGACAACAGCACGGAGGCGTCGGAGAACTTGTCCTCGCCGGGCGGGAAGGGCTGGTTGTCGAACAGCGCCCCCAGATATCCGATGAGCTGCTTCTGCCCGGCGTCGCTCGCGGCCGCCAGCGCGGCGACGGCCTGCTGGTCGCCGTCCCCGCCCACGCTGTCGTCGATGGCCCCGGCGAAATGGAACTTCACGACGACCTTGCCGGCGTCGGCCAGCTGCCGGATGGTCTCGAGCAACACCTTGGCCATCCTGGCGGACGCCCGGTCACGCATCTCCAGGAACACCTGAAGCTCATGCGGCGCGGACAGATCACCGTAGTAGAGCGTCTTCCCGTCGGACCCGGTCGTGTGTGCGGGAGTCGTCATGGTCCCGAGCTTGGCACAGCCCCGTACGGTCTGTCCTGCTATGAGCGCCTGCCTCCGCTGTCGCTGCGGGCAGTCGTGCCGCTAGGGGCGGCACGGGTGGGCGCAGCGGCACCCCGCCCAGCGCGGGCAAGCGCCCCCACCCCCGGCACCCACCCCGCCCGCACGACACGCCGCCACCCCTGGCGCAGTCTGGAAGGGTGAACGCATCGCAGGACATGACCGCAGGCCGGGACCGAGGCCGGGACCGAGGCCGCGACCTCGACGGCGCGGTACTGGACGCCCTGTTCGCCGACTCCCCCCACCCGGTGTACGTACTCGACACCGACCTCCGCCTCGTCGGCTTCAACGACGCCGCCGGACACTTCCGGCACCTGCCCCCCACCGGCGCCCTGGGCATGCCGCTCCGCCAGTGGGCCCCCGGCCTGCACCACGAGCAGGTGGAGGCGATGCTCCGCGAGGTCCTGACCACCGGCGAGCCGAGGTCCGACTTCGAGGTCGAACACCACCCGCTGCCGGACGCGGCCCACGGCGCCGGTCTCCCCCACACCGTGCTGTCGCTCGCCGCGTTCCGCCTGCGCGACTCCGTGCGCGGGGTGAAGGGCCTCGCGCTGAGCGTGATGGACGCGACCGACCGCTACCGGGCGCAGGTCCGCCTGGAGGTGCTGCGGCAGGCGAGCGCGCGGATCGGCACCACGCTCGACATCGTGCACACGGCGCAGGAGCTGGCGGACGTGTGCGTGCCCG
>NZ_WWIR01000611.1 GCF_009863025.1 Streptomyces sp. SID4985 | reverse complement strand
CCGCCTGGCGCGCCATCAAGGCCGCCGCGGACGAGCGCGCCGCTGCAGCCGCGGCGGAGAAGGCGGCGGCCCCGGCCACCGTCGACGGCACCCCGCCGTCCGCCCCGGTCACGGAGGACGACACGGCGTCGTCCGCCACCGCCTGACCGAGCGTTTCCCCGAGCGCCCGCACCCGTACGACGGGGGCGGGCGCTCGGTCCTTTCACCAGGTCACCAGGTCACCAGGTTTCCCAGGTCTTCCAGATTTCTCACAGGGGGTTGTCGATGCCCGAGTTGCCCGAGGTCGAGGTCGTCCGGCGGGGTCTGGAGCGGTGGGTGGCCGCGCGGACCGTCGCCGAGGCGGAGGTGCTGCATCCGCGTGCGGTGCGCCGGCATCTCGCGGGGGCCGACGACTTCGCGCACCGGCTGAAGGGGCACACCTTCGGGGTGCCGAGCAGGCGGGGCAAGTATCTGTGGCTGCCCCTCGCGGACACCGGGCAGTCGGTCCTGGCGCACCTGGGCATGAGCGGCCAGCTGCTGGTCCAGCCGCACACCACGCCGGACGAGAAGCACCTGCGCGTCCGGGTCCGCTTCGCCGACGACCTCGGCACCGAACTCCGCTTCGTCGACCAGCGCACCTTCGGCGGTCTGTCCCTCCACGACAACACCCCGGACGGCCTGCCCGACGTCATCGGGCACATCGCCCGCGACCCGCTCGACCCGCTCTTCGACGACGAGGCGTTCCACCAGGCGCTGCGCCGCAAGCGCACCACCATCAAGCGGGCCCTGCTCGACCAGTCGCTGATCAGCGGCGTCGGCAACATCTACGCCGACGAGGCGCTCTGGCGCTCCCGCCTCCACTACGAGCGCCCCACCGCCGGCTTCACCCGCCCGGTGACGACGGAACTCCTCGGCCACATCCGGGACGTGATGAACGCGGCCCTCGACGTCGGCGGCACCAGCTTCGACAGCCTGTACGTCAACGTCAACGGCGAGTCCGGCTACTTCGACCGCTCCCTGGACGCCTACGGCCGCGAGGGCCTGCCGTGCCGCCGCTGCGGTACGCCGATGCTGCGCCGCCCCTGGATGAACCGCTCCAGCTACTTCTGCCCGAAGTGTCAGCGGGCGCCGCGCGCCGCGTCGTAACGCTCCCGTGCGGCGAGTACGTCCCCCATGGCGCCCTCCACGCAGTGGATGAGCGCGAGCAGCCGCTCGGCCACCTGACGGCCGAGTGGAGTGAGTTCGTAATCGACGCGAGGCGGATTCACCGGCTGCGCCTCCCGGAGCACGAGCCCGTCCCGCTCCAGCGCGTGCAGCGTCTGGGACAGCATCTTCTCGCTCACCCCGTCGACCCGCCGCCGCAGCTCGTTGAACCGCAGCGACCCCTCGTACAACGCCCCGAGCACCAGCGACCCCCACCGCCCGGTCACATGCTCCAGCGTCCCCCGCGACGGACACGCCTTGGCGAACACGTCGAACGCGTCCCGCGCCTCCGGCTCCGCCTGCTCCTGGGTGATCCCACTCATGGTCCCAGCGTAGGCGAGCGGGGCACTGACCACCAGGTAGCGCTGTGGGTGGGTTAGCGCCCCATGGCCTAGAGACCCCGCAGCGCCCCATGGAGGTCGGCGTAGACCGACCAGCAGTCGATGTCGCCGTCGTCGTACAGGCTGCCCATGTACCAGTCGTCGTCGTCAACGGGCTTCACGAGACACAGTCCGTGGAACCCGAGAACGATCTCCGGACGCAGCTCTTCCGGCAGGCCGCCCCCGCCCACCCATTTCACCGCCCGGTCCGGGCCCAGCGGGAGGGCCTCCCGGTCCCCGGACACGTCACGGACGCGCTGGAGGGTCCAGCCCGGGGGCAGCCGTGCTTCCGTCATGCGCCGAGGGGGCTCAGTACCCGAAGTCCTGCGTCCACCAAGGCCCGCCCTCGCCGAAGTGGACGCCCACGCCGAGGGTTTTGAAGTCGCAGTTGAGGATGTTGGCGCGGTGGCCGGGGCTGTTCATCCAGGCTTCCATGACCGCGGCGGGGTCGACCTGGCCGCGGGCTATGTTCTCGCCGCCGAGGCCGGTGATGCCCGCCTTGGAGGCGCGGTCCCACGGGGTGGCGCCGTCGGGGTCGGTGTGGTCGAAGAAGTCGCGTGAGGCCATGTCGTCGCTGAAGGCCTCGGCGAGCTTGGCGAGGGAGGAGTTCGCCGTCACCGGGGTGCAGCCGACCTTCGCGCGCTCCTCGTTGACGAGCGCGAGCACCTGGGCCTCGGCCTCGGCCTGGGGGGAGACGGCCGCGGGGGCGGAGGCGGAGGGGTCCTTGTCGGCGGGCTTGGAGGAACTGTCCGACGGAGCCGAGGGCTTGGGCTTGGCCGGGGCCGGCTGGTCCGCGGTCTGCGACGGCTCGGGCTTCGGCTTGGCCGGGGCGGCGGGCGCCGGGGACGTCTCCGAGTCGGACGGGGTCGGCGCCGGTGCCGCGGGCTGGGTGGACTGGCCGCCCGTGGAGGCGCCGCCGCCACCACCGGCCTGGACGTCC
>NZ_WWIR01000610.1 GCF_009863025.1 Streptomyces sp. SID4985 | reverse complement strand
GGCGCGGGCACCGGCATCGCGAGCCGCCTGCTGCACGAGCGCGGCGCCCGCGTCCTCGCGGTCGAGCCGGGCGCGGGCATGGCCGCCGAGTTCCGCCGGGCCCTGCCGGACGTCCCCCTGGTCCGGGGCGACGGCAACGCCCTCCCGGTCGCCGACGCCCACGCCGACCTGATCACCTACGCCCAGGCGTGGCACTGGACCGACCCCGCCCGCTCGGTCCCGGAGGCGCTGCGCGTCCTGCGCCCCGGCGGCGCGCTCGCGCTGTGGTGGAACGTCGATGCCGTGGACGTCGACTGGATCTCCGAGGCCGCCGACCGCGCCGGACGCTTCTTCGGCCTCGACATCCCCGCCGAGAAGCGCAAGGCGGTGGACCGCACCGACCAGGCCGACCCCAGCGGCCGCCTCGCCTTCGAGCGCCGCGTGGTCCGCTGGAGCCGCCGCGTCCCGCTCGACGTCCACCTCGCCAACATCGCCAGCCACTCCGCCTTCCTCCTCACCCCGCAGGACGACCGCACCGCCTTCATGGCCGAGGAGCGCGCCCACCTCCTGAAGGTCTTCCCGGACGGCGTGGTCGAGGAGACGTACGACGTGTATCTGATCGCCGCCCGCAAGGACTGACACCCGCCCGAACCCACGAACGGCGGCCCGGCACCCGTACCGGGCCGCCGTTTCGCATGCCCCGGCCCTTGACGGCGTCCCCGCGCCGGCGCAATTATTCATCACGTGATGAATAACGAGCCTCCACCCACCCCGGCGGCCGTCCACGCCGACGCCCTCACCGTCGTACGCGGCCCCCGCACCGTCCTCCACGACCTCGGCTTCACCGTCCCCCGCGGCCGGATCACCGGCCTCCTCGGCCCCTCCGGCTGCGGAAAGTCCACGCTGATGCGCGCCATCGCGGGCACCCAGGCCAAGGTCACCGGCACCCTCGACGTCCTCGGCCGACCGGCAGGCCACCCCGCCCTGCGCCACCGCGTCGGCTACGTCACCCAGGCCCCCTCCGTCTACGACGACCTCACCGTCCGCCAGAACCTCGACTACTTCGCCGCGATCCTCGACCCCGGCCGCGCCGCCGCCGACCGCCGCCACACCCACGTCACCCGCGCCCTCGCCGACGTGGACCTCACCTCCCACGCCGACGCCCTCGCCGGAAACCTCTCCGGCGGCCAGCGCAGCCGCGTCTCCCTCGCGGTCGCCCTCCTCGGCACCCCCGAACTCCTCGTCCTGGACGAACCGACCGTCGGCCTCGACCCCGTACTCCGCCGCGACCTGTGGACCCTCTTCCACACCCTCGCCGCCGAACGCGGCACCACCCTCCTCGTCTCCTCCCACGTCATGGACGAGGCCGAGCGCTGCGACCACCTCCTCCTCATGCGCGAAGGGCGTGTCCTGGCCGACGACACCCCGGAGAACCTGCGGACCCGCACCGGCACGGACACCGTCGAGGCCGCCTTCCTCCACCTCGTGGACGAGGCCGCCGCCACCGACCGCACCAAGGAGCCGACCCGATGAGCACGACCACCGCGTCCGCGCTGAGCCCCGGCCGTACGACCGCCACCGCCGCCCGCGTCCTGCGCCAGCTCCGCCACGACCCCCGCACCATCGCCCTGATGCTCCTGGTCCCCTGCCTGATGCTGGTCCTGCTGCGCTACGTCTTCGACGGAAGCCCCCGCACCTTCGACAACATCGGCGCGTCCCTGCTCGGGATCTTCCCGCTGATCACGATGTTCCTGGTGACGTCCATCGCCACCCTGCGCGAACGCACCTCCGGCACCCTGGAGCGCCTCCTCGCGATGCCCCTCGGCAAGGCTGACCTGATCGCCGGTTACGCCCTCGCCTTCGGCGCCGTCGCCGTCGTCCAGTCCGCCCTCGCCACCGGCCTCGCCGTCTGGCTCCTCGGCCTCGACGTCACCGGCTCGCCCTGGCTGCTCCTCCTGGTCGCACTCCTGGACGCCCTGCTCGGCACGGCCCTCGGCCTCTTCGTCTCGGCCTTCGCGGCCTCGGAATTCCAGGCGGTCCAGTTCATGCCCGCGGTGATCTTCCCCCAGCTCCTGCTCTGCGGCCTCTTCACACCCCGCCCCGACATGCACCCAGCCCTGGAAGCCGTCTCCGACGTCCTCCCCATGTCCTACGCCGTCGACGGCATGAACGAGGTCCTCCACCACACCGACACGACGACCACCTTCCTCCGCGACATCCTGATCGTCGCGGGCTGCGCCCTCCTGGTCCTCGCCCTGGGCGCCGCCACCCTGCGCCGCCGCACGGACTGAGCACCGTCTCCCCTCCTGTACTACCTGTACGAAGGCGAGTGGTCCGCCCACCGGACAACCCCTCGCACCCGGCACCCCCGGTGCGAGGATGAACCGCATGAGCCAGAAAGTCGCAGTCCTCGGCACCGGCAAGATCGGCGAAGCCCTGCTCAGCGGAATGATCCGGGGGGGCTGGGCCCCCGCCGATCTCCTGGTGACCGCCCGCCGCCCCGAGCGCGCCGAAGAACTCCACGCCCGCCACGGCGTCACCCCGGTCACCAACACCGAGGCCGCCAAGACCGCCGACACCCTGATCCTCACGGTCAAGCCGCAGGACATGGGCACACTGCTTGCCGAGCTGGCCCCGCACGTCCCCGCCGACCGCCTGGTCATCAGCGGCGCCGCCGGCATCCCCACCTCGCTCATCGAGGAGCACCTGACCGAGGGCACCCCGGTCGTACGCGTCATGACGAACACGCCCGCCCTGGTGGACGAGGCCATGTCCGTCATCTCCGGGGGCAGCCACGCCACCGCCGCCCACCTCGCCACGGCCGAGGAGATCTTCGGCGCCGTCGGCAAGACCCTGCGCGTCCCGGAGAACCAGCAGGACGCCTGCACCGCCCTGTCCGGCTCGGGCCCGGCGTACTTCTTCTATCTGGTCGAGGCCATGACCGACGCGGGCATCCTGCTCGGCCTGCCCCGCGACAAGGCGCACGAGCTGATCGTCCAGTCCGCCATCGGCGCCGCCACGATGCTCCGCGACAGCGGCGAGCACCCGGTCAAGCTCCGCGAGAACGTCACCTCGCCGGCCGGTACGACCATCAACGCCATCCGCGAGCTGGAGAACCACGGCGTGCGCGCCGCCCTCATCGCCGCCCTAGAAGCGGCCCGCGACCGCAGCCGTGAGCTGGCCTCCGGTAAGAAGGACTGACCCGCACCAAAGATTCTTCCCAGGAGGGGGTTGACACCCCCTCCCAGGCTGCGTAGTGTTCTCCGAGTTGTCCGACGTGAGAGCCGACTCCGGTCGGTCCCCGGACAGCCATTCCGCAAGGCCCACTCGACATCGACGCTCATGCGTCGCTTGTTTCGTTGTGTGCATTTGCGAAATGAGGAATCCGTGTTCGAAAAAGAGCACAGGAACCCCGATTGGCTTCGGGGGCCGGGAATCCGCTAAAGTCTCACTCGTCGGAACGGCCGCGAGGCCGGGAAGACAAACCCCGCTGACTGGGGGTCAGAC
>NZ_WWIR01000609.1 GCF_009863025.1 Streptomyces sp. SID4985 | reverse complement strand
CGGGTGGGTGGATGTGGTGGGAGTGGGGGCGTCGGGGGCGGGCGTGGGGTGCGGGGCCGCGGCGCCCGGGGCGGGTTCCTCGGGGCTCGG
Organism: Streptomyces sp. SID4985; assembly: GCF_009863025.1. GTDB lineage: Bacteria > Actinomycetota > Actinomycetes > Streptomycetales > Streptomycetaceae > Streptomyces. Next base: position 5,041 of record NZ_WWIR01000609.1, on the reverse strand, counting down.
GGGCGTGGTGGCCGGGGCGAGCTGCTCGGTGCTCGGAGCCTCGGCGTCCGGTGCGCTGCCTTCGGGGCCTGACGCCCCGGCCCGGCTGGTCTCTTCCGGCGTCGGCGCTTCTGCCGCGCGAGGCGATTCCGGCTCCGCCGTCCGGGTGGCACGGTCGGATTCCCGGGCCGGCGTCCCGGTGGCCCGAGCGTCCTCCCGGTGCGCTGCCTCCGGCTCCGCGCCCGTCCCCAGGCCCTCCGGCTCCGCAGCCACGCCTGTGCCCGCAGCCTCCGACTTCGGCTCTCCGCCCGAGTCCGCCGATCCCGAGTCCGCCACCACGTCGGTGTCCGCTGCCGTCACGCCTGTGGCCGCCGCCTCCGGCTGCGCGTCCGCCGCCGCGTCCGCCGAGCCCGGCTCCGACCCCGCGCCCGCGCTTGCCGCCTCCTGCTTCGCGGCCGTCTCCGGCTCCGCGGCCACGTCCGTGCCCGCAGCTTCCGGGTTCACGTCTGCCGACGCGCCCGCGTCCGCTGCCCCCGACTCCGCTGCCGCGTCCGCGTCCGCCGAGCCCGGCTCCGCCACCGCGCCGGTGTCTGCGCCCGCGTCCGTCGCCCCCGATCCAGCGGCCGCGCCCCCGCGCACCTCCGCTGTCACAGGCCGCCCCGTTTCGGTCTGCTCGGGCTCCGGGACGGGGACGTCCTCGGGGGTGTCGGGGTTCTGGGGTCGCTCGGGGTTCACCGCATCGCTCCTCGCCGGTCCGTGTCCCGTCTCGCGGGGACGGCGGTGGGACGCGTGAAGGGGGCGCGCGGTTCCCTTTCGTGCGCCCCCGGCTCAGTCGCCGTAGTCCGGCATGGCGTCCACAAGGCGGGCCGAGCGGGCCGGGACACGTACCCCGTGGATCAGCGACGGCGGGACCGGACGGGCCGAGGGGTCCGCCGACGCCGGCCAGTGCGGGACCATCCGGGCGCAGTCGCCCCGCAGCGCGGCGAGGCCGCCGTCGAGGTCGGCCGAGGTGGGGGAGTTGCCCCTGAGGTTCGTCATGCCCGCACCGTAGGCACGCGGGCGGCGGTGAAGAAAGATCTACTATCGGGTAGTTTTCGCTGCTTCAGCGGCTGCCCGGAAGCGGGTAGCGTGAACTGTCACCGCCCCTTCCGCCAGGAGAACGCCCGTCGTGCGCATCGCAGTCACCGGCTCCATCGCCACCGACCACCTCATGACCTTCCCCGGCCGCTTCGCCGACCAGTTCGTCGCGGACCAGCTGCACACGGTCTCGCTCTCCTTCCTGGTCGACAACCTGGACGTACGCCGGGGCGGCGTCGGCGCGAACATCGCCTTCGGCATGGGCCAGCTCGGCACCCGCCCGATCCTGGCCGGCGCCGCGGGCTTCGACTTCGACGAGTACCGCGCCTGGCTGGAGCGCCACGGCGTGGACACCGAGTCCGTCCGCATCTCCGAGACCCTGCACACCGCCCGCTTCGTGTGCACCACGGACGCCGACCACAACCAGATCGGCTCCTTCTACACCGGCGCCATGAGCGAGGCCCGCCTGATCGAGCTGAAGACGGTCGGGGACCGTGTCGGCGGCCTGGACCTGGTCCTCATCGGCGCCGACGACCCGGAGGCGATGCTCCGCCACACCGAGGAGTGCCGCACCCGCGCCATCCCCTTCGCCGCCGACTTCTCCCAGCAGATCGCCCGCATGGAGGGCGAGGAGATCCGGATACTGCTGGACGGCGCCACGTACCTGTTCTCCAACGAGTACGAGAAGGGCCTGATCGAGGCCAAGACCGGCTGGACCGACGAGCAGATCCTCGCCAAGGTCGGCCACCGCGTCACCACCCTCGGCTCGCGCGGCGTCCGCATCGAGCGGGTCGGCGAGGACCCGATCGAGGTCGGCTGCCCCGACGAGGAGCGCAAGGCCGACCCGACGGGTGTCGGCGACGCCTTCCGCGCCGGGTTCCTCTCCGGGCTGGCGTGGGGCGTCTCCCTTGAGCGTGCCGCGCAGGTCGGCTGCATGCTGGCGACGCTGGTCATCGAGACGGTCGGCACCCAGGAGTACCAGTTGCGCCGTGCGCACTTCATGGACCGGTTCACCAAGGCGTACGGGGACGACGCGGCTGCGGAGGTTCGCGAGCACCTGGGCTGAGTGCGTGCGTGTGCCTCGACGGGTCCGTGGGCTACTGCGGGTCCGTCGGGGCTGGTCGCGCCCACGCGGCGGAGCCGCATATCCAATGCAGCCCCGCGCCCCTAAGGTTGGCTGCCCTCGCCGCCTCTATCAGCTCACCCGGCGCACGATGTACGCCGTACCCCTGGGCGCCGCCTCCTCGCCCACGTACTCCTGCCCCCGCATCTCGCACCACGCCGGGATGTCGAGCCGGGCCGCCTCGTCGTCCGAGAGCACCCGTACGGTGCCGCCCACCGGCACGTCCCCGATGACCTTGGCCAGTTCGATGACCGGGATCGGGCACCGCTTGCCCAGCGAGTCCACGACCAGCTCCGCAGCGCGCACCGACGTCTCCGGGGCGGCAGCCCCCAGCTGTTCCCGGACCCGGGACACGACACCGGGCAGCACGTCGAGGAACCGCTCCACGTCCGCCTCCGCCACGCCCGGCGGCAGCGACACGCGGACGTTCCCCTCGCTCAGCACCCCCATCGCCTTGAGCACATGGCTCGGCTCCAGCGTGCCGCTCGTGCACGAGGACCCCGAGGAGACGGCGAAGCCCTCCCGGTCCAGCTCGTGCAGCAGCGCCTCGCCGTCCACGTAGAGACAGGAGAAGGTGACGATCCCGGGCAGCCGCCGTACCGGATCGCCCACCACCTCCACGTCCGGCACGAGCCCCGGCACCCGCGCCCGCACCCGCTCCGTCAGCTCCCGCAGCCGTACCGCCTCCGCGTCCGCCTCGGCCCGTACGGCACGCAGCGCGGCCACCGCCGCGACGATCGCCGGGATGTTCCCGAAGTCGGCCGAGCGCCCCGACCGCCCCTCCTCGCGCGGCCCTTGGGGCTGGAACCGCACCCCCTTGCGCACCACGAGCAGCCCCACCCCGGCGGGCCCGCCCCACTTGCGCGCACTGGCGGTCAGCAGCGACCAGTCACCCCCGACCGCCCCCCACCCCAGCGACTGCGCGGCGTCCACCAGCAACGGCACCCCCGCAGCCCGGCACACCTCGGCCACTTCACCCACCGGCTGCACGGTCCCCACCTCGTGATTGGCGGACTGCAGACACGCCAGCGCGGTGTCCGCCCGCAGCGCATCCCCGTACCCACCCACCGAGACGGACCCCCCACGATCGACGGAGACCCGACTCACCGACCCCCCGTCCGCCTCCCACGCTTCCGCCGAATGGAGTACAGAGGAATGTTCGACACCTGACACGATCAGGTGACGACCCGTCCGCCGCCGCCCCGCCAGCGCCCCCGCGATCCCCTGCCGCACGGCCTCGGTCCCGGACGCGGTGAACACCACCTCATCAGCCCGGCACCCCACCACCTCGGCCGCCGCCTCCCGAGCCGCGTCCACCAGCACCCGAGCCCTGCGCCCCTCCCGATAAACCCGCCCAGGATCAGCCCACCCCTCCTCCAACGAGGCCACCAGGGCCTGCCGGGCAACAGGATGAAGCGGAGCAACAGAAGCAGCGTCGAAGTAACTCACACGGCAACGTTAAAACGAGGGACGCCTATCGCAGGGGCGCGGGGCTCTGTCGATGTGCGGCTCCGCCGCGTGGGCGCGAACGGCCCCCAGATACCCGCACACGCCACCAAACAGCAACAACCCACGGCGATTAGGCACCCCCCAACACCCCCCGAACCGACCCGACGACGCGTATCCCCCCCTCCCCGCGAACCGCCGGAGGCCGTCGGCTAGGGTTTGGTCCGCATAAACATCCAAACCCCTGCCCGACGCAGGGCGGCGACCGACCAGCGAGAAGGCCGCAGCCGACCGCGCGGGCGAGACTCTCGGGAAGGCGCTACGTGAGTCCCAACGGCTCCGACCGCTCGCCGCGGCGCCCGATGCGGCGGAAGCTGCTGCAGGCACTGACCGCGGGCCTGGTCCTGGCGACCGCCACCGGTTGCACATACAAGGACTTCCCCCGCCTTGGTATGCCCACCCCGACCACGGAAGAGGCTCCCCGCATCCTCTCCCTGTGGCAGGGCTCCTGGGCCGCCGCGCTCGCTACCGGCGTGCTGGTGTGGGGCCTGATCCTGTGGAGCGTCATGTTCCACCGGCGCAGCCGCACCAAGGTCGAGGTTCCGCCGCAGACGCGGTACAACATGCCCATCGAGGCGCTGTACACGGTGGTCCCGATCATCATCGTCTCCGTGCTGTTCTACTTCACGGCACGCGACGAGTCGAAGCTCCTCAGCCTCGAGAAGAAGCCCGACGTCACGGTCAACGTGGTCGGCTTCCAGTGGAGCTGGGGCTTCAACTACATCGAGAACGTCCCGGGCTCCACCGGGAACGCCAAGACCGACCCGAACCTGGCCGCCATTCCGGACCGGTTCACGAAGGCATTCCCGGCGGACGCCGGCGGTGTCTACGACGTCGGCACTCCGGGTACGCGGAACCCGCAGACGAACAACCCCGGTCCGACGCTCTGGCTGCCCAAGGGCAAGACGGTCCGCTTCATCCTCACCTCGCGTGACGTCATCCACTCCTTCTGGGTGGTGCCGTTCCTGATGAAGCAGGACGTCATCCCGGGTCACACCAACGCCTTCCAGGTGACTCCCAACCATGAGGGCACCTTCCTCGGCAAGTGTGCCGAGCTGTGCGGCGTCGACCACTCCCGGATGCTGTTCAACGTGAAGGTCGTCTCCCCCGAGCGGTACGAGCAGCACCTCAAGGACCTCGCCAAGAAGGGGCAGACCGGTTACATTCCCGCCGGCATCGCGCAGACGAGCCACGAGAAGAACCGGGAGACGAACAACCTGTGAGCATCCTCAACGAACCCCAGGGTGCCGCCGCAGCCGACGCGTCCGACAGCGAGCTGCTGGTCAGGCGCAAGGAGCCCGGCAACGTCGTGGTGAAGTGGCTGACGACCACCGACCACAAGACGATCGGCACGCT
>NZ_WWIR01000608.1 GCF_009863025.1 Streptomyces sp. SID4985 | reverse complement strand
CCCGCGCGCGCAGCGCCGCCGTCGCGTGGGCGCGCACCTCGTCCACGGCGGTCAGCAGGTCGAAGGAGGTCATCCGGCCCGTGGGCCACAGCGTGCAGGCCACGTGCACCGCGTCCAGCGGATAGCGCAGCGCCCGCTCGGCCGCCGCCCGGTCCACCGGGCCGCCGCCCAGCAGCTCGCCCACCCACCGTCGGCGCTCCCCGTCCTGGCTCGCCACCCAGCGTTCGCGCTCACGCTCGTAGGCCCGCCCGACCTGCTCGCAGATCTGGTCGATGTACAGCGCCGAGCGGCGCACCAGCGCCAGGACGACCGCCACCCGGTCATCGGGCGGCAGCTCCTCGGCCAGGGTGAAGCAGTCGTCGAGCACCCGGGAGTGGCCGATGCGGTAGGCACGGACGAGGGCGGAGAGCGACACGTCACGCTGGGCCAGGATCCGCGCGTACGCCAGCGCCGCCGACGGGGCCTCCAGCAGATCGGCGTCGAAGTCGCGCCCCACGAAGTTGAGCGCGGCCACCACGTTCTCGGTGATGCTCGCCTCCAGCAGCGAGCGGGTGGCGGCGTCGTGGTCGAGGTCGTCGATCTGGACGAGCGTCATCCGCACGAGGTCGGCGACGACACCGTCCCGCCTCTCTCCGAAGCGGTCGGCCAATCGGCTGACCAGGGCCTGTTCTGTCGGCATGTGCGCACTGTAGGCCGCCCGCGCCCGGCCGGGACTGTGCGCGGAGCACGAAAGCCGCCCCGGATGTTGTGGCGCGCGGCCGTCGCCGCCGGGGCCGTGGCGCCCCTATCTTCGCCTGGTTCCGTCCCCCGCTGGAGCGAAGGACCCCATGACTCTCATGACGCTGAGCCGACTGCCCGCCGTGCGCGCCGCACAAGCGCCCCACGCCCCCGCCCTCACCGACGAGGAGAACGGCACCCTGTCCAACGCCGCCTTCGCCGCTCGGGTCGAGGCCTGCGCCGACCGTCTCGCCCGCCTGGGTGTGCGCCCCGGCGACATCGTCGCCGTCCGGCTACCCAACCGCGCCGAACTCGTCGTCACCCTGTTCGCCGCCTGGCGGCTCGGCGCCGCGCTCACCCCGGTCAACCCGGCGCTCACCCCGGCCGAGACCGGCCATCAGCTCGCCGACAGCGGGGCCCGGGTGCTGGTGACCGACCAGGTGCGCGAGGGGCTGCCGGAGTCCGTCGCCGTCCTCACCCTGGACGACCTCGCCCGTCCGCTCCCGGCGTCCGCCCACCCGCTTCCGCCGTCCGCGCGCCCGGTCGCCGCCGACCCCGGCCCGGACGATCTCGCCCTCGTCATCTACACCAGCGGCACCACCGGCAGCCCCAAGGGCGTCGAGCTGACCCACCGCAACATCGACGCCATGACCGCGACGATGATCGAGGCGACCCGGCTCACCGAGGCCGACCACAGCCTGCTCGTCCTGCCCCTCTTCCACGTCAACGGCATCGTCGTCGGCGTCCTCTCGCCGCTGCGCGCGGGCGGCCGGGCCACCGTCCTCGGCCGGTTCAGCGCCCGGAACTTCTTCGCCGAGGTCGAGCGGGCCCGCCCCACCTGCTTCTCGGCCGTCCCGGCCATCTACGCCATGCTGACCGGCCTGCCGCCCGAGGTGCGCCCGGACACCTCCTCGCTGCGCTTCGCCGCCTGCGGCGCCGCACCCATGCCCCCGCAGCTCATCGCCGCCTGGGAACAGCGCTTCGGCGTACCGGTCGTCGAGGGCTACGGACTCTCCGAGGCCACCTGCGCCTCCACCGCCAACCCCCTGGACGGGCCGCGCAAGCCCGGCACCGTCGGACCGCCGCTGCCCGGCCAGCGCGTGGCCGTCATGGACGAGCACGGCCGCCTGATCACCGACGGCCGCACCGGCGAGGTCGTCATCTCCGGGCCCACCGTGATGCGCGGCTACCTCGGCAGGCCCGAGGAGACGGCCGCCGCCGTCCGGGACGGCTGGCTGCACACCGGTGACGTGGGGCGCCTGGACGAGGATGGTTATTTGGTCCTCGTGGACCGGCTCAAGGACATGATCATCCGGGGCGGCGAGAACATCTACCCCAAGGAGATCGAGACCGTCCTGCACGAGCTGCCCGGCGTCCTGGAGGCCGCCGTCGTCGGCCGCCCCGACGCCGTGCTGGGCGAGGTGCCGGTCGCCTTCGTAGCCCCGCGCGAGGGATCGGACCTCACGCTCGCCCAGGTCACCGCCCTCTGCGCCGAGCGCCTCGCGCCGTACAAGCGGCCCGCCGAGGTGTTCGTCGTCTCCGCCATCCCCAAGAACCCGGTCGGCAAGCCCGACAAGCCCGCGCTGCGGCGCCGGGTGCTGCTCGCGCCCGCCTGACCACCTCGCCCGCGCACCCCCTCTCCCCGGCCCCTACGCGACACAAAGGCGTGATCCCCATGGGCTTCATGACACCCCGGCTGGTCCCCCTGGACACCGACACCTACCGCGCCCTGCCGCGCCGTGAGCGGCTGGAGGCCCTGACCCGGCACTGGGTCGAGCACGGCTTCGGCAGCCCCTTCGCGGTGTATCTGTTCTACGTCGTCAAATGCCTGCTCTACATGGGCGGAGCGGCGCTCGTCATCTCGCTGACGCCCGGCCTCGGTTCCGTCGCCGACCTGGCCTCCTGGTGGTCCGAACCCGTCGTCTACCAGAAGCTGATCGTCTTCACCCTGCTGTGGGAGGTCATCGGGCTCGGCTGCGGCTCGGGACCGCTCTCCTCCCGGTTCAGCCCGCCCGTCGGGTCCGCCCTCTACTGGCTCAGGCCCGGCACGATCCGGCTGCCCCCGTGGCCGGACAAGGTGCCCCTCACCCGGGGCGACCGTCGCACCCTCGCCGACGTCCTGCTCTACGCCGCCGTCCTCGCCTCCGGCGTCTGGCTGCTCACCCGCCCCGGCGACAGCGGACGCCTTCCCGGCTCCGCGCACGTGGGCCTGCTCGACCCGGTGGCCGTCGTACCGCTGATCGTCGCCCTCGCGCTGCTCGGACTGCGTGACAAGACCGTCTTCCTCGCCGCGCGCGCCGAACAGTACGGACTCTCGCTGCTGCTGTTCTTCTTTCCGTACGGCGACATGTTCATCGGCTTCCAGCTCGTCATGCTGGCGATCTGGTGGGGCGCCGCCACCTCCAAGCTCAACCACCACTTCCCGTTCGTGGTCGCGATCATGATGAGCAACGCGCCGCTGATGCCCCGCAGGCTGCGGCCCCTCTTCTACCGCGACCACCCCCGCGACCTGCGCCCCTCCCGCCTGGCGTTCCTGCTCGCCCACGTCGGCACCGCCACGGAGTACGCCGTACCGCTCTACCTCGTCTTCCTCGGCGACGGCGGCCCCCTCACCTGGGCGGCCCTGCTCTACATGGCCGTCTTCCACCTCCACATCCTCTCGACCGTCCCCATGGGCGTGCCGCTGGAGTGGAACCTGTTCTTCGTCTTCTCGCTCTTCTATCTCTTCGGCGCCCACGGCGACATCAGCGTCTGGCACCTGCACTCGCCCTGGCTGCTCGTGGTGCTCCTGCCGACCCTCGTCCTGCTCCCGCTGCTCGGCAACCTCCGCCCCGACCTCGTCTCCTTCCTGCCCGCGATGCGCTACTACGCGGGCAACTGGGCCACCAGCGCCTGGGCGTTCACCGGCGACGCCCTGGACCGCCTGGAGACGGGCCTGACCACGGTGAGCCGGCTGCCCCAGCAGCAGATAGCGGCGCTCTACGACGCCGACACGGCCCTGTTGCTGGCGGGCAAGGTGGACGCCTGGCGGTCCCTGCACTCCCACGGGCGGGCCCTCGCCGGGCTCGTGTGCCGTCTCACCGAGGGCGAGGAGGACGTGGTGGTGGTCGAGGGCGAGCTGATCGCCGGGTTCGCGATCGGCTGGAACTTCGGCGAGGGCCACCTCCACGACGACCAGTTGCTGCGTGCCGTCCAGGCGCGCTGCGGGTTCGCCCCCGGCGAGGTGCGCGTGATCTGTTTGGAGGGCCAGCCCCTCCACCGGCAGACTCAGGACTATGAGATCCACGACGCCGCCCTGGGCCTCCTGGAGAGCGGCCATGTCACGGTGGGCGACATGCTGAGCCGCCAGCCCTGGCCCACCGACGGCCCCGACTACCCCGTGCACGACGTACGTTCGCGGCACCCATTGCGTCCGGCCCCCGGCACGCCTGCCGTCCCGGCTCCCGGCACGCCCTCCCTCCCGGACACCGCCTCATGACCTCCGCCCTCGTGGTCGGCGGCGGCCCCAACGGGCTCGCCGCGGCCGCCCTGCTCGCGCGGGCGGGGCTTGAGGTCACCCTGCTGGAGGCGTCGGACGAGGTCGGCGGCGGCACCCGCAGCCACGAGGCCCTCGTGCCCGGACTGCTGCACGACCACTGCTCCGCCATCCACCCCATGGCCGTCACCTCACCCGCGCTGCGCGCTCTGGACCTGGAACGGCACGGACTGCGCTGGCTGCTGCCCGAGATCGACTGCGTCCACCCCCTGGACGACGGCGACGCGGGCGTGCTGATGCGCTCCGTCGAGGACACCGCCCGGCTGCTCGGCGCCGACGGCGACCGCTACCGCGCCCTCCTCGGCCCCTCCGTACGGAACTGGGACGCGCTCGCCCAGGACGTGATGGGCCCGCTGCTGCGCATGCCCTCGCACCCGCTGCTGCTCGCCCGGTTCGGGCTGCCCACCACCCTGCCCGCGGCCGCTCTGGCCAAGCTGTTCACCACCGAGCGGGCCCGCGCCCTGTGGGCCGGGGTCGCCGCCCACGCCTACCGCCCGCTGAACCGCCCGCTCACCTCGGCCATCGGGCTCGGCATCCTCGCCGCCGGGCACACGGCGGGCTGGGCCGTCGCCGAGGGCGGCTCGCAGTCCATCGCCCGCGCCATGGAGAAGGTCCTGCTCGAAAACGGCGGCACGATCCACACCGGCGTCCGCGTCACCGACCACCGACAGCTCCCGCCCGCCGACGTCACCCTGCTCGACCTCGACCCCGGCCAGACCCTCGCGATCTACGGCGACCGGCTGCCCGGCCCGGTACGGTCCGCCTACCGGCGCTTCCGGCGCGGCCCCGGCGCCTACAAGGTCGACCTGGCCGTCGAGGGCGGCATCCCCTGGACCGACGCCGACGCCCGGCGCGCGGGCACCGTCCACCTCGGCGGCACCTTCGCCGAGATCGCCCGCGCCGAGCGCGAGGTGTCGGCGGGCCGGATGCCCGAGCGGCCCTTCGTCCTGGTCGGCCAGCAGTATCTGGCCGACCCCGGCCGGTCGGTGGGCGACGTGCACCCCGTCTGGACGTACGCCCACGTGCCGTACGGCTACGACGGGGACGCCACCGGCGCGATCCTCGCCCAGCTGGAGCGGTTCGCGCCGGGCGTGCGCGAGCGCGTCCTCGGCATGGAGGTCACCCGGCCCGCCGACTTCGCCGCCGCCAACCCCAACTTCGCGGGCGGCGACATTCTCACCGGCGCCAAGACCGTGCCCCAGCTGGTGTTCGGTGCCCGTCCCGCCCTGGACCCGTACGCCACGGGGCTGCCCGGGGTGTTCCTGTGCTCGGCGGCCACGCCTCCGGGGCCCGGGGCCCACGGAATGTGCGGCGCGGGTGCGGCGGCTTCGGCGCTGCGGCACCTCGGCATGCGTACCGATCTGCTCGCGGCCTGAGCCTTCGTGGCTCGAACGCACGCGGGCGGCCCCGGCCCAAGGGGCCGCCCGCGTACGGGAGTTCAGCTGCCCGCGAGGAGCTCCAGCGTGTCGATCACGCGGTTCGAGAAGCCCCACTCGTTGTCGTACCAGGCGACGACCTTGATGTGCCGGCCGTCCACCCGGGTCAGCGCCGAGTCGAAGATCGAGGAGGCCGGGTTGCCGACGATGTCGGCGGAGACCAGCGCGTCCTCCGAGTACTCCAGCACACCGACCAGCGGGCCCTCGGCGGCGGCGCGGTAGGCGGCCAGCACCTCGTCCCGGGTCACGTCGCGGGCCACGGTGGTGTTCAGCTCCACGATCGAGCCCACCGGCACCGGCACCCGGATCGAGTCGCCCGACAGCTTGCCGTCCAGGTCCGGCAGCACCAGGCCGATGGCCTTCGCCGCACCGGTCGTCGTCGGCACGATGTTCACCCCGGCGGCACGCGCGCGGCGGGCGTCGCGGTGCGGGCCGTCCTGGAGGTTCTGCTCCTGGGTGTAGGCGTGCACCGTCGTCATGAAGCCGTGCTCGATGCCCGCGAGGTCGTCCAGGACGGCGGCCAGCGGCGCCAGCGCGTTGGTCGTGCAGGAGGCGTTGGAGACGATCGTGTGCAGCGCCGGGTCGTAGGCGTCGGTGTTCACGCCGTACGCCAGCGTCACGTCCGCGCCGTCCGACGGCGCGCTCACCAGCACCCGGCTCGCACCCGCGTCGAGGTGGACGCGCGCGTCCTTGGCGGCGGTGAAGCGGCCGGTCGCCTCCAGGACGACGTCCACGCCCATCTCCGCCCACGGCAGCCGCGCCGGGTCGCGCTCGGCGAGGACCTTGATGCGGCGGCCGTCGACCACGAGGGTGTCGCCGTCCACGGACACCGGACGGCCCAGGCGTCCGGCGGTGGTGTCGAAGGCGAGCAGCCGGGCGAGCACGGCGGGCTCGGTGAGGTCGTTGACGGCGACCACCTCGAGGTCGCTTCCGCGCTCCAGCAGGGCGCGCAGCACATTGCGTCCGATGCGGCCGAATCCGTTGACGGCGATACGAGTCATGAATGGTGTCCCTTCCGTTCGCCCCCAGATTCGCGGGCGGCGCGCGGGCGGGGGAGCGGCGGGAGCGCCATGGTTCGCAAGGATCACGCCAGCCGTGTTCCTCGGGACCGGCGCGGTTCAGCCGCCCTTCCGGTCAGCGTGGTTCAGCTCCCCTTCGTGAAGGTGCGCCGGTAGTCGCTCGGTGTCGTGCCCAGCACGCGCTGGAAGTGCAGCCGCAGATTCGCGCCCGTGCCGAGACCGACCTCGGCCGCGATCCGCTCCACCCCGTGGTCCGAGCGCTCGAGGAGTTCGCGGGCCAGGTCGACGCGGGCCCGCGTCACCCACTCCATCGGCGTGTAGCCGGTGTCCTCCACGAACCGCCGCGAGAAGGTGCGCGGCGACACCGAGGCGTGCCGGGCCAGCGCCGCGAGGCTCAGCGGCTCCCCGAGCCTGCGCAGCGCCCACTCGCGGGTACCGGCGAACCGTTCGCCCAGCGGCTCCGGCACACTGCGCGGCACGTACTGCGCCTGGCCGCCGCTGCGGTAGGGGGCCGCGACCAGGCGCCGGGCCGCGTGGTTGGAGGCGGCCACTCCGAGGTCGCCGCGCAGGACGTGCAGACACAGGTCGATGCCGGAGGCGGCGCCCGCCGAGGTGAGCACGCTGCCCTCGTCCACGAACAGCACATTGCCGTCCACGCGGACCAGCGGATGCCGCTCGGCCAGGGCGCGCGTGTAGTGCCAGTGCGTGGTGGCCCGCTTCCCGTCGAGCAGCCCCGTGGCCGCCAGGGCGAACGCGCCCGTCGAGATGGCCGCGAGCCGCGCCCCGCGCGCGTGCGCCGCGAGCAGCGCGGCCACCACGGCGGCCGGCGGGTCCTCGCGGTCCGGGAACCGGTAGCCGGGCACGAACACGATGTCCGCCCACTCCAGCGCCTCCAGGCCGTGTGCCACGTGGTACGACAACCCGTCGCCGCCGGTCACCAGCCCGGGCTCGGCCCCGCAGACCCGCACCTCGTACGGCATGGAGGCGCGGGTCGTGAACACCTGGGCGGGGATGCCCACGTCGAGTGGCTTGGCGCCTTCGAGGACGAGGACGGCGGCGCGCAGCAGCGGGGAGGACGGCACGGGGAGCAGCGTACGAGGAGGGTGAAGCGGCGCGTGGGTGCCGCGTACGAGGAGGGTGGACCAGGCGCGTCGATACCGCGTACGAGAACGGTGAACCGGCGCGTAGACACCGCGTGTTCACCGCGTGCCCACGCGTCCCGGCCTGCCGGGAGAGGAAGATCACCCGGCCCGGCGCGGTCTTGGCCGCGCCTCTCGTACGCGGTACCGTCGGTGCGAAATCGACGACGGCGGAACGGAAGCCGGTGGAAATCCGGCACGGTCGCGCCACTGTGTGCGAGGCCCCGCGAGGGGCAGCGCGAGTCAGACCCGTGGCCGTCGTCCTGTGCACCACCGAGATGGGACGCGAATTCCCGAGGAGGTCCTGCCATGGCGCAGACCGTCGCTTCGCCGACAGCCACCAGCCCCGCCGTACCCGCCAAGCTGCCGCTCAAGGACATCGCGCCCTGGGCCGTCTTCTTCGGCGTCCTCATGCTGATCCTGCTCTACTTCGTCGGCGCCGAGCAGGGCGCCACCTCCGTGTTCAACGGCACGGACGTCCACGAGTGGGTGCACGACGCCCGCCACCTGCTCGGCTTCCCCTGCCACTGACGTAAGGGACGCCGCTTCTCCATGAACTCCGCAACGGTCAGAAACCTCCTGGTCCGGGGCATGCTGGCGGGGCTCGCCGCCGGTCTCCTCGCCCTGGTCGCCGCCTATTTCCTCGGTGAACCGAACGTCGACCGGGCGATCGCCTTCGAGGACGCCCACGCCCACGAACACGAGATGGAGGTCGTCTCCCGCTCCCTGCAGTCCACCGCCGGTCTCGCCACCGGTGTCCTGGTCTACGGGGTCGCCTTCGGCGGCATCGCCGCGCTCGCGTTCTGCTTCGCGCTCGGCCGCGTCGGGCGCTTCGGCCCCCGCGCGACCGCGCTGCTGTTGTCCACGGCCGCGCTGCTCGCGGTGTACGTCGTGCCGTTCCTCAAGTACCCGGCGAACCCGCCCTCGGTGGGCGACCCGGACACCATCGGTAAGCGCACCACGCTGTACTTCCTGATGATGCTGCTCAGTGTGCTGCTCGCGATAGGCGCCACCCTGCTCGGCAAACGGCTCGCCCCGAGCCTGGGCACCTGGTACGCCACCGTCGTGGCCGTCGCCGCCTTCGCGGTGGTGATCGGCCTCGCGTACGCGTTCCTGCCGGTCATCAACGAGGTCCCCCGGGACTTCCCGGCCACCCTGCTGTGGCGCTTCCGGCTCGCCGCGCTCGCGGTCCAGGCCGTGCTGTGGGGCGGATTCGGGCTGCTCTTCGGCGAGTTGGCGGAGCGACAGCTCAACCCGCGTCCGGCGAAGGCGCCTTCGGCAGCGGCGGTGGCCGCTTCGGGCTGAGCCCGCCGTTGACCACGGCCGTACGACGACGAGAGGGCCCCGGGACCGTCCGGGGCCCTCTCGTGTTCGTCCGCCCGGCCCCCGCCACTGGGAGCGGCACGGGGTCACGGGCGAAGAGCGGCGCCCGGTGGGACCGAGTACCGGGCGTCGGCACGTAGAACTTAGCTTAGCCTTGCCTAAGTTTCATTGGTCAGCCCGGGGGCGCCCGGATTCCGGCGGCGGCGTCGATTCTCCGGCGAGCGGGCGGCCCAGGCGCAGATTCCAGCGCCCGGAGCGGCCGCCCAACTCCGTTACAGTCAGCGGGAGTACGTCCAGCCGCCAGAACGTCTCGGGAGGCAGGCGCAGCGCGTGGACGACGGCCGCGCGGATGACTTCAGGCTCGACGACGGCGAGGGTGCGGGCATCCTTCGGTGTCGACTCCAACCAAGCGCCGACGCGTTCGCACAGGGCGCGCACCGACTCCCCGCCGTGCGGGGCGCTTTCGGGGTCAGCGAGCCAGCGCATCAGCACCTCGGGCTCTTCGGTGCCCACCTCTTCCAGGGTGCGGCCCCGCCAGCGGCCCGTGTCGAGCGTGGCCAGCTCCGGCAACTCGTCGGTGTCGAGGCCGAGTTCGCTCGCCGTCTCGTGGCAGCGGGCGCCGGGGGACCGTACGGCCCGGTCGGCGCGGGGCACGGAGCCCGCC
>NZ_WWIR01000607.1 GCF_009863025.1 Streptomyces sp. SID4985 | reverse complement strand
GGGGGGGGCGTGTGGGGGTGGGGGCTTTGTGTCGGGCGCGTGGGTTGGTGAAGGGTGGCGCCTGGTCGGGTTGCCGGGGTGTCGGTGGGGGGTGGCGGAGTAGGGTGCGGGGGCGTGACTGAGACGCACACCGGCTTTCTGCATGCGACCCGTTCCTCCTACGACGCGATCGCCAAGGACTACTCCGCCGAGTACCCGTCCTCGTTGACGTACCCCCTGGACCAGGCGCTGGTGGCGTCGTTCGTCCGGCTGGTGGTGGCGAACGGGCCGGAGCCGGTGGCCGATCTGGGGAGCGGGCCGGGGTATGTCACGGCTCATCTGCACGAGCTGGGCGTACCGGTCTTCGGGGTGGACGTCTCCCCCGCGATGGTCGCGCTCGCGCGCGCCGCGCACCCCCGGATCCGGTTCCACGTCGGCTCGATGACGTCCCTCGATCTGCCGGACGGGACCCTGGGCGGCATCCTCGCCCTCTACTCCACGATCCACGTCCCCGACGCGCACCTGCCCGCCGTCTTCGCCGGTTTCCGCCGCACGCTGGTGCCCGGCGGCCACGTCCTGCTGGCCTTCCAGGCCCGTACGGACACCGGCCACCTCCATCTGGCCGAACGCTTCGGCCACGACATCGACCTCGACTACTACTGGCGCACCCCGGAGCAGATGGCCGGGCTGCTCTCCGAGGCGGGACTCACCCCCGTGGCGACGATGCTGCGGGAGCCGCAGGAGGACGAGAAGCGGGCGCGGGGGTTCGTACTGGCCCGGAAGTAGCCGGGGTCCGTGCTTCAGATCGGCTCCGGCAGCGGGCCGAGCTGCGCGGCGACGCGCTCGCGCAGCAACAGGTACTCGGCCCAGCGGCGGAGCGCCGGGCCCGGCGGGCGCTCGACGACGCGGAGCGTGGTGATGGTCTGCCCGCGCTGGAACTGCTCGCGGGTCAGGTCGAGTTCGATGCCGTTGGCCAGCCGGTTCCACCAGTGGTAGCCGTGCTGGTCCCCGTCCAGGTGCACCTCGCCGACCACGAGCTCGCCGCCGAAGAGGTCGTGGACGAGCAGCGCGGTGATGTCGCAGTGTCCCCAGGCCGGGTTGGCGGGGCGCCAGTCGGGCAGGTCGTCGGGCGAGCACGTGTCGGCGGCCCAGCTCGTCCGCAGCGCCCGGTCGAGGTCCCGCAGGTTCCAGGGAGTCATCCGGGCAGCATCGCAGCACCCACTGACAGCCGGGCGGGACCTCCCTACGCCATCCGTACCGACGCCAGCCGGTGCACGTCCCGGGCCGTTCCCGTCACGCCCGACAGGAAGCCCTGGGCGCGCGGTGAGGCGTTCTCCGTGAGCCAGTCGGGGTCCACGTCGCAGACGGCCACGCGGACGCCGGTGCCCTTCAGGGCGAGGGGGAGGGTGTGGACGACGGTGGAGGGGAAGCTGAGGATCGTCCGGCCGATGGGGCCGCGGCGGGCGATCAGTTCCAGGGGGAGGTCGGGGCGGACGATCTCCAGGCCGGTCTCGCCCGCCAGGCGGTGGAGCTTGGCGGTGCTTTCGCGGCGGTGGGCGAAGTAGCGGGTGGCGCCATGAGTCTTGGCCAGGGTGTGTACGGCCTCCACATAGCGGTCCACGTCCACCACGCCGGTCTCCACCAGGGAGGTGCCGACCAGGTCGGCGCCCTTGGTGATGCGGGGCGGTCCGAAGCGGGCGCGGGTCCAGGTGAAGTCGTTCGCGGTGACCGTCACGCCCTCGGGGGTCTCCGTCACCGGCATCGCCGAGAAGACCTCGACGCGGCGGCCCGGTACCGGCGTGAGCCTGCGGCGGGCGGTGGCCGACACGGGGGCGAAGAGCAGATCGCGGGGGCCGGGGCGGCCGCCCTTGCGGTGCCAGCGCACCAGCCTTTCACCCCGGGCCAGTTGGGCGACGAACTCCATCGTCGCCGTCCCGTCGTCCACGACGACCAGGTCGCGGGCGCGGGTGATGGTCAGCAGGAGCTGCACGTACCGGGAGAACGGGTCGCCCATGACGATCCGCTCGGCCCGCCGCAACGGCCCCGCCAGCGCCCCGATCGTCTGCAACGGCGCCCCCGCCCCGCCCCGCGCCTCCTCCCAGCGCACCCGGTACCCCTCGTCCCGCGCCAGATCGGCCATCCGCCGCAGCTGGCCCCGGGTCATGGGATCGGTGGGCGCGAGCACGACGAGGGTCAGACCGGGCGCGGCCTCCCCGGGTACGCCGGACCCCGCGTCCCCCGGTCCCCCGCTCCCCGAAGACCGCCGCCCCCGCCCGGCCGGGGACGACGGGAGCAGGGCGGGCCGGGGCGGACGGTCGGTTTCGGGGGTGAGGGGCGCTTCCCCTCCGGGGCCCTGGGACAGGGACTGCCTGGGGAGCACTCCCGGCTCGGGGTGCTGGGCCGAAGTCGCTGCCAGAGCCGGCCCCGTCGCCGAGGGCGGGTACTGCGCGGGGGCCCCCGCCGGGTGTGGCCCCAGGGCCGGGCCGTCCGTCGCCGAGCGGGAATCCCGGTCGGGGGACCCCTCCGGGTGAGGGTCCAGGGCGTGGCCCTCCGAGTACGCGCCCGAGGCCGACCCCGTCACAGGGAGCGAATCCTGCGCGTGGGGTCCCACCCGGCGCCCGCCCGAGACCGGACCCGTCGCAGGAGGCGAATCCTGCGCGTGGGCCGCCTTCGGATCCGAACCCTGAGGGTGGTCCCCCACCGGGTAGGGCCCCGCCGGGCGTGCGCCCTGAGAAGGGCCCGCCGCCGGATGCGGGCCCACGGCCGGACCCGCCGCCGGGCGCGAGCCCAGCGACGAACCCGTTGCCGCCCCCTCAGCCGGACCCGAGCCCGTAGCCGGGCGCAAGCCCGGACCCGCGCCCGCGGCGCGGACCTCTGCCGGACCCAGGCCCTGGACGTGGGCCCACTCCAGTACGTTCAGCAGTTGCACGGGACTCTCGACGAACGCGAGGGTGTGGGCGTGTGGGGAACTCATCGGTGGGGGACCGTCCCGGGAGGGGTGTCGGGCTGAGGGATCAGACCGTGACCGGCTCGCCCGCCGCCGCGGCGATGTCCGCCTCGGCGACGACGCCGGTGACACGGCGCAGCTTCTTCATGGGGCCCAGCTCGGAGTCGTAGACCTTCTTGACGCCGTCGCCGAGGGACGCCTCGACGGCGCGGATGTCGCGGACCAGGCGCGTCAGGCCCTGCGGCTCGACGGAGGCGGCCTGGTCGGAGCCCCACATCGCGCGGTCGAGGGTGATGTGGCGCTCGACGAAGACGGCGCCGAGGGCGACGGCGGCCAGCGTGGTCTGCAGGCCCGTCTCGTGGCCGGAGTAGCCGATCGGGACGTTCGGGTACTCCTTCTCCAGCGTGTTGATCACGCGGAGGTTCAGCTCCTCGGCCTGCGCGGGGTAGGTCGAAGTGGCGTGGCACATCAGGATGTTGTCGCTGCCGAGCACCTCGACCGCGTGGCGGATCTGCCTCGGGGTGGACATGCCGGTGGAGAGGATGACCGTACGGCCGGTGGCGCGCAGCGAGCGCAGCAGCTCGTCGTCGGTGAGGGAGGCGGAGGCCACCTTGTGGGCGGGCACGTCGAACTTCTCCAGGAAGGCGACGGCCTCGGTGTCCCACGGGGAGGCGAACCAGTCGATCCCCTTCTCCTCGCAGTACTCGTCGATCCGCCGGTACTCGTCCTCGCCGAACTCGACGCGGTGGCGGTAGTCGATGTACGTCATCCGGCCCCAGGGCGTGTCGCGCTCGATGTCCCACTGGTCGCGCGGGGTGCAGATCTCCGGCGTGCGCTTCTGGAACTTGACGGCGTCGCACCCGGCCTCGGCGGCGGCGTCGATGAGCTTGAACGCGTTCTCCAGGTCGCCGTTGTGGTTGATGCCGATCTCACCGGTGACGTAGACCGGGCGGCCGGGGCCGACCTCGCGCGAACCAAGCTGACGGATACGGGAGTTGATGCTCATGTGAGGGTGTTTCCTTACCTGGGGAGGGATTCGAGCGAGGATCCGAGAAGCCAGCCGGCGACCTCCCGGATCGCACCGGCGCCGCCGCGCACGGTGGTGACGGCGCGCGCGGCGCCGCGTACGGCGTCGTGGGCGCCCGCGACCGCCACGGGCCAGCCGACGAGGGCGAAGCACGGGAGGTCGTTGACGTCGTTGCCGACGTAGAGCACGCGCTCGGGCGCGATGCCCTGTTCCTCGCACCACTGCTTGAGGGCGAGGTCCTTGCGGTCGATGCCGTGCAGCACGGGAAGCCGCAGCTTCCGGGCGCGGGCGGCGACCACCGGGTTGCGTTCCGTGGACAGGATCAGCATCTTCAGGCCGCTGTCGCGCAGGGCCGCGATACCGAGTCCGTCCCCGCGGTGCACGGAGACGAACTCCCGTCCGTCGGAGTCGATCAGCACCCGGTCGTCGGTCTGGGTGCCGTCGAAGTCGAGGACCACGGCGTCGATGTCGTCGTGGGTGGGGAGGGCGCCGGGCCGCTCGGTGTCGAGGAGCGGCGCGAGGGCGCGGGCGCGGGCGAGATCGTGCGGGTCGTCGATCTCCAGGACGCGGGCCGGGTCGGTGCGGACGAGTTCGGTCCGGCCGAAGAAGCGGTGGCCGTGGGTACGGAAGCCCGCCACGTCCATCGCGTACGCGGCGCCGGTCTCCAGCAGGTCCTGGGGGCGGTCCTGGCGGCGCGGACGTACGGACTTGTCGTGGTTGACGCCGTAACCGCCTTCGCCTGCAGCCTCGTTGGCGTAGCCGTCTCCCGCGGCCTCGTCGCCGTCGCGCCAGACGAAGCCGTGGAAGGGGGCGACCGTGACCGCCGTGTCGGCGGCTCCGGACGCGACGGCCGCGGCCACCCGGTCGACGTCCTCGCGGGCGACGAACGGGCTGGTGCACTGCACGAGCAGCACCACGTCCACGGTGGTGCCGTGGAGTTCCTCGTGTGCGTCCAGGGCGTGCAGCACGGCGGCCTCGGAGGTGGCCGTGTCCCCCGCGATGGCGGCCGGGCGCAGCGCCACATCGGCACCGGCGGCGCGGGCGGCCGCGGCGATGGCCGGGTCGTCGGTGGAGACGACCACGTCGGTGACGTGCGCCGCCGCGAGGCACTCCCGGACGGCGCGGGCCACCAGCGGCACCCCGCCGACGGGCGCCAGGTTCTTCGCGGGCACACCCTTGGAGCCGCCGCGCGCGGGGATCACCGCGAGCACCCGGCGCGGCGAGGTGCCGTCCTGGGGTTCGGGGTCGGACATGGAGTCTCCTTGAGAGGTGGTCGTGGGGGCCGGGTCCGTCACAGCTCCCCCATCCGCCGGATCACCGGGGCGACGCGCTGGACGCCGTGCCGGTACGCGCCGCGCGCCGCGCGGCGGACGATCTGGCGCACC
>NZ_WWIR01000606.1 GCF_009863025.1 Streptomyces sp. SID4985 | reverse complement strand
CCGGCTCCGGGGCGGGGCGGCGCGGGGCCGGAGCGGGCTCGGTGAACGCGGGGCGCACCGGCTTTTCGCCGCTCTCCACCGCGCGGACCGCCGCGAGCAGATCGGCGGCCGTCCCGCTCAGCTTGCCGCCGCTCGCGACGGGCCCCTTCTTCTCGGCCTTGCGCCGCTCGATCCGCTCCCGCTCCAGCCGCTGCGCGGCCAGCTCGGCCTCGGCCTCGGACAACTGGGCCGCACCATCACCCTCAGAAGTGCCTTCGGCGTCACTCGAAGCAACGTCCTCACCCTCAGGGGTGCTTCCTGTGTCACCCGAGGCAGCGTCCTCACCCTCAGGAGTGGCCTCTTCGTCACCCGGTCCGCCCCCGTCACCCTCACGAGCACCCTCGGCCTCACCCGAGACCGGGACGGCACCCTCGGGGCTCTCCGGGCTCTCCGGGCTCTCCGGGCTCTCCGGGACATCCGGGCTCTCCGGGGTGCCCTCCGCCCCGGTCTGCTCCGTGGTCTCCGGCTCCGTGCTCACAGCGTGCTCCAGTCGTGATCGGGATAGCGGTGCACGGGCGCCGACACGTCGTCGAGAGCCCGGCAGATCTCGTCAGGAAGATTAAGCGCCTCCACTGACAACGCCGCCGCGAGCTGCCGCGCGGTGCGCGCGCCGACGATCGGCGCGGTCACGCCTGGCCGGTCGCGGACCCAGGCCAGGGCCACCTGGAGCGGGGTCACCGCGAGCCCGTCGGCGGCCGTCGTCACCGCGTCCACGATGCGGCTCGCGGTGTCGTCGAGGTACGGCTCCACGAACGGCGCCATGTGGTCGGAGGCGCCGCGCGAGTCCGGGGGAGTGCCGCCCCGGTACTTGCCCGTCAGCACACCCCGCCCGAGCGGCGAGGAGGGCAGCAGACCGATCCCCAGGTCCAGCGCGGCGGGCAGCACCTCCCGCTCGATGCCCCGCTGGAGCAGCGAGTACTCCAGCTGCGTACCGGCGAGCCGGGTGCGCGTGCCCGGCGCCGCGAGCTGCCAGGTGGCCGCCTTGGCGAGCTGCCAGCCGCAGAAGTTGGACACGCCCGCGTACCGCGCGCGGCCGCTGGTCACTGCCAGGTCGAGCGCCTGGAGCGTCTCCTCCAGCGGGGTGTCGGGGTCGTAGGAGTGGATGTGCCACAGGTCGACGTACTCGGTGCCCAGGCGGGTCAGGGAGGCGTCGAGGGCGGCGAGGAGATGGCCGCGCGAGCCGTCCACCCGGCGGTCGGGGTCGGGCACGCTGCCCGCCTTGGTGGAGATCACCAGGTCCTCGCGGGGGACCAGCCCGTCGGTGAGCCGGCCGAGCAGATACTCGGCGGCGCCGTCGCCGTACACGTCCGCCGTGTCGACGAGGGTGCCGCCCGCTTCCCAGAACGCCTTCAGCATGTCCGCGGCGTCGTGCTCCTCGGTGTCCCGGCCCCAGGTGAGGGTGCCGAGTCCGATCCGGGACACGCGCAGGCCGGTACGGCCGAGATGCCTCTGCTCCATGTGCGCGAGATTACTGGCCAGAGGTGGTGCCGTGGGTTGCCTGTGGACAACGGGATCCGGCCGCCTGTGGACAACCGGATCCGGCCGCGGCCGCGCCGAACACCCGAGGTGGGGTGGGCCGCGCGGGAATGGGTCGCTAAGGTCGGCCGCAGATACGTTACTTGCGAGTAAGGGGATCGGTCATGCAGCTCGGGATCAACCTCGGCTACTGGGGCGCCGGGATGGACGGGGACAACCTCGCCGTGGCGCAGGAGGCCGACCGGCTCGGCTACAGCGTCTGCTGGGCCGCCGAGGCGTACGGCTCCGACGCCGCCACGGTGCTCAGCTGGGTCGCCGCGCAGACGGAGCGGATCGACGTGGGCTCGGCGATCTTCCAGATCCCGGCCCGCCAGCCCGCCATGACCGCGATGACCGCGGCGACGCTCGACTCCCTCTCCGGCGGCCGCTTCCGCCTCGGCCTCGGCGTCTCGGGCCCGCAGGTCTCCGAGGGCTGGTACGGCGTCAAGTTCGACAAGCCGCTCGCCCGCACCCGCGAGTACGTGGAGATCGTCCGCAAGGCGATGACCCGCGACCGCCTGTCGTACGAGGGCGAGCACTGGACGCTGCCGCTGCCCGGCGGCCCCGGCAAGCCGCTCAAGCTGACCGTCCACCCCGAGCGCGAGCACATCCCGCTCTACATCGCCGCGATCGGCCCGAAGAACCTGGAGCAGACCGGCGAGATCGCCGACGGCGCCCTGCTGATCTTCCCGGCCGCCGAGCACCTGGAGGAGACCGCCCTCTCCTCGCTGCGCGCGGGCCGCGAGAAGGCGGGCAAGACCATGGAGGGCTTCGACGTCTGTCCGACCGTGCCGATCGCCGTCGGCGCCGACGTGGACGTGACCCGCCTCGCGGACACCTTCCGCCCCTACACCGCGCTCTACGTGGGCGGCATGGGCAGCCGCAAGCAGAACTTCTACAACCGGCTCGCCCAGCGCATGGGGTACGAGAAGGAGGCCGCCGAGATCCAGGACAAGTACCTCTCCGGCGACAAGCAGGGCGCCGCGGCCGCCATCCCGCACGACCTCATCGACAAGACCACCCTGCTCGGCTCGGTGGACCGGATCGCCGACCGGATGAAGGCCTACGCGGCCGCCGGGGTCACCACCCTGACCCTCGCCCCCGCAGGCTTCACCCTGGAGGAGCGGATCGCCTCCCTGCGCGGCGGCGCCGAGGCCCTGGAGCGCGCCGGACTCGCGTAACACGGCACGACAAGAGGTTTTCGCGGCCGTGGTGGGGGCTCGGGGGTCTTCCCCGCCACGGCCGACACCGGGAACAACGCGCCGGTCCCCGGCCCGGTTACGCCCCCGGCGCTCCCTCTTTCGGCCCAGCGTGCGCACACCGCGGTTGCGGGTCCTCTTTATCCGCATTTGACTTTTTCACTGCGGAGACCTGCAGAGAGGTGCC
Organism: Streptomyces sp. SID4985; assembly: GCF_009863025.1. Taxonomy (GTDB): domain Bacteria; phylum Actinomycetota; class Actinomycetes; order Streptomycetales; family Streptomycetaceae; genus Streptomyces. Next base: position 3,898 of record NZ_WWIR01000606.1, on the reverse strand, counting down.
CACGATGCTTTCGGCCAAGAGCCTGTTCCAGGAGATCCTCGACAACGACGCGTCCTTCCGGCTCTTCTGCTCCATCGCCGCAAGCGGGGAGGCCCAGGGCGGCTGGGAGAACGGCCGCATCGCCGCCCTCGTACCGCAGAGCCAGCGCGCCCTCGCCCCCAAGATCGCCCGTCATGGTGCCGACGAGGACAAGCACGGCCGGATCTTCCACGCCCTGCTGCGCAAACGCGGCCTCGAACCCGTGCCGGTCCCGCCCGACACCGACTACACGATGCTCCTGGAACGGCACGGCATCGGCCTCGCCCACGACAAGCTCAAAGCCGACCGCCCGCTCACCGTGGACGACATCGTCACCTACCTCGCCCACAGCCGCGTCACCGAGCAGCGGGCCTCCGAGCAGATGCGGCTGCTGCTCGGACTCTTCGGCGACCACCCGGACATCGGCCGCGCCGTCCGCATGATCTCCCACGACGAGGACAACCACCTCGCCTACTGCCACGAGGAACTGCTGCGCCTCGCCCACGCCGGACACGGCCGCACCATCCAGCGCGTCCTGCGCGAGTGCGCGCTCGCCGAGATCCGGATCTACCGGGACGTCAGCCTCGCCGTCATGGCCCACATGGGCCGTGTCCTGCGCTGGTCCCGGCTCAGGAACGCGCTGCTCGCCGCGGGCATCCACGCCCTCTACCTCTGGGAGCGGGTCATGGGCTGGCGCCGGATGGTCACCCTGGAGATGCCGAAACGGCGCGACGCGCTCGGCGGGCCCGCCCCGAAGGCCGCCGAGTTCGCCTGAACTCCGAAGGGCCCCCTACAGCCAGCCCCGCCGCCGGAAGTTGCGGTACAGGAAGACCTCCAGCACCACCATCACGGCCACCACCGCCGGATAACCCCACACCCAGTGCAGCTCCGGCATGTTCTCGAAGTTCATGCCGTAGATCCCGGCGATCAGCGTCGGCACCGCCGCCATCGCCGCCCAGGACGAGATCTTCCGCATGTCGTCGTTCTGCCGCACGCTCATCTGCGCCAGATGCGCCGAGAGGATGTCGGACACCAGCCGGTCCAGGCCCTCCACGGACTCGTTCACCCGGGTCAGATGGTCGTTGACGTCCCGGAAGAACGGGCGCGCCCCCTCGTCCACGAACGGCACCGGCGCGCTGCTCGTACCCGTGCCGGAGAGCCGGATGAGCGGCACCGCGAGCGGCACCGTCGCCCGCCGGAACTCCAGCACCTGCCGCTTGAACATGTAGATCCGCGACGCCGTGTTCCGCGACCCCGCGTCCGACGGCGAGAAGACCTCCGCCTCCAGCTCGTCCAGGTCCGTGCCCAGCTCGGTCGCGACCTCCAGATAGGCGTCCACCGTGGCGTCCATGATCGCGTAGAGCACGCCGGTCGGCCCGTGGCGCAGCTTCGCCGGGTCCGACTCCACCCGGCGCCGCACCTCCTCCAGCGGTGCCGCCTTGCCGTGCCGCACCGTCACCACGAACGAGTCGCCGATGAAGACCATGACCTCGCCGGTGGTGACCGTGTCGCGCCGCGGCTCGTAGAACACCGGCTTGATCACGACGAACAGCGAGTCGTCGTAGACCTCCATCTTGGGCCGCTGGTGGGCCTTCAGGGCGTCCTCCACCGCCAGCGGATGCAGTCCGAACGTCTTGCGGACGAGGTCGAACTCCTGCTCCGTGGCGTCGTGCAGCGCGATCCAGACGAACGCGTCGTCGTGCGCCCGCGCCTCCCTCAGCGCCTCGGCGGGGTCCTTGATGGCCTGGGCGCGGCGTCCGTCACGGTAGATGGCACAGTCGAAGATCACGGGGAGCATTTTCCCGCCCACCGGCGGCTTACGCACGCGGGGTGGCCGAATCGGCTTCCCCGGCCGCCCCGCGCGCACGCCGGTCTACGCTGGGGCCCATGCCGACCCTGATCCTCGTCCGGCACGGACGCTCCACGGCCAACACCGCGGGCCTGCTCGCCGGCTGGACCCCCGGCGTCGCCCTCGACGAGCGCGGCACCGAACAGGCCGCGGCCCTGCCCGCACGGCTCGCCGCGCTGCCCCTGAGTGAGGTGGTCGTCAGCCCGCTCCAGCGCTGCCAGGAGACCATGCGGCCGCTCCTGGACGCCCGCCCGGACCTGCCCGTGCACACCGACGAGCGGATCGGGGAGTGCCACTACGGCGACTGGTCCGGCCGCAAACTCGCCGAACTGAAGGACGAACCCCTCATGGAGGTCGTCCAGAGCCATCCCTCCGCCGCCGCCTTCCCGGGCGGCGAGTCCATGCGGGCCATGCAGCACCGCGCCGCCGAGGCCGTACGCGACTGGAACGCGCGCGTGGAGCGCGAGCACGGTGCCGACGCCGTCTACCTCATGTGCTCCCACGGCGACATCATCAAGGCTCTGGTGGCCGACGCGCTCGGCCTCCACCTCGACCTGTTCCAGCGGGTCGCCGTGGAGCCCTGCTCCGTCACCGCGATCCGCTACACCCGCCTGCGGCCCTACCTGGTGCGCCTCGGCGACACCGGCGACCTTTCGTCGCTGGCCCCGCGCGAAACACCCCCGGAGGGCGACGCACCGGTCGGGGGCGGTGCGGGCGCACCGTGATCGCCGCCCGCAGTAGGGTGAGGCCACCCGAACCCACTCGATCCCATGGAGACAGGACGTGTCCCGTCAGGTGTTCCTCTACGATCCGCCGGACCGCTTCGTGGCCGGCACGGTCGGACTGCCCGGACGCCGTACGTTCTTCCTCCAGGCCACCGCGGGCCCCCGGGTGACCAGCGTGGCCCTGGAGAAGACCCAGGTCGCCGCCCTGGCCGAACGCATGGACGAACTGCTCGACGAGGTCGTGCGACGCAGCGGCGGCAACGCGGCCGTGCCTGCTGTCGCCCCCACCGAGATCGCCGATTCCGGCCCGCTGGACACCCCCGTCGAGGAGGAGTTCCGCGTCGGCACCATGGCGCTCGCCTGGGACGGCGAGGAACAGCGCATGATCGTCGAGGCGCAGGCCCTCGTCGAACTGGACGCCGAGACCGAGGAGGACCTCGCCCAGGCCGAGGAACGCCTCCTCCAGGACGAGGAGAACGGGCCCCCGATGCTGCGGGTCCGGCTCACCGGCGCGCAGGCGAGGGCCTTCGCCAAGCGCGCCCTCGACGTCGTCAACGCCGGGCGGCCGCCGTGCCCGCTGTGCAGCCTCCCGCTCGACCCGGAAGGACACGTATGTCCGCGCCAGAACGGATACCGCCGGGGAGCGTGACCGCCACCGACGCGGACCTCGCGGAACTGATCGCGCGGGGCGAGCTGACCGTACGCGGCCGGATCCGCGACGCCTCCAACGCGGCCCTGTTCTGCACGGTCGCCCTGGACGGCCGCGAAGCGTCCTGCGTCTACAAGCCCGTCGCCGGCGAGCGCCCCCTGTGGGACTTCCCCGACGGCACCCTGGCCGGCCGCGAGGTCGCCGCCTACGAGGTCTCCGAGGCCACCGGCTGGGGCCTCGTCCCGCCGACCGTGCTGCGCGAGGGCCCCTACGGCGAGGGCATGTGCCAGCTGTGGATCGACGTCAGCCCCGAGGCCGAACTCCTCGCCCTGGTCGACGGCGAGGAGCCCGGGCCGGGCTGGAAGGCCGTCGGCTTCGCCGAGGTCGGCGAGGGCCGCACCGCGCTCCTCGTGCACGCCGACGACGTACGGCTGCGCCGCCTCGCCGTCCTGGACGCCGTGATCAACAACGCCGACCGCAAGGGCGGCCACCTGCTGCCCACCGCGACCGGCGCGCTCTACGGCATCGACCACGGCGTCACCTTCCACACCGAGAACAAGCTGCGCACCCTGCTGTGGGGCTGGGCGGGCGAGCCGCTGGCCGAGGAGGCCGTCACCGTCCTCGACCGCCTCCAGGCCGACCTGGCCGAGGGCGCGC
>NZ_WWIR01000605.1 GCF_009863025.1 Streptomyces sp. SID4985 | reverse complement strand
GCGCCCGTACCCGCCGCGCCCGTCGCACCGCCCGCCGAGACGGTCGATGCCGTACGGCGCGTCCTCACCGAGGGCGGCGCGCCGCCCGCCCTGGCCGCCCAGGCGACCTCGGTGCTCGGCGAGGGCGCCGACGCCGTGCTCCGCGAGGACCCCTGGCAGTTGCTGCGGATCATCGGCGTACGCCCCGATCAGGCGGACGGCTTCGCGCGGGCCCTGCTGGGCGCGGACTGCCGTCCCGACGACGAGCGGCGCGGCCGCGCGCTCACCGTGTGGCTGCTTGAGCAGGCGGCGCTGGCCGGACACACCGCTCTGGAACTCCCGGCGCTCACGGCGGCACTCACCCAGCGCGGTGTCCCGGACGCGGAGGCGGCGATGCAGGCCGCGCTCGCGGAGGGCGACGCGCTGGCCTTCCAGGACGCCCTGGAGGAACCCGGCGCACCGGCCCGCCCCACCGCTGCCACCGCGCAGAACGAGGAGTCCGAGGGCGAGGAGGAGCGGCCGGTCCGGGTGCTGGCGGGCCTGGAGCGGTACGCGCTCGCGGAGGAGAGCCTGGCCGACGCGCTGGGCCGACTGATCAACGCGCCGTCCGACGAGACCTCGGACGCCTGGGAGAAGGCGGTGTCCTCCGGGGCATCCGAGCTGGTCCGCGCGGTCGCCGGACACGGTCTGGTCCTGCACACCGGCGGCGAGACGGCCCGCGCCGAACCGGCCGCGCTGGTGGACGCCGCCCGCGCTGCGGGGCTGCGCGCCTTCGCCGTCTGCCACACGCCCGACGGCGCCCGGCGTTTCGCCGCCCTGCTGTCCGGCGACGCCTCGTGCGTCGGCACGGTCGCCGGGGTCCTCTCCGGCACCGAGGGTCCCGGCCGCGACCAGGAGGGCGCCCTCGACCTCGATCTGCTGATCGTGCTGGACGCGCCCCAGCTGGACGTGGAGGGCGCCGCGATGCTCGCCGAGTCGCTGCCCGACGGGGCGCGGCTGCTGCTGAGCGGCGATCCGGCGCTGTTGTGGTCGGCCGGTCCCGGCCGGGTCTTCGCCGACCTCCTCGCCGCCCGCGCCTGCCCCCAGCTCGCCTCCCGCGTCCCCGACCCCGGCCCGCTCGGTGAGCTGGTGTCCGGGATCGGCGCGGGTGAGCTGGGCCAGGTCGAGGCGCCGGGCAAGGAAATCGTCATCGTCCCGGTGCGGGACGCGGGCGAGGCCGTGCACCGCACGGTGCAGCTCGTCGCGGAGTCGGTCCCCCGGGCGTTCGGCGTGCGGCCCGAGCAGACGGTGGTGATCACCCCGGGCCACGGCGGCGCGGCCGGTACGCGCGCGCTCAACGCCGCGCTCAAGGAACGGCTGAACCCCGGCCCCGGCCGCTTCGGCGGCTTCGACCCCGGCGACGTGGTCGTCCACTCCCCCGCCCCGGGCCGTTCGGTGCCGGGCCGGGTCGTACGGGCGGGCGCCGAGGGGCTGCATCTGGAGTGCGCGGGCGGTCCGGTGGTCGTGGCGAAGGAGCTGGTGGAGAGCCGGGTGCGGCACGGCTGGGCGGTGACCGCGCACCAGGCGGTGGGCGCCCGCTGGCCCGCCGCCGTGGTGGTGCTGCCGGGCGACGCCGCGCAGGCGCTGAGCCGGCCGTGGGTGTACACGGCGTTCGGGCGTGCCGAGCGCCATCTGTCCGTGGTGCACGGGGTGGAGCAGGCACTGCCCCGCGCGGTGGCGGAGGTCCCGGCGAAGCCGCGTACGACCCGTCTGCGGACGCTGCTGACCGCGCAGGTGCCGGTGGCGGACTGAACGGGCTGAGCGGACTGCTTACGGGCGGTGCGGACCTCTGATCGACCGGGTCCGCACCGCCCCCTGCTTCAGCGCTCGGCGTCCAGGGGCTCCAGGTCGTCGTCGCCGTCCATTTCGACGAGGTCGTCGTCCAGCTCGTCGTCGGACTCGGTGTCCTCGTCCTGGTCGAAGACCGCGCTCACGTCGAAGCGGCAGACCACGTGCTGCGGGTCGAGCTGCTCGAAGGGCGCCTCCAGCCACTCGCCCGGCTCGGCCGCCTCCTCCGCCGCCATCACCCACAGCGTGGAATCGCCCTCGGTCAGCCCGAACTCCTTGTGCCGGGTGGCGATCTCGTCGGGCTCGAACTCCCCGAACAGGATGGTCAGCGCGCCCGGCACCGTGGCCGCGGCCTCGTCGTCCAGGCCCGCGCTCTCGTACTCCGCCGCCTCGACCCGCTGGGCCTGCGCCAGCAGCCGCTGCGGCTCCGCCACCGCGTAGTCACGGCGGATCACCACGCTGACCGCGTGGGGTTCCTCCGGGCCCGCGTACGGCGGCAGGGAGTCGTCCCCGCCGGGGATCTCGAAGGGGGTGACCTCGTCGTAGCGGTCGTAGAGCAGTTCGTCGTACGCCTCGGCGGCCGCTGCCAGCTGGTTGAACGCCTCGTAGACGGCCGGGTCGTCCTCACCCGACCGGCGTTCGACAGCCGCCAGGTGGCGGTCGAGCGCGGTCTTGACGGCCTCGGCGGCGGCGCGTACCTCGGCAGCGGTGGGCTGCGCAGCATCAGACATAGTGCAGACGCTATCCGTACCGGGCGCGTGCCCGCACAATAGATGCGATGCCGGAATACGAATTTGTCGACGTGTACGTACCTCGCGGGGTCACCCGCAAGGAGGCGACGCGTCTGCTGACGGACCATGCAGAGTACGGACACTGGGAGCTGGACCGACTGAGCCTGCTGCGTGACGGCAGCCGCAGAGTGCGGTTGCGCCGGCGGATCATCCGCCAGGTGCGGGCCACGTGGTGAAGCAGGACGACTGAAGCTGGACGACTGAACGGAGCGGGCCCCTCTTGTGTGGGGCCCGCTCCGTTTTTCCGGTCTGCCCGTGGTGGGTTACGCGGCGCGGTTCACGCGGCCCGACGGGTCTTGCGGTACAGCACCGCGCCCGCGAGCAGGGCGACCGCGCCCGACGGGAGGGCGAGGCCCAGCGGCACGTCGGCGCCGGTGTGGGCGAGCTGCGCGCCTCCGGCCGGGGACTGGACGGCACCGCCGCCGGTGCTCACCTGGGAGGAGCCGTGGTTGCTCGGGGTGGTGGGCTTGGCCGGGGTGGTGGGCTTGGCCGGGGTGGTGGGGGTGCTCGGCGTTCCGGGGGTGCTGGGCGTGCCCGGGTTGCTCGGGGTGCCGGGGTTGTCGGGAGTACCGGGGTTGCTCGGCTGGCCGGGGGTGCCGGGGTTACCCGGGTGGCCGGGGGTTCCAGGGGTGCCCGGGTTTCCGGGGTTGCCCGGGTGGCCGGGGTGTCCAGGATGACCGGGGTGACCCGGGTGCCCAGGATGGCCGGGGTGTCCAGGGTGACCCGGGTGCTCGTGTCCCGGAGGGCACGGCTCGTCCGGGTTTCCGGGGTGGCCCGGATGCCCCGGCGTACCGGGGTTACCAGGGTGTCCAGGGTGACCGGGGTTCCCCGGATGACCGGGGTGGCCCGGAGTCCCCGGGTTACCAGGGTGCCCCGGGTGGCCGGGATTCCCAGGGTGCCCGGGGTGACCCGGATGGCCCGGCTGACCCGGGTTCCCCGGCTGGCCCGGGTTCCCCGGTGGGTTCTGGTGGCCGCCCCCGCCGTTGCCGCAGTCGTTGCCCCCCGCGGCGTTGCCGAGGCCGATGACGTTGACGCTGTTGCCGCACAGGTTGACCGGGATGTCGACCGGTGCCTGGACGGTGTTGCCCGAGCCCACGCCGGGCGAGTTGCGGGTGTGTGCGCCGGCGTGCGCGCCCCCGGCGCTGCCGTTGCCGCCGCCGCCCGCGTTGCCGCAGGCGTTGCCCGCCGCCGGGTTGAGCAGCCCGACCACGTTCACGGTATTGCCGCAGGCGTTCACCGGGATGTGTACCGGGACCTGCACGCTGTTGCCGGAGAGTACGCCGGGTGATCCGGCGGCGGAGCCGGCCGCGCCCGCGTCGGCGTGCGCGTAGCCGCTCGCGGCGGCGATCACACCGGTGGCGGCGGCCATGGTGAGCAGTCCTTTGCGGGTGCCCTGTCGCATCATTGTGTTCCCCCCTGAAATTCCCTGCCCTCGACTACGGAAAAGGCCGGTCGGCCCCGTAGCGCATGGCGCGCACCGCGGGGCCGACGGCTCGTAAAAGACGCCCCTCGGGGAGCCCGCGTCAGTCGTTGACGCAGGTGTTGCCGAAGGCGGGGTTCAGGAGCCCGATCACGTTGACCGTGTTGCCGCAGACGTTCACGGGAACGTGCACCGGCACCTGGATGACATTGCCGGACAGCACACCCGGCGAACCCACGGCGGCACCCTGCGCACCCGCGTCGGCGGCGGCGATACCCGCGCCGGCGAGAACCAGACCACCGGTGGCGGCGACGGCAGCGACGACCTTCTTGATCATCATTCCTCCTAGTTGGCACTGCGGCTCCAAGGTGCGGAGTCGCATCACGTGTAACGAGGAGGGAGTAATGGAGCTACGAGCTTATGGTCGCATTCACCCTTCTCAGTAGATCTCGTACGCCTGCCTGATTAACGGGCCTCGCAAGGGTCACGAGGCGTCGATGAACCGGTCGAGCACGCGCACGCCGAACTGCAGACCGTCCACCGGCACCCGCTCGTCCACGCCGTGGAACATGCCCGCGAAGTCCAGCTCCGGGGGCAGCTTGAGCGGCGCGAAGCCGAAGCCCCGGATGCCGAGGTCGTCGAAGGACTTGGCGTCGGTGCCGCCGGAGAGCATGTACGGGATCGCCTTGGCGGCGGGGTCCTCGGCGAGCAGCGCGGACTGCATGGCCTCGACGAGGGCGCCGTCGAAGGTGGTCTCCACGGCCTTGTCGGAGTGCACGTCGGTCCGGCGGACGTTCGGGCCGAGCAGCCGGTCGAGGTCGGAGAGGAACTCCTCCTCGTAGCCGGGCAGGAAGCGGCCGTCGATGTGGGCGGTGGCCTCGCCGGGGATGACGTTGACCTTGTAGCCGGCGTTCAGCTGGGTCGGGTTGGCCGTGTTGCTGAGCGTGGCGCCGATGAGCTTGGCGATGCCGCCGAGCTTGGCGAGCGTGGCCTCCATGTCCTCGGGGTCCAGCTCGGTGCCGAGCGCGTCGCCGAGTTCGTCCAGGAAGGCGCGGGTGGTCTTGGTGACCCGTACCGGGAACTTGTGGCGGCCGACCCGGGCGACCGCCTCGGACAACTCGGTGATGGCGTTGTCCCGGTGGATCATCGAGCCGTGCCCGGCGGTGCCGGCCACGGTCAGCTTCATCCAGTGCATGCCCTTCTCGGCAGTCTGGATGAGGTAGAGCCGCCGCTGCTCGCTCACGGTGAACGAGAATCCGCCGACCTCGCTGATCGCCTCGGTGACGCCCTCGAACAGCTCGGGGTGGTGGTCGACCAGGTAGCGGGCGCCGTACGTACCGCCCGCCTCCTCGTCGGCCAGGAAGGCGACGACGATGTCGCGCGGGGGCCGCCGTCCGCTGCGCAGCCGGTCGCGCACGACGGCCAGCGTCATCGCGTCCATGTCCTTCATGTCGACGGCCCCGCGCCCCCACACGCACCCGTCGGCGACCTCGCCGGAGAAGGGGTCGTGGGTCCAGTCGGCGGCGTTGGCCGGTACGACGTCCAGGTGGCCGTGGATCAGCAGCGCGGGCCGGGACAGGTCCTCGCCCGCGATCCGCGCGACGGTGGACGCGCGCCCGGGGTGCGACTCGAAGATCTCCGGCTCAAGTCCGACCTCCGCGAGTTTCTCCGCGACGTACTCGGCGGCGGCGCGTTCGCCGGGGCCCGAGTGGTCGCCGTAGTTGCTGGTGTCGAACCGGATCAGCTCGCGGCAGAGGTCCACGACCTCGTCCTCACCGGTGACGCCCCTGGCCGTGTCCGTCTCGCTCACGCTGCTTCCTCCCGCTGTCACTGCTGGTGGATGTGCTGGTGGGGATCCGCCGAGGTGTCCGCCGGCTCCCCCTTCATCCTCTCCCCGCCCCCGCCCGCGTCCAAGACCGGGCCCCCTCGGCAACACGGCGTTCACGGGAACGGCCCCGGCGGCCGGGGGTGACCAGGGGGCGACCGGGGGGTGATCGGACACCCCCGAAAGCCTGGTAATGTTTCCTCTGTCGCCGCGAGGGAAACCCCGCACGACAGACACCTTGTCCGGGTGGCGGAATGGCAGACGCGCTAGCTTGAGGTGCTAGTGCCCTTTATCGGGCGTGGGGGTTCAAGTCCCCCCTCGGACACCAGCGAGAGACCCCGCTTCGGCGGGGTCTTCTTCTTTTCCGCCGCACGGGGCGGAGTTGCGCGAGTACGTGAGCCGCCACGCGCCGCCCGACGCCGTTTAATCGCTTGACCCGGTTCGTACGGTGTCCCCGTGGAGGACAAGCTGATCAACGAACTCCGGGCCACGTACGACGCCCAGCTCCGTGGCGTCACCCCGCCGGGCGGCAGCGCTCGTATCGAGCGGGACGGTCCCCTGACCCGTGTCGTCGGCTGGCACCGGGGATTCGTCACGGGGCCACGCGACCTCGGCGTGTACGGGACGGAACTCGACGCGCTCATCGCGCGGCAGCGGGACTTCTACGCCGCTCGTGGTGAGGCGGTCGAGTGGAAGACGCGCGCTCACGATCTCCCCACCGACCTCACCGACCGGCTCGCGGCGGCCGGTTTCGTCGCCGAGGACAGCGAGACCGTGCTCGTCGGGCGGTCCTCGGACCTTGCCGCCGACCCGGTCCTGCCCGACGGCGTGACCCTGCGCCAGGTCGCCGCCCGCCCGGACCTCCAACGCATCGCCGCCATGGAGAGCGCCGTCTGGGGCGAGGACTGGAGCTGGCTCGCCGACGACCTGGCCGCCCGGATCGAGAACGCCCCGGACAACACCGTCGTCCTCGTCGCCGAGGCAGGAACCGAAGTCGTCTGCGCCGCCTGGCTGGTGTTCAAGGACGGCATCGACTTCGCCGGCCTCTGGGGCGGCTCCACGCTCAAGGAGTGGCGCGGACGGGGCATCTACCGCGCCATGGTCGCCCACCGGGCGCAGCTCGCCGCCGCCCGCGGGGTCCCGTACCTCTACGTCGACGCGTCGGCGGACAGCGCGCCCATCCTCAACCGGCTCGGCTTGCACGCGGTCACCACTACTACGCCGTATGTGTGGTCGCCGTGAGCTCGGCCGACCTCCGCAGTCAGACCGGGAACCCGCGTTCTCCCGAACTGCCTCACCACCAGGCCCTCCTGGACAACACGGACTGGGGGGCGCTTGCCACGCCTCGGGGGACGGGTGAATCCCTGCCGACGGCGCTGGCAGGTCTGCTGGACCCGGACCCGGTCGTCAGGTCGGCCGCCGCCGATGACGCGCTCGGTGGAGTGTCCCACCAGAACACCATCTACGAGGCCACCGTGCCCGTAGCGCTCTACATAGCGGCCATCCTCGACCAACCCGCCATCACCGCAGGCGAGTTCGGCCCCGATACCGGCCCGACCCTCGTGAGACTGCTCGACTGGCTCAGTGACACCGCCTACGACGCCGACGACGAATGCGTCAACGTCAGCGAACGCCATTTCGGCGAGGGTTACCTCGACGAGTACCGAGAGCTGCGCGCGTTCCGAGACCTGCGTCCGGCGATCTTCTCCGCCGTCCATCCCCTCCTCGGCCACGACGACGCCGAGGTACGCCACGCGGCCCTGATCACCGCGATCCCCCTCACGGAGCACCCCGCCCTCACCGCACACCACGCCGAACTGGCCCACCACGCCCGGCGCCTGCTGGCCACCAGCACCGACCGCCACCACCGGGACCGCGCCCTGGACGCGATGAAGGCGTGGGGCCACGACACCGGTGACCTGGAGAACGCGGACGACATCGCGGACCGCGAACGTCGCGCCCGCCTCGTGGCCGAACTCGCTTCCCGGGCAGGTGGCTGAACCGATGACCCGCCGTTCTGACTCGGGCCCCGGGGAGCGGTCCGGCACAATGACCCCCATGGCCCGACGCACCCCCCGCCCCACCCCTGTCACCCCCACCACCCCGTGCCCCTGCGGGCTCCCGAAGAGCTACGGGGACTGCTGCGGAAGGTTCCACGCCGGTGCGGGTGCCGCGCCCACCGCCGAGACCCTCATGCGGTCGCGGTACTCCGCGTTCGTCGTGGGAGATGTCGCGTACCTGCTCAAGACCTGGCACCCGAGTACCCGCCCGGCCCAGCTCGACCTCGACCCCGACATGCGGTGGTCGGGACTCGAGATTCTCGACCGCGTCGACGGGTCCGCGTTCCACGACCGGGGGACCGTGACGTTCCGGGCGTCCTATCGGGGCGGAGAGCTATGCGAGCGGAGCCGGTTCGAGCGGGTCGGTGGGGAATGGGTGTACGTCGACGGGGAGTTCCTCGACTGACGGGGCGTCACGAAAACACCCCCCGCTCAACTCCCCTACGGCACCAGGATGTCCAGCTCCTGAAGCGCCCCCACCGCGATCTCGCGCGTGAGTTCCTCCGCGCGGACGCTGTCGCGGGCGCGTACCGCCTCGGCGACGCGGACGTGGAGGGTGACGGCGGCCGGGTCGGGGTCTTCGAACATGACCTCGTGGTGGGTGCGGCCTGCCAGGACTTCCGCGACGACGTCGCCGAGGCGGGCGAACATCTCGTTGCCGGAGGCCGTGAGGATGATGCGGTGGAAGGCGATGTCGTGGATCAGGTACTGGTCCAGGCGGTGGCCGCGTGAGTTGGAGACCATGCCGAGCGCGCACTCGGTGAGTTCGGCGCACTGTTCGGCGGTGGCGAGGCGGGCGGTGAGGCCCGCGGCGACCGGCTCGATCGCGGAGCGCAGCACGGTGAGCGAGCGCAGCTGGTGCGGGCGGTCGGCGCCGGCCAGGCGCCAGCGGATGACCTGTGGGTCGTAGACGTTCCACTCGGCCTTGGGGCGCACCGTCACGCCCACCCGGCGGCGGGACTCGACGAGGTGCATGGACTCCAGCACGCGTACGGCCTCGCGCATCACGGAGCGGGAGACCTCGAAGTGCTGGGCCAGCTCGTCCGTGCGCAGCACACTGCCCGGCGGGTACTCGCCCGCGGTGATGGCAGGGCCGAGGGTGTCCAGTACGCGGCCGTGCAGCCCCCGGCCCGGTGTGCTCATGCACTCAGCGTACGGCCTGGATCACAGAGACAAAAAGTCAGACTTATATGTCACAGACTCTTGAATTTGTCGTACCTAATAGGTTTCAGTGTGGCGACGCCGGAGTTCGGCGTCGGATGTCGAAGAAGACAGCGAGGCAGTCATGCGCACCCCCCAGGTCGTCGTCGTGATGGGCGTCGCCGGGACGGGCAAGACCACGATCGGTCCGTTGCTCGCCGCCCGGCTGGGCGTCCCGTACGCCGAAGGCGACGACTTCCACCCGCAGGCCAACATCGAGAAGATGTCGGCCGGGATTCCGCTGGAGGACGCCGACCGGTGGCCGTGGCTGGATGCCATCGGCACCTGGGCGCACGGCCGGGCGGGGCTCGGCGGGGTGGTGAGCAGCTCGGCGCTGAAGCGGTCGTACCGTGACCGGCTCCGGGCCGAGGCCCCCGGGATCGTCTTCGTCCACCTCAGCGGCAGCCGTGAGCTGATCGAGGGCCGGATGTCGCAGCGGCAGGGGCATTTCATGCCGACCGCGCTGCTGGACTCCCAGTTCGCCACGCTCCAGCCGCTTGAGGCGGACGAGGCCGGAGTCGCCGTGGATGTCGGCGGCGGCCCCGAAGAGATCACCGAGCGTGCCGTCAAGGCCCTGGAAGCGCTTTCCGTCGCATCCCAGTAGGGCCCCGGCAGGGCCCTCGTAGTACCCCCGTAGCACCTTCACCCACGTCCCCCGTACCTGCAAGGGAACCCCGTGACCAGACTCAGCGTCGAGATGCTGGCAGCGGACAGCGTCCAGCCGATCACTTCGGCCGGCCACGCCCAGTTGGGCATAGCCGTCCTGGTGGGCATCGCCGTCATCGTTTTTCTCATCACCAAGTTCAAGCTCCACGCCTTCCTGGCCCTGACCATCGGTTCGCTGGTGCTCGGCGCGGTGGCGGGCGCTCCGCTCGACAAGGCGATCGTGAGTTTCACGACCGGCCTCGGTAACACGGTCGCCGGTGTCGGCGTCCTGATCGCGCTGGGCGCGATCCTCGGCAAGCTGCTCGCCGACTCCGGCGGCGCCGACCAGATCGTCGACACGATCCTCGCCAAGGCGGGCGGCCGTGCGATGCCGTGGGCCATGGTGCTCATCGCGTCCGTGATCGGTCTGCCGCTCTTCTTCGAGGTCGGCATCGTCCTGCTGATCCCCGTCGTGCTCATGGTCGCCAAGCGCGGCAACTACTCCCTGATGCGCATCGGCATCCCGGCGCTGGCCGGTCTGTCCGTGATGCACGGTCTGATCCCGCCGCACCCCGGCCCGCTGGTCGCGATCGACGCGGTCAAGGCCAACCTGGGTGTCACCCTGGCGCTCGGCCTCGTCGTCGCCATCCCGACGGTGATCATCGCCGGTCCGCTGTTCTCCAAGGTCGCCGCCCGCTGGGTCGACGTCCAGGCGCCCGACCGCATGATCACCGAGCGCGCCTCCGAGCGCCTCGAGAACCGTCCGAGCTTCGGCGCGACCCTCGCCACCGTGCTGCTGCCGGTCGTGCTGATGCTGACCAAGGCGCTCGTCGACATCGCCATCGACGACCCGGCGAACATGACCCAGCGCGTCTTCGACGTGGTCGGCTCTCCGCTGATCGCGCTGCTCGCCGCCGTGATCCTCGGCTTCGTCACGCTGGGCCGTCCCGCGGGCTTCACCAAGGGCCGTCTCCAGCAGACCGTCGAGAAGGGCCTGATGCCGATCGCCGGCATCCTGCTGATCGTCGGCGCGGGCGGTGGCTTCAAGCAGACGCTGATCGACTGCGGTGTCGGCCAGATGATCCTGGACATCTCCAAGGACTGGTCGATCCCGGCGCTGCTGCTCGCCTGGCTGATCGCGGTGGCGATCCGGCTCGCGACCGGTTCCGCCACGGTGGCCACGGTCTCGGCGGCCGGTCTGGTCGCGCCGCTCGCGGCCGACATGTCCACCACGCACACCGCCCTGCTGGTCCTGGCCATCGGCGCCGGTTCGCTCTTCTTCAGCCATGTCAACGACGCCGGTTTCTGGCTCGTGAAGGAGTACTTCGGGCTGAGCGTCGGCCAGACGGTCAAGACCTGGTCGGTGATGGAGACGATCATCTCCGTGGTCGCAGGCGCCCTGGTCCTGCTCCTCTCCTTGGTGATCTAGGGACGGTACGACGATGACGGCTCACCCTCTCTTCGACGTCGGCGGCCGTACGGCACTGGTCACCGGGTCCAGCCGGGGCATCGGCCTCGCGCTGGCCCGGGGCCTGGCGGAGGCGGGCTGCACCGTGGTCCTCAACGGCCGCGACGCGGACCGCCTCGCGCGGGCGGCCGAGGAGCTGCCCGGCGACCGGGTGCACACGGCGGTGTTCGACGTGACGGACGGCCCCGCCGTGGCCGCGGGCATCGCCGACGTCGAGGAGCGGGTGGGCCCGCTCGACATCGTGGTCAACAACGCGGGTGTCCAACTGCGCGCGCCGCTCACGGAGTTCACCGACTCCGACTGGCGGCACGTGCTGGACACCAACCTCACGAGCGCGTTCCTGGTCGGCCGCGAGGCTGCCCGGCGCATGACCGAGCGCGGCCACGGAAAGATCGTCAACATCTGCTCGCTCCAGAGCGAGGTCGTCCGCCCCGGCATCGCGCCGTACGCGGCGGCCAAGGGCGCGCTGAAGATGCTCACCAAGGGCATGTGCGCCGACTGGGGGCCGTACGGCATCCAGGTCAACGGCCTCGGGCCCGGCTACATCGAGACCGACCTGACCCGACCGCTCGTCGAGGACCCTGAGTTCAGCGCGTGGGTCCGGGGGCGAACTCCGGCGGGGCGCTGGGGGCGGACCGAGGATCTGGTGGGTGGGCTGCTGTTCCTGGCGTCGCCCGCCGCTGACTTCGTGAACGGGCAGGTCCTGTACGTCGATGGTGGGATGACGAGCGTGTTGTAGGACAAGGCCGCTAAGGGCGCCACAACGGGTGTTCCCGTTCCGCCCACGCGCGGCTCACCGTGCCGGTGCGCAGGCCCTGGCGGGCTTCCGGGTCTGCCAGGGCCATTCCTATGTGCCCGGCGAGGACGACGCCGATCGTGAGGGCGAGCCAGTCGTGGACGAAGGTCGCGGAGGTGCGCCACATCAGGGGGGTGAGGTGGGTGAACCACATCATGAGGCCGGTGCCGAGCATGACGAGGGTGGCTCCGGCGATCCAGGCGGAGTAGAGCTTCTGGCCCGCGTTGAACTTGGCGGCGGGGCGGTGGGGGGTGCGGCGGAACACGGCTTGGAGCCAGGCTCGGTCGTGAGGGCCGAAGCGGTTCAGGTGGCCGAGGTCGGCGCGGAGCGCGCGGGAGGTCAGGCCCAGGAGGACGGGGGCCGGGAGAGCCAGGCCCGCGCATTCGTGGATGCGGACGATCAGGGCGCGACGGCCGACCAGGACGGCGAGTTCCGGGATGTAGAGGCAGGCGGCGGTCGCCACGCACACACCCATCAGGAGTGCCGTCACGCGGTGGGTCCAGCGTTCGGCGGGGGTGAAGCGGGGGACGCGGGTCTCGGCGGTCTCGGGCGGGGCCGCAGTGTCAGTTGGTGGGGTCATCGGTCCGTCCGTTCGAGCGGCCGACCCAGGCGTCGACGTCGTAGCCGCGGTTCTCCCAGTAGCCGGGGCGGACGCGGTCGGTGACCGTGATGCCCGAGAGCCATTTGGCGGACTTGTAGAAGTACATCGGGGCGACGTAGAGGCGGACGGGGCCGCCGTGGTCGTGGCCGATGTCCTTGTCCTGCATGCGCAGGGCGACCAGGACGTCGGCGCGGCGGGCCTGGTCGAGGGTGAGGCTCTCGGTGTAGGCGCCGTCGAAGCAGGTGAAGCGGATGGCTCGCGCGGAGGACTGGACGCCCGCCAGGTCCAGGAGGTGGGCCAGGCGTACGCCCTGGAAGGGGGTGCCCGGGACGCGCCAGCCGGTGACGCACTGGACGTCCTTCACCAGCCGGGTCTGCGGCAGGGCGCGCAGGTCGTCCAGGGTGTAGGTGTGCGGGCGGTCGACCATGCCGCCGACGGTGAGCCGGTAGTCGGCGGGGCCCTTGCGGGGGACGGACGCGGTGACGGAGTAGTAGCGGAAACCGCCGCCGTTGGGCAGCAGACCGCTCAGTCCGGTGGGGTCCTGGCCGGAGAGCGCCTCGAAGCCGCGCTGCAGCGCGGGGGCGGTGGCCACGCCGAGGGCGCCGAGGGCGACGGTGCCGAGGAAGACACGGCGGCCGATCGGCTTGCCGCGCGCGTCGGCAGCGGCTTCGGATCCGGTTTCAGATCCGGCTTCAGATCCGGCTTCGGTTTCGGGGAGGTCCGCGCGGTCCTCCGGAGGTTCTTCGGGCTTCACGCCGTCATTCGAACACCGTCGGGGCGGCCGGGGCCAGTGGATCCGGGCGGATGTCAGAGTTCGGTAATCCGGGGGCGTTCGGCAGTCCGGGGGCGTTCGGTAAGCCGAGCGCTCGCGCGCGGGCCTCGTGGAAGGCCGTACGGGGGTCGCCGCCCAGGTAGGACCAGGGCTCGCGGGTGGCGTGCGGGCCGATGCGGTGGAAGAGGGCGGCGGCCTCGGCGGGGCGCCCGGCGGCGGACATGGCGAACGCCAGGTGGTTGAGGTCGAGGTGGCGGCGGGGGTGGTCGTCGTGCTCCCACTCCAGCCACCAGTCGAAGGCGGCGCGCAGGGCGCGGCGGGCC